>NZ_JBQFZK010000007.1:0-154646 GCF_056542185.1 Ruegeria sp. AE4 | reverse complement strand
TAAAGGGCTGATGCTACCCTGCGGCAGACCAACCCATCCCAACATCCAAACACGCTAAATAAGACCTCACCACCAAACCCACAACCAAAACAATCGTCGCAAACGGCCAATATCCAACGCCAAGTTGGTTGCAGAAACAGGCGCTGCAACAATTACAGACGCAAACGTGACTGCATGGCGCAGGAGTTTCGTTTCATTTCACCGCTAAATATGACAACTCTGCCCTTGCGGGTCCGGTCCGTGATTGAGAAACACAAGCAGGTCGCGATCATTCGATGAGAGCTGAGATGACTTCTGAACAAGCCGTCCGCGATGCGGTTCAGACGCATTCAAAGCGTGTCTGGCGGTTTGCGCTGGCATTATCGGGCGCCTCGGATGTAGCTGACGATTTGTTGCAGGCCACATGTTTGCGCGCGCTTGAACGACATCATCAGGTGACGTCGCACAACCGACTGGACAGCTGGTTGATGACAATCTGCCGGTCGATCTGGCTGAATGAGCTGCGTTCACGGTCGGTTCGGCGCGCGCAGGCGCTGTCGGTGACCCCCGAAGCGGATCTGGTTGCAACGGGACCGGATACAGAAACGAATATTTTCGCGGCTGAAGTGTTTACTCAAGTGATGCAGTTGCCAGAGGCACAGCGTGAAGCGGTAATGCTCGTCTTCGTTGAGGGGTACAGTTACCGCGAAGCCGCTGCCTTGTTGGAGGTTCCAATTGGCACGATCATGAGCCGGCTTTCGAATGCCCGGCAGAAACTTAAAACCGTGATGCAGATTGATGCAGCGGACACCGCGCGACGGAGTGGCAAATGACGTTTTCCGACGAGACGCTTCTAGCGTATCTGGAAGGCAGCCTGGATGAGGCTCAGACCCGCGCCATTGAGGCTGCGGTTGAAGATGACGCTGCGCTGGAACATCGTCTGATGGCGCTGGATCCATTTGCGCCTGTTGTTCGGGATGTTTTTGAGAACCTGCCCGCTGAAGCGCCGAAGGTGGACCTTCCGGAAATAACGACGCGGCCCGCCAATAACGGGTTTCTGCGTCTTGTTGCGGTAGCTGCCAGCGCGGCATTTGCAGCCGTCGCCGTAACATTTTGGGCCACCCGGCCAGCAGATTTAAGCTGGGCCCAGCAGGCCGCGATCTATCAATCACTTTACGTGCCGGAAACGATTGCATCGCTGGACAGTTCGGACGCGTCGCTGGCCAAGCAATTTGCAATGGCCGAAGCCGAACTGGGACGAACGCTGAATCAGGAAACACTGGAAGCCTTGCCAGGGCTGGAGCTGAAGCGGGCGCAGGTTCTTTCCTTCAAAGGCAAGCCCTTGATCCAAGTGGTTTTTGCCGATGATCAGGGTCGACCACTTGCCTTCTGTGTCATTCGCCAAGGACCGAATGCCCCAAATACCGAAGTCCAACAAACGGTGTTGAGCGGTTTGGCAACTGCAAAGTGGGAGCAGGGCGGTTATGGATATATGCTGTTGGGCAATTCCCCACACACGGATTTAAGCAACGAACTGGAAGTGTTGACCCGCACATTCTCGGGCTGATGGAAAACCCTTGTGAACTGTTGCAAATGCCCGAAGAATGCCGGGTATGACGTCGAAAAAAACCATGCCCCTTCCAGAAGACGAGGTCGATGACCTTGGCCCAGCCAGCATCTATGACGGCGATCCGGCAGAAGAGGATGATCCCTGGTTTTTGCCCCCGGACCAGGACGTGGAGGAAGATTTCTTTCTGCCCGGTCCCCGATCAGATCAGCGCCCGTTATTCGATCCGCGCGATTGGCATTCGGCACAATCAGAACTGTCGGCAGAGCTTGCTGATCTTGCCCTGACCTTTGGTGCTCTGGACGAGCGGCTGCGTTCGGGGCCTGAGGGGTGGACGCACCGTTTGGCACTTATGGAAACGTCCGATCTGGGGTGGTGGACAGGGGATCGGGTCAGCGTGGACCGCCTGGCTTTGTGGACGGGTCTGAGGATAGGCGCGACCCACGATGACGTGCAGGCGCTGTTTCGGGCAGGTTGGGCCGTACGCCGTCTGAGCTCAGGCGCAGGCCCTGCTAGTGGCGGGTGGGAAAGCGGGTTGACCGCGTTTCTTGACCGTCTGGCTCAGGGCTCTGATGCGACGCCCGAAGCGATCGTTGATCTGGCCGAAGTCATGCAGAATGCGGAAAGGCTGCACCCGGTGACACAATCGGCGATCGCGTTTCATGCTTGGCGAGCTATATCGCAGGGCGTCGGACAAGACACCGAGGCGGCAATTATCGCTGCGCGTCACGCGGCTTCGATGGGGCGGGGCGGCGCAATGTTCATGCCTCTGGCGTTGTCTGGTCCGGGTGCGTTGCGCGGAACGGGTGGGCCGACGGACAAGTTGGGGTCTTGGATACAGGGCGCCGGGCAAGCGGTTCTTGCGGCCTTGCTGCACCTCGACAGGATCAGTGTCTGGGAGGGCAAGGCCCGCGACGCGACGCAAGATATGAGCGGCCGCACCCCACCACGACTGATTGATGCTCTGGCGGCGTGGCCAATGGTCTCGGCCCCGCTTGCGGAAGACTTGACCAATTCTTCGCGCGCGGCGGTTCAGCGGAATTTCGACCTGTTCACCCGGAGAGGTCTGGTGCGTGAAGTCACGGGCCAAGGCCGTTACCGGGTTTGGACAGCTGCACTATGACCCGTCAACCACTTGCGAAACGGTAAGAATGGACGGGCGCTTTCAGCGTCCAACACCGACGTAGGTTTCGAACCCCGATTTCAGCGCTGTAGTTTTCGAGTAGATGTTGCGCAGGTCAACCATCCTGGCTGTGTTCATAGATGCTGCAATTTCGGAAAGGTTCAGCGCGCGGAACTCATTCCATTCCGTCAGCAGCACAACAACATCCGCGCCCTGTGCGGCGATATACGGATCGTCGCACCATTCGACGCCCGGCAAAAGCGCTTCTCCTTCAGATTTTCCCTGAGGGTCAACAACGCGAACCGTTGCGCCACCACCAATCAGGGCGGGGACGATGGACAGCGAAGGTGCGTCGCGCATATCGTCCGTGTTGGGCTTGAACGTGACACCCAGAACCGTCACGGTCTTGCCGTTGACATGATCGTCACATGCGTCTCGAATTTTCTCGATCATCCGTTTCTTGATTTCGTCATTCACGCGGATGACGGTCTCGGTGATTTGCATCGGATGCGCGTGGTCCTGCCCGATCCGGGCCAACGCGGCGGTATCCTTTGGAAAACATGAACCACCGTAGCCAGGTCCTGCATGCAGGAATTTGTTGCCAATTCGCCCGTCAAGGCCAATGCCACGCGATACTTCTTTGACATCCGCACCAACTTTTTCGCATAGCCCGGCGATTTCATTGATGAAGGTAATTTTGGTCGCTAGAAACGCGTTGGCGGCGTATTTTATCATCTCGGCGCTTTCCAGATCGGTGGTCAGGATCGGGAAGTCGCGCAGGTAAAGAGGGCGGTAAATTTCTGCCATCACCTCGGCAGCGCGGTCATTTTCGACGCCGACCACAACGCGGTCCGGGCGCATGAAATCGTCTATTGCCGCGCCTTCGCGAAGGAATTCAGGGTTCGAAGCCACGTCAAATTCGGCCAGGGGGTTAGCGGCCTTGACTGTCTCCTGCACTTTTCTGTTTGTTCCGACGGGAACAGTCGATTTTGTGACGATAACAGTATACCCGGTGACAGCCTGAGCGATTTCTTCCGCCGCTGCCATCACATAGGTCAGATCCGCATGGCCGTCTCCACGCCGGGTTGGCGTTCCAACTGCAATAAAGATAGCATCCGCGCCGTCCACTGCGGCTGCAAGATCGGTTGTGAAGCTCAGGCGGCCAGCCGCGACGTTTCGCGCCATCAGCACGTCCAGACCCGGTTCATAAATAGGCACCTGTCCGGCTTTGAGCATATCGATCTTCTGCTCAGCCTTATCAACACAAATCACATCATGACCGAAGTCCGAGAAACACACACCGGAAACAAGGCCCACATACCCGGTGCCGATCATTGCAATGCGCATCTGCCAAATCCTTTTGTACCAATTACTATCAACGGCGCGGGCACAATCGAAGAATCCGGCGCCGGTTTCAATGATTTACAGGTATGGTTGCTGAGTTCCCATGTTTTCTTGTTGTTTTTGAGGCAATATGCGCGGGAACAGAGTTTTTACAATCCGTCGTGCTGCGCAGAACTTGTTGAATCACGTCCATTGTCAGCTGAAATGATACAATTCTGGGCATGGACCAGTAATAAACAGCCACTAAGCGGGCGGTGTTGCGCCGCCCACTTTCCGCCCGGAGCAAGGCGGCTGTGGCGGGTCCAATGGAATTGGCGATTGCTATAGAAATGGACCGACGACGCAAAAAAACCGCCCGAACCACAGTTCAGGCGGCAGCTGTGCTCAGAACCAGCGCCCTATGGCGATGACACTTGGTGAAAAAGCCGCTGTATCCGAAGTTACAGAGAGGGCTTTGCACGTGGCTTGAGTGTTTCCGGGCACATCAAACCCGATGAAACGATTATTGGCTCCAGCGCTGCCACTAACGCTTGGCGCAGAGGAAAATGGCGCTGGGTAGTTCCACGTCATTGCAGCGCTTGCGAACAATACGCCTTCCGCGGCCGTGCATGCGACAGGAAGCAACGCGGCGGTGCAGATCAGGGTTCCATCGGCAAAACGTGTAAATTCGCCATTGGTGTTACTTCCGCGCTCTATGACCGCACCGGTTGGTATACCGCCAACTTCTGATACCGACCCCAGAAGGTTACCCGGCCCATAACCGTAGTCGGCACGCATCAAGCGACCCGAAGTGGTATCCGTCGCATCGCCCTGAACAGCCGCACCAGCCGCTGTTCCGGTCGCGGGGTCAAAAGTCAGAGCTTCCGTCCAGGTACCTCCGTCAGGGGACACTTTGATTGAAAACCCCGTACTTCCGGATAACCCCATTTCAGCGTGACCGGTCCAGTTCGACTGAAACACCAGCGATGCTGTATCGCTGGCACCCGCCTTGTTGATCTTCAGCTGATGCCCGCCGCCCTCATGGCTCAGAAGCGTTGCCGGGCTTCGGACAGACAAGCGATTCGTAGCGTCCGAACTTGTTGCCACCCCAATACCATTCAGGTTCTGAGTATTGACGGGCAAGGGCAGCCAGTCAGACCCATTCCAGATCTTCAGTTCACCAGTGGCCTCGTCCCAGGCGCGCCAGCCCGCATACGGGGTCAAGAAATGCCAGGCGTTGTCCAGCCATGCGGCAAGCTCTCCTGCATGTCCGGCCCAGTCCCCGGTGGGGGTGACGCCCAGAGCATGGATATCACCCTGCTCGGGGACAACGGGCGGGGTGCTGGCATTGGTCGTCTGAACTGTTAGCTGAACGACCAGATCAAGCTGTCGCAGTGCCTCGTTGTGGGTGACGTGCTTTTGAGCCTGCGAAGGTTGTAGAAAAGGCAGGCGCAATCTGGGTGAGGTCATTGACACGAGGGTCCTCCTGTGGCTGTCGGTCCGAAAGTCGGTTGCGCGCCACTCTGCCGTAAGACGCGTCAATCCCGTCTGACCCGGCCGACCGCACAGGAAATAATCTGTTAACTTGAGTATCCCCGGGGACAAGCCGACCCGAGTATGGCCTATGGAGAACTATGTCGCCGCTTAGTCCCGGGCATAAATGTCTTCATATCGAATGATGTCATCTTCGCCTAAATAGGTGCCGGTCTGCACTTCGATCAAAACCATGGGCACTTTGCCAGGGTTCTCCATCCGGTGCACGGCACCCAGCGGGATATAGACAGACTGATTTTCGCTAACCAACCGTTCCTGATCATCGATTGTGACCTTGGCGGTGCCCTCAACCACAATCCAATGCTCGGACCGATGGTGATGGGACTGCAGGCTGAGCGCTGCGCCAGGATGCACATGGATTCGCTTGACCTGAAATCTGTCACCGATCACGAGGCTCTCAAACCAGCCCCAGGGGCGGTGATCGACCGGAAGCGTATCAGCCTGTTTGGCCTCTTTAGCCTTTAAGGCAGCGACAGCCTGCTTGACGTCCTGAGCTTTATCCATGCTAGCAACCAGCACAGCATCTGGCATCGCAATTGCGATAATGTTCTCAAGCCCCATTGCCACCACTTCCTGCGCAGGTGATTCTGATCGTATCAGAACGTTGCGGCAGTCGATTGTGGTTACTTCCCCATATGTCGCGATGCCGTTTTCATCAGGGTTTGACAATTCTTGAACAGCCGTCCAACTTCCAACATCCGACCAACCTGCGGAATACGGAACCACGCTAAGGTTGGGGGCTTTTTCCATGACCGCATAGTCGATCGAGATGTCATCGACGTCAGCCCAAGCCGAAGGGTCCAATCTTAGGAACCCCAAATCTGTCTTTGCGTTGTCGACGGCCTGTTGGACAGGTGCAACAAGGGTGCTTGCGTATTTTTCATATGCTGCAACGATGTCACGTACCGCAAACAGGAAGATGCCGGAATTCCACAGGTAACTGCCATCTTTCACCATCGCCTGCGCGGCTTCCAAATCCGGTTTCTCCACGAACCGATCCAAGCGAACTGCACCCCCGGACGCGTCTGGGGCGTCGTTCAGCTTTAAGTAGCCATACCCGGTTTCGGGTCGAGTGGGCGTGATGCCAAATGTCACCAGATCGCTTCGTTCGGCAATTGCTCGCACGCCTGTGGCGACGGCCTGATGAAAAGCGGCCTTGTTTGGAAGCACATGATCTGAAGGCGCGACCAGCATGATGGCATCCGGATCACGTGAGGCAAGGTACAACGCAGCCGCCAGTACGGCAGGGGCCGTGTTTCGCCCTTCAGGCTCAATCAGAATCGGACCGGGGTCGATCCCAATAGCGGTCAGCTGTTCAGGTACAATAAACCGAAAGGCTTCGTTGGTGAGAACCAGTGGTTTGGCATAGGGCGTATGCGAGGGTCCAAGCATCCGGTCGGCACAATCCTGTAACAGACTGGTTTTTCCGACAAGTGGAACGAATTGCTTGGGATAGCTTTTGCGCGACAGGGGCCACAAACGCGTTCCGGAACCACCACACAGGATGACTGGATAGACCGTTCTGTTCATACACGTGCCCCTGAATTGCTGATGACCAACGATATTGCTCAATTCTTTTTTTGTGGAATGGAAGATCCCGTAGCTACTGGGCTGCTTTTCCAGTTGCCACAATGTCATTCAGATATTGGCTCAGATCATCACGCAGGTCGTCACGGGCAAGGGCAAAGGAAACTGTCGCTTGCAGAAAACCGGATTTTGAACCGCAATCGAAACGCTGCCCGTCGAACTTGTAGCCAAAAACGGGCACGCCGGATGCGATATCCTCGGCGATTGCATCAGTCAGTTGGATTTCACCGCCGCTTCCGGTTTTCATTGCGTTCAGGTTGTTCAACACAGAAGGTCGAAGAATATAGCGCCCGATAACCGCCAGATTGGATGGCGCTTTCGATGGTTCAGGCTTTTCGACCATGCTCCTGGCCGGAATGACCGGGCCGATACTGTCGACGACATCAAGCACGCCGTACGAACTGGTCTTTTCTGGTGAAACTTCCATCGTTGCCACCATGTTGCCGCCCGTTTCCTCATAGGCTTCAACCATTTGTTGCAGACATGGTTTATCTGCAGCAATCACATCGTCAGGCAGCATTACGGCGAAAGGTTCATCGCCTATCAAACGGCGTGCACACCATACAGCATGCCCCAACCCCAGGGCTTTGTGTTGGCGGATATAGGCAATCGCGCCGCTTTCCATATTCGTCTTGTTCAAGATATCGAGAAGCTTGTTTTTGCCCTTGGCCATTAGTTCCTGTTCGAGGACAAGGTTGTGGTCAAAGTAATCTTCAAGCGCGGATTTCCCGCGAGAAGTCACAAAGATGAACTCTTTGATACCAGCGGCGCGCGCTTCATCGATTGCATATTGCACCAGCGGGCGATCCACCAACGTCATGATCTCTTTCGGAACAGATTTGGTTGCCGGCAAAAACCGGGTTCCCATTCCCGCCACTGGAAAAACTGCTTTGGTGACTTTGCGTGTCATGGTGCCTCTCAAAACAAAACTTGGCCGGAAAAGCAGAAAACATCCGGAATGTCCTCTTAGTCTTCAAAACCGCGTCAATCAATCATGCCCGGTGTGCCGGCCGTTATTGACCAAATCGTGCCACCTCGGTCCAGATGAGTCAAAAGCCGACTCCGGTGTTTACTGTATACAAGGCCTGAACCACAGTTCCCAGAGACCCTTCCGCTATAACTCTGTGCTAAAAATCTGACGACGATTTGTCGTTCACGGAAAGTTGATATGTTTGGAGCGGCGTCGGTCGCCTTGAAAAACTCCCGGACGGAGTCCTGCATACTTTTCTTTGGATGGGCATAGCGCCTTGTTATGACGAGTAGTTTAGGACTGCGCGGCCGAAAAGAATTTAGATGGCAGGGACTGTGCAACTGAAATTAACACGGCTCGCTTAGTCGCAAACTGCGTCAAGTAACGTGTCTTATGTGCACAAGTAACCCGTCGGCAAACATCCGAGCTTCTTGGAAATACATGATCTGACGCATCAAGTCCGTTTTCGAATGGGCAACAATATGGCCAGAACCGCAAAGATTGGTGATAACGGCGGTCTGTTGCGACTGGCGATAAGATGCTCAAGCAAGTCGCGAGGGACCGTTCAACGCATGCTTGGCGCCTTATCGGACCAGTTTCGTTGTCATCGAGGTTTCGGGAAAACAGGTGGGTGCAACACCCTTCGTTTCCTGCCATCTGCCTATGGATCGACGGGTTTTGAAACCTGGCAAGCCGTCAACGCCTCCAACATCGTACCCCAAGCTTTCCAGCGCGCCCTGCATTTTTGCTATATCAGAACGGTACAAGCCGCCGACCTTGCCCCATTGCCCTTTAAAATCGCCGCTTCCAAATTGGATTCTGTCACCGACGTGGCCGACGAACAAAGCATACAGATCGCTTTTGTTGTATTCCTTCAAAACGTAAAAATTCGGAGTGACCAGAAAAGCAGGACCAAATCGTCCTGCCGGCATCATCAGGTAACCTGCCCCCTTCAACTCGTGGGCTGGAAAAGGTTTGCCCGAGACCCGGTTTATGCCCATCGCTTCCCATTGCTGGATTGACTGCCCCTGATCAGGTCCTTCCAATGCACATGAAACGGTTGCCGGCACAGACACTTCGAAACCCCAGTCACGCCCGGGGAGCCAGCCGTGCTGTTTCAGGTAGTTGCCAATCGATGTGATTGTATCATCGGATGACCCCCAGATATCGACCTGTCCATCGCCGTTGCCATCTGCGGCGTAAGTCAAATAGCTTGATGGCATGAATTGGGGTTGTCCTAACGCGCCTGCCCAACTGCTTTTCATTTGCCGGGCTGGCAGGGGTCCTGCTTCCGCGATTTGCAGAGCCGCGATAAGCTCGGCCGTGAAGTAGTCCGCGCGCGTGCTCATGAATGCCTTGGTCGACAAAACCCTGAACGCATCATGGCGGATCGGCACCTGCCCATAGCCACTCTCTCTGCCCCAGATTGCCAGAATGATGCGAGCAGGAACGCCTGTATTGCTTTCGACTTTCGCAAGAATCGCAGAGTGTTGCCTCGCCATCCTGCGCCCGATAGACGTTGCGCCCTGAATTGACCCCGGATTGAAATACCGGCTGGGCGATCCAAACTCGGCTTGTTTTTGCGCCTTGGGCGTTTTGCGTTTATGTCCGGGGGGAACCAGATCAGGCAGGTCCCAGTACAGAGTAACACCGGAAAACGCCTGTTGCAGTGTGTTGCGCGAAACACCTTTGGCCTGCGCCTGCGGCCAGATCGTCTCCAACAACCACGACTGAAACTGGCGTTCAATTGCTGCACGATCCTGTGCCAGTGCGGTCTGGGACAGAATGATCAATCCTAGAGTGAACAGCAAAATACGCATTGACGATTTATCTGTCCCGACTGGCCTTGCAAGTCAACGGGAAGATGCCGCGCGACCCGTCGCCGTTTACACCCAAAGTTGAAAGAAAATTGAGGATGGCAATCCCCGGTTCGGAAAAACTCTTGAGAAAATTCACCCGCTTGCCGATAGTTGCATGGGATTGAGATGAGGAGAGGACAGTCAGCTGTGGCACAAGTCATTTCGTCCAATCCATCCTTGCTCAGGCTTGTCGTTGTGCTCCTGTTGATCGTTTCGGCGCAACCAGCTTTGGCCAGCGACAGCTTTATGGACCCGGAAGGCCCAATAGCGGCAGTTCAGAAAACGCATTTGCTTCGGGCGACCGTATTGATCCTGCTGGCCGTTATCCCGGTATTGGTGCTGGTCCCGATAATAGCGTTTCGGTATCGCCGCCGGAGCAACCGCATTGCGCCCTACGCGCCGGATTGGGATTTCTCGGCAAAGCTGGAATTTGTAATGTGGGGTGTGCCTGTCATAATCGTGGCCTTGCTGTCTTTTTACCTTTGGAAGGCGACGCATCGGCTTGACCCGTATTCGGCACCGTTTGGTGAAGATCCGGCGCTGCGGGTTCAGGTTGTCGGTCTGGATTGGAAGTGGCTGTTTCTGTACCCCGATCTTGGGGTCGCCACTGTAGGAGAGTTCGGAATTCCGACAAAGCGGCAAGTTGCATTGACGCTGACAACCGATACCGTGATGCAGTCGTTTATGATACCCGCGCTGGCCGGACAGATTTATGCGATGCCGGGCATGACCACCCAGTTACATCTTGTCGCGGATGCGCCGGAAGTGATGCAGGGTGAAAACACTCAGTACAACGGACGGGGCTTTACCAAGCAGAAGTTCCGCACCATCGCAATGAGTGATGAGGATTTCGACGCTTGGGTCGAAAAAGTGCGTAACAACAGCATCCAACTAGATGTGGCAACGTATCGGAAACTGGCCATGCGGACCGACAGGGATGAAGTTCAGGCCGCTTTGGGAACATCTCGGATGCCGGATGATGCGCTCTACTTCACAATAAAAGACGATCTGTTCCGGAATATCCTGAGCCGCTACCACAGCGGTCAGCCGCTGCCCATCGATCTACAGCCTGGAACTGCATCATTTGGGCAGGAGGCGCAAAAATGACGCCGACCGAGACAGGTTTCTTCGGGCGTCTGAGTTGGGACGCTTTTCCGATTGCCGGGTTGATCCAGAACCCAAATACTAATGAGATTGTGGCCAATACAGCCGCAGCTGTTGTGATTATTGGCGTTGTTGTTGTCGTAGGATTGCTGAGCTGGTTTCGTCTGTGGACACCCCTGTGGCGCGATTGGCTGACCAGCGTCGATCACAAAAAGATCGGTATCATGTATATCGTCTTTGCCATCGTGATGCTGGCGCGCGGTGTGCTTGAAGGCGTTGTCATGCGCGCGCAGCAGGCTTCCGGGCCCGGCGACGGTTTCCTCGAAGCCGAACATTTTGCCGAGCTTTTCAGCACTCACGGCACAATCATGGTCTTCTTTGTTGCCGTTCCCTTTGTCTTTGGTGTTGCGAATTACATTGTCCCGCTGATGATCGGCGCGCGCGATGTGGCGTTCCCGCGACTAAACCAGATTGGTCTGGGCCTTACGGTTTCGTCAGGCATGATGCTGATGGTGTCGCTGGTGATTGGAGAGTTTTCGACCGGCGGCTGGACAGCCTATCCACCGTATACCGGCGCAGCGTTCAATCCCGGTGTTGGACCGGATTACTGGATCTGGGCCATCGTTGTTTCGGGCATTGGCACCTCGCTGACGGGTATCAATTTTGCCGTTACGATCTACAAGTTGCGCGCGCCGGGCATGACGTTCATGCGGCTGCCGATGTATTGCTGGACAATCATTTGCAGTTCGATCCTGATCGTCTTTGCTATGCCGCCTTTGGGTGTCGCCGCGCTGATGCTTGCCGCTGATCGCTATCTTGATTTCCACTTTTTCACAAACGACCTCGGTGGCAACATGATGAACTATGCCAATCTGTTTTGGTTGTTCGGCCACCCCGAGGTTTACCTGCTGGTTTTGCCTGCTTATGGCATCTATTCCGAGGTGTTTGCGACCTTCTCGGCCAAACGGCTTTATGGCTACAACTCGCTTGTTATTGCGACCATGTCGATCGCAGTGTTGTCGTTCACGGTCTGGCTGCACCACTTTTTTACCATGGGTCAAAGCGCGCTGATCAACGCGGTGTTTGGTATTGCGACCATGCTGATTGCCATCCCAACCGGCGTGAAAGTCTATGACTGGATGGCGACGTTGTGGCGGGGACGCATTCGGTTCTCGGTGCCGATGCTCTATGGGTTGTCATTTTTGATGCTGTTTGCCATCGGTGGGTTGAGCGGTGTGATCCTGGCAAATCCAACCGTAGATTATCAGGTTCACAATACGCTGTTTTTGGTGGCTCACTTCCACAACGCGTTATTGCCTGGCGTGTTGTTCGGATTGTTGGCGGCATACAATTACTGGTTCCCCAAGGCCTTTGGATTCCGACTGAACGAATTCTGGGGCCGGGTTTCTGTCTTTTGCTGGACCGGGGGGTTTTTGCTGACATTCATGCCGCTCTATTTCGTCGGGCTATTGGGCATGCCACGCCGCTCTTTCAGCTATAGCGATCCGTCTTTCCACCCTTTCATGATTGTGGCCATCATCGGAGCAATAGTTATTACCTGTGGATTGTTCTCGGTACTGATCCAGCTATGGGTCAGCATTCGTGACCGCGACCAAACCCGCGTTCCTGTTGGGGATCCCTGGGATGGTCGCACATTGGAATGGACTATCCCTTCACCGCCTCCCGCGTACAACTTTGCGATCATCCCCAAGGTTACGGATCGGGATGAATTCACGGCACAGAAGGCAAAAGGAACGGCCTATCCAACACCAGACGCTTATGAAGATATCGAACTGCCCCGAAACACGGGAATTGGCTTTGTCCTGTGTGTTCTCAGCGGCATATGGATATTTGCGCTGGTCTGGTGGATCTGGTGGCTTGCCGCGATAATGACGGTTTTGATGATCCTTGCGGTGATCATCTGGACATTTGATGACAGTACAGAACTCACCATCCCCGCGGAAGAGGTGCGAAGGGATCACGAAGCTTGGTTGGCGTTGGTCCACAGCGAAGCGGCGGTTGATCGCGCCTCTGAAACTTCTTCGGAAAACCGCGGCCTTTCCCGCCCGGATCTGGAGGTGGCGACATGAAGCGCGCGCCCACTCACAGTTATCCCGGTATCAATCTTGGAGAACATCACGCCAGTGCCCACAAGGCGACCGAGGTTGTCACCTTTGGGTTCTGGGTCTTCTTGATGAGCGATCTGGTTTATTTCGGCCTCATGTTTGCGATTTACATAACAATGATCGATGCACAGGCAGGTGGTCCCGGCCCGCACGAGTTGTTTGATCTGAAAAGTGTTTTTGCGCAAACCCTGATACTGCTGACCAGCAGCCTGACAGTGGGTCTTGCCATGCTGGCGCTGAAGTACAATCTGCCGCGCGGTCGTATTGTCTTGTGGTTTGGCGTCACTCTTGTGCTGGGGCTTGGTTTTCTGGTGCTGGAAGTGCTTGACTTCATGGCCATGGCGGAAAAAGGCGGCATTCCGCAGCGCAGCGGTTTTCTGTCAGCCTTTTTTGGGTTGGTCCCGCTTCATGGTCTGCACGTTGCGACTGGATGCCTTTGGCTGATCGTTTTGGGTATCCAGCTACGCGTCAAGGGCATGACGGATGTGGTTATCTCGCGCGTGGTGCGGCTGGCGTTGTTCTGGCATTTTCTCGATCTGATCTGGATTGGCATCATTACCATCGTGTATTTCGGAGGTCTGACCTATGGATAAGCGCTCTGAAATGCATCGTCGCGAGCGTCGGCGCTATGTGATCGGGTACGGTGGCTCGCTTTTGCTGACCTTGGCGATGTTTGGCGTAGCGCAGGTTTATGGGATTGAAACGGTTGGTATTTACCTGGCCATCGGGTTGCTTGGATTGGCGCAGCTTGTGTTGCAGCTTGTCTACTTCCTGCATATCGACCGTCGGCGCAGCAGCCGCGAAGATCTGCATCTGGTGCTGTTTTCGACACTGGTTCTGATGATCATGATCCTTGGCACCGTCTGGGTTCTGGGCAATTTGGCCACCCGAATGCACATGCACTTGATGTAGTGCGTATTTGAAACAAGCGGGGTGGCGGGTCGAGATTTGGCTTTCGGCAGGACCACCAATAGCGGAAAAAGCCTCAGTAGGTTGTCCGCATTTGATACCCCTGATGAAAGGTCATGCGTACAAAGGTGACCGGGGTTTTTCGAAACCACGTTGTCCGCTCCAACTGGAACAAAGGTGTTCCGGGCGGAACAGAAAGAAAATCCTGAAGCGGGCCGGTCGCCGGAACAGCCGAGAAGGCAATTTCGGCGTTCGAAAACGGAACTTCGGCCAGCAACCATTCGTTTGGACCGGTGGTCAGAAAGTCCTCATTCATGACGTGCGGTACTGCGGCTGTATTGATCCATCGCTCCTCGAACTGGAAGGGGCGATTGTCAGCATGGTGCATACAGCGCAAATGCAGAATTTGCGTGCCCTCGGGCAGTCCGAGTTTGGCTTGTAGCCATGCCGGGCAATCTATCAGCGTACGGCTGACCAACGCATACCGGTATTCTGCATTCATGTCTTCAATGGTTTGCCGGACTACTGCAATGGGCAGCCTGGCCTGTTTGACCGGTGTTGTGACCACACGCGTGCCGCCTTTGCGTTTCCGTGTAACAATACCCTGATCAGCGAGTTCACGCAGAGCGCGATTGACAGTTGCGCGAGCACAACCGAATTCGGCGGCAAGCTCCAGTTCGGTAGGCAGCAGGCTGCCTTGCGGCCAGATTCTGGTCTGGATGCGATTTAAAACTTCGTCGCGGACATCCTGGAAGCCGGTGTTTTTCTGCCCGTTCACATTGTGCTCACTATTTTTTTCGAACTTATTAGTATTATGTCTATGTTAAGGGTGAGATGCAAAGAATTTGACCCAGAACCTTATAAGATTGCAGGATTGCGCGGTTACGCCTTGGGCCAATGGTGGCGGTGTAACAACCGAACTTGCCGCGAAGCGGGTCGGCGAGCACGTCGTCTGGCGTATCAGTGTGGCCCGGATCGATCGGGATGGGCCATTTTCCCGATTTCCAGGCATGGCGCGTGTACACACGATCTTCGAAGGCGCCGGGCTTGATTTGCTCGGCGATAGTGGCGTTTTACCAGTGCGACCATTCCTGCCGGTTTCGTTCGACGGAGCGCTCGCGCTGAATGCGCGTCTGTTGGGCGGGCCGTGTCGTGCGCTCAATGTGATCTACGATCCAAAGATCGTCGTTGTGGTAGTGAACGTTTTTGCAAATGATCAGGAATTCGAAGGGGCTGCGGGCGAGTTCGTCTTTGTCGTCTCGGGAATGGGCCACATGTCAGACAAAACGCAGCTGGTTGCCGGAGACGCAATGACGCTGAACGCCGCTGTTACGGTCAGCCCGGCTGCGGGCTCTAAGATCCTTCGCGTGATTTTCAATAAGACCCGGACCTAAAGCTCAGCAAGAAGCCCACCTATTGCCTGTTTGTAGTTGTTCGCGACTTTGTCGCGCAGGATGTGACGCCCGTTTTGAACCTGGTGTCGGCCTGCGGACCAAAGATCAGTAACGACATTATCTTTGGCGGCAAAGACTAAACCATCCAGCAACTGGTGGGGCTGTAGTGCACAAAGGGCAGGGGCCTGACTGTCGATGGCGACGAGATCAGCCAGCATTCCTTCGGTAATTTGCCCCGCATTGCGACCAAGCGCCTGCGCGCCGCCCATAGCTGCGCCGCGATAAAGGGTTTGTCCGGTCGAGCCTTCGCCGACCACCATCACGTTACGTGACAGGTCGCGCAGTCGTTGCGAGTATTCGAGTGTGCGGAGTTCTTCGGTCATGGAAATCAACACGTTGGAGTCCGATCCCACGCCAAAAGCGCCGCCTGCGCTCAGATAGACAGGGCCGTTGAAAGGCCCGTCGCCCAGGTTGGCTTCTGTCACCGGGCACAGACCGGCAACGGCATTGCTATGGGCCATGGCGCGAGTCTCTTCGTCAGTCATGTGGGTGGCATGGATCAGGCACCAGTTGGAATCAACCGGGGCATTATCCAGCAGCCATTCGACCGGACGCGCGCCAAGGCCAGCCTGAACTTCCTCAACTTCTCTGGGTTGTTCGGCAATGTGAATATGAATTGGACCGGAACTTTGTGATGCCACAACTTGCGCCAGATCGCGCGGACAGGTGGCGCGCAAGGAGTGTGGCGCGATGCCGACGCGACAGTCGTCGGGAAGACTACCGAGCGCATCCCGCGCCTGCGCGACAAGTTCGCAAAAACGGTCCACATCATTTCCAAAGCGTCTCTGCCCCGCCTCCAGCGGTTTTTCCCCAACTCCTGCATAGCTGTAGAGCACGGGCAGATGGGTCAGGCCAATTCCGGTCTCGGCGGCGGCGGCCATGATCCGGTCGCTGAGTTCGCAAATTCTGTCATAGGGTTGCCCGTTCGGTTGGTGGTGCAGATAATGGAATTCACCGACCGAGGCGTATCCGGCCTCCTGCATCTCGACATAAACTTGCGCGGCGATGGCCTGAATATGGTCAGGGTTCAGGTGGGCTGTGAAGCGATACATCAGTTCGCGCCAAGTCCAGAAACTGTCACGGCCAGCCAGCCGATATTCGGTCATTCCCGCCATGGCGCGCTGAAAGGCATGGCTGTGAAGGTTGGCCAAAGCGGGCAGTAGAGTGTCGACAAGGGTGTCGCCGATTTGCGCGACAGCATTGGGTGTCAGTCGGGCAATGCGACCATTCTTGATCTCGAGTCGCAGATTCTCTGCCCAACCGGCTGCCAGAAAGGCCCGTTTTGCGAAAATGACCGTCATCCCTACCTCCGGTTTTATGAATAGACATATGCCATAAAGACCTGTACCAGAAAAGAGAGAATTGCACCGAAGAGGGATTCGAATGCAAACCCACGATCATCTGTTCACAGATCTGCACGCCGCGACCATGGTTGGTGCGGATGCATACGGATTGATCGAAGACGCGGCGATTGTCGTGCGTGGGGACCGGATCGCGTGGGTCGGTCCGAAGACGCAGTTGCCGGAAGAATGCGCGACGTTCTCTCAAACCTCGCTGGACGGGCGGTTGGTGACGCCGGCTCTGATCGATTGCCATACCCATGTAGTGCATGGCGGCCACCGCGCGGCTGAGTTCGAGATGCGCCTTAACGGTGCCAGCTATGAAGAGGTGGCCCGCGCGGGCGGTGGTATTATTTCGACCGTGAAAGCCACGCGTGCGGCCAATAAAGAGGATTTGATTGCGCAGGCCCTGCCGCGCGTGGACGCGATGATCGCCGAAGGGGTCTCGGTGATCGAGGTCAAATCGGGCTATGGGCTTGATCGTGAAACTGAGCTGACCATGCTGCGCGCCGCGCGGGCCCTGCAGGAAAGCCGCCCGGTGCGCATTATAACTAGCTTTCTGGGCGCTCATGCTGTGCCCGCCGAGTATAAAGACCGGCCCGAGGCGTACATTGCAGAGATTTGCATTCCGACCCTCCGCGCGGCTCATGCCGAGGGTTTGGTTGATGCAGTGGACGCATTTTGCGAAGGGATTGCCTTCCTGCCCGACCAACTGGTGCCACTGTTTGACGTTGCCAAGGAACTAGGACTGCCGGTCAAATTGCATGCCGAACAACTGTCCAACCTGGGTGGTGCGAAACTTGCTGCAAGCTTTGGTGCGCTGTCTGCCGACCATATCGAGTATCTGGACGAAAGCGGTGTCAAAGCCATGGAAGTGGCAGGCACGGTGGCCGTGATACTGCCCGGGGCTTTCTACACCCTGCGCGAGACGCAACAACCGCCAATTGATTTGCTACGCAAGTACGACGTGCCAATGGCCCTTGCGACCGACTGCAATCCGGGCTCGGCTCCGATGACATCACTTTTGCTTGCGATGAACATGGGATGCACCTTGTTTCGAATGACCCCCGAGGAAGCGTTGAAAGGTGTCACTGTGAATGCCGCGCGTGCACTGGGCCTGAGAGACTGCGGCAGGATCGTTCAGGGCCTGCGGGCGGATCTGGCTGTCTGGAATGTCACTCACCCGGCCGAGCTTGCCTACCGCATCGGTTTTAATCCCCTTCACGCCCGCATATTCGGAGGCGCATTTTGACCACTCTGACGTTAACTCCCGGCGCTGTCTCTCTGGCGCAGCTGGAACAGGTATTCCGCCAGGAATGCGCCGTTCGGCTGGACCCGGATTGCAGGCCTGCGATAGCCGCGGCACACGCTCGCATCATTGAGGCGGCGACTGGCGAAGCCGCCGTTTACGGGGTCAATACGGGCTTTGGAAAACTGGCAAGCGTCAAGATCGCGGCCGAGGATACCGCGACGCTGCAACGCAACCTGATCCTGTCCCATTGCTGTGGCGTCGGACCAGCGATCCCGCGTGCTGTTGCGCGGCTCATGATGGCACTCAAACTGCTCAGCCTCGGACGTGGCGCGTCGGGTGTGCGGCTGGAACTGATTGACCTGCTGGAAGCGATGCTTGGCGCAGGGGTGACACCGGTAATCCCGGCACAGGGGTCTGTTGGTGCTTCGGGCGATCTGGCACCGCTGTCGCACATGGCAGCCGTCATGATGGGCGAGGGTGAGGCCGAGTTTGGCGGCACCCTCATGTCTGGCGGCGACGCGCTGGCAGCGGCAGGTTTGACCCCGGTCGAACTTGGCCCCAAGGAAGGTCTGGCGCTGATCAACGGCACTCAGTTTTCTACGGCGTTTGCGCTGGCGGGGCTTTTCGGCGCTTGGCGGGCGGCGCAAAGCGCTTTGGTCACTTCAGCCCTGACAACTGATGCGATTATGGGGTCTACCGCGCCTTTGCAGCCCGAAATTCACGCCTTGCGTGGTCACCGGGGCCAGATCGAAGCGGGCGCAACCATGCGCGCGCTACTGGCTGGGTCGGTCATTCGCGAAAGCCATCGGGACGGTGATACGCGAGTTCAGGACCCGTACTGCATCCGCTGCCAGCCGCAGGTTGTTGGTGCCGCGATGGATGTGCTGCGTCAGGCTTCGGTGACACTGGAAACCGAAGCCAACGCCGCCACCGATAACCCTCTGGTTCTGGCCGAGGCCGGGTTGATCGTATCAGGCGGAAACTTTCATGCAGAACCGGTCGGGTTTGCCGCCGACATGATTGCTCTGGCAGTGGCCGAGATCGGGGCGATTGCGCAGCGACGCATCGCGCTGATCGTCGATCCGGTGCTCAGCTTTGATTTGCCTCCGTTTTTGACACCCAACCCCGGTTTGAACTCTGGCCTGATGATTGCCGAAGTCACGACAGCCGCACTGATGAGCGAAAACAAGCATCTGGCCAATCCTTGCGTCACGGATTCAACACCGACTTCGGCCAATCAGGAAGATCACGTGTCAATGGCCGCCCATGGCGCACGGCGGCTGGGGCAAATGGTGACCAATCTGGAACGTATCCTGGGGGTCGAGTTGCTGTGCGCAACGCAAGGGGTTGAATATCGCGCGCCGCTGCCAACCAGTGAAAGCCTTCAAGGTGTCATGGCGCGTCTGCGTTCTGTTGTACCGGCGTTGGAAGATGACAGGTACATGGCAAATGACATCGAAGCAGCCTCGGCCCTTATTGCAAGCGGTGAGATTTCCGATGGCGCTGGTGTCGCCATGCCGGAGCTTGGCGCATGACTGATCCAGTCGAAGTAGTTCAGGGCGATAGTCCAATTGTTTTGGGGCTGCCTCACACGGGCACCTATGTGCCTGCGGCGATTGATGCCAAACTGAATGCACAGGGTCGGGCGCTGGCAGATACGGATTGGCACATCCACATGCTTTACGACGGGCTTTTGCCCGGTGCTACCACGGTCCGGGCCACCTTTCATCGCTATGTGATCGACGCCAACCGTGACCCGAGCGGTACTTCCCTTTACCCTGGACAGAACACGACGACCCTAGTGCCGCTGACGGATTTCGACGGGCAGGACATCTGGGACATCCCTCCAACTGAAAAAGATATCATTGAACGGCGTGACGCATTTCATGCGCCATATCACGCCGCTTTGCTGGCCGAACTGGAGAGGGTGAAGGCGATCCATGGCATCGCTGTGCTGTATGATTGCCACTCAATCCGCAGCCGCATTCCTTTTCTGTTCGACGGCGTATTGCCCAACATGAACATTGGCACAAATAACGGGATGACCTGTGCATTGGAAATCGAAACAATTGCACATGAGTTCGCCTCTTCATCCCCTTACAGCACCGTTTTGAACGGGCGCTTCAAAGGCGGGTGGACGACACGCCACTACGGACATCCGGATAACTGTATTCACGCGATCCAGATGGAGCTGGCGCAGTCGACCTACCTGACCTCAGAAATGCCGCCCTGGACTTTTGACACCGCCAAAGCCAACCGTCTCCGCCGTTGGTTGAAAGACATTCTAGACGTCCTCAATGACACAGCATTGGAGCTTGCCCGATGACCGATCCTCGCAAAAACACCCGTGACATCTTTCCGCCCACCGGACCAGAACTGAACGCCAAAAGCTGGATGACCGAGGCGCCATTGCGGATGATGATGAACAACCTGCATCCGGACGTGGCCGAAAACCCGCATGAGCTGGTGGTCTATGGCGGGATTGGCCGCGCGGCGCGGACGTGGAAGGATTTTGACACCATCGTTGCCAGCCTGAAGGATCTGGAAGAGGATGAAACGCTGATCGTCCAGTCCGGCAAGCCGGTTGCCATTGTTCGCACCCATAGCGATGCACCCCGCGTATTGATCGCTAACTCGAACCTTGTGCCGCACTGGGCCAATTGGGACCACTTCAACGAGCTCGATAAGAAAGGTCTGATGATGTACGGCCAGATGACCGCTGGCTCGTGGATCTATATCGGTACACAGGGCATCGTGCAGGGCACTTATGAAACCTTTGCCGAGGCCGGGCGTCAGCACTATGGCGGTGACCTGACAGGTAAGTGGATCCTGACCGGGGGACTGGGTGGAATGGGCGGCGCGCAGCCTCTGGCCGCTGTCTTTGCAGGGGCTTGTTGTCTGGCCGTGGAATGCAACCCGGACAGCATCGACTTTCGCTTGCGTACAAAATACCTGGACGAAAAAGCCGAGACGCTGGACGAAGCGCTGGCAATGATTGATCGCTGGACCAAGGCAGGCGAAGCGAAATCCGTTGGTCTGTTGGGAAATGCCGCTGAAATCTTCCCGGAAATTTACGCTCGGATGCAAGCTGGCGGGATGCGCCCCGATATTGTCACGGATCAGACCAGTGCCCACGATCCGGTAAATGGCTACCTGCCGCTTGGTTGGACCATGGCGCAATGGAAAGACAAGCGCGAAAGTGACCCGAAGGCGGTCGAAAAGGCTGCACGTGCTTCGATGAAGCAACACGTCGCTGCAATGGTGGACTTTTGGAGCGCGGGCGTGCCGACGTTGGATTACGGCAACAACATCCGACAGGTGGCTCAGGATGAGGGGTTGGAGAACGCTTTTGTTTTCCCAGGCTTCGTGCCCGCCTACATTCGCCCGCTCTTTTGTCGGGGTATCGGTCCCTTCCGCTGGTGCGCGTTGTCCGGCGACCCTGAAGATATCTACAAGACCGACGCCAAGATGAAGGAACTGTTCCCCGACAATACCCATCTGCACAACTGGTTGGACATGGCGCAGGAGCGTATTGCGTTTCAGGGCCTGCCGGCGCGGATCTGTTGGATCGGGCTAGGAGATCGCCACAAGGCCGGGCTGGCGTTCAACGAGATGGTTAGAAACGGCGAATTGAAAGCTCCGGTCGTCATCGGCCGAGACCATCTTGACAGTGGTTCTGTTGCCTCACCCAACCGCGAAACCGAGGCGATGAAGGACGGTTCGGACGCTGTTTCGGACTGGCCGCTGCTGAATGCGCTTGTCAATACGGCCTCGGGTGCGACCTGGGTTTCGCTGCATCACGGCGGTGGCGTTGGCATGGGGTTCAGTCAGCATGCAGGCGTCGTCATCTGCGCAGACGGAACCGATGCCGCCGCCAAGCGATTGGAGAGGGTGCTCTGGAATGATCCCGCGTCAGGCGTTTGGCGTCATGCGGACGCCGGGTACGAGGACGCGAAAGCCTGCGCTCGCGAACATGGGCTGCGATTGCCGGGCATTTTGGGCTGATTACCACGCCAACCTTTGTTTTGTCGGTTTGCCTTAGCGCTAACGTCACATTTTCCAGTTTCGAACCGGTGCTGTTTCGGCTAGGGCTAAGCCGTTCAACAACCCCGTGGGGTTGAAGGCAACTGACAAAGGTGGCTACCCGTTGCTCGATATTGCACATGTCCGCTCGGTGATTTCGGACGTTTATGACCTTGCCCCATCGGCCGCACTGGCCAATGAGATGAAAGACACGTTTGCCCGCATGGATCGCGTGGTCAGCCCACCAGATTGGGCAATCTACGCGCCTTACGTGCGAGCCATCAATACGCTCAAGAAAGAGCGTAATGCCGTGATCCTTGGGCACAATTACATGACGCCCGAGATTTTTCACGGTGTGTCCGATTTCGTTGGGGACAGTTTGCAGCTTGCGATCAAGGCCAGTGAAGTCGAAGAAGATGTGATCGTTCAGGCCGGTGTTCATTTCATGGCCGAGACATCGAAAATCCTCAGCCCTCAGAAGACTGTGCTGATGCCCGACATGGAAGCCGGTTGTTCATTGGCAGAATCGATCACCGCTGAGGGAATCGATGAAATGCGCGCCAAATACCCCGGCGCGCCGGTTGTGTCCTATGTAAACACCACTGCCGAGGTCAAAGCAGCTTCGGATATCTGCTGCACCTCTTCGAACGCGCTTCAGATCGTCAACGCCATGGAAAGTGATACGGTCATCATGACGCCGGATCAGTACCTGGCGCAAAATGTTGCCAATCAAAGCCACAAGAACGTGGTGTATTGGCCCGGCTCTTGCATTGTGCACGAACAATATACGGCACAGGACCTGCGCGACTTCCGCGAATGGAACCCGGGAACACGGCTGATCGCGCATCCTGAATGCCCGCCGGATGTGGTGGCCGAGGCAGACTATTCCGGCTCGACCAGCGGCATCATCAAATACGTGCATGATGAAAAGCCGAATAAGGCGATGCTGATCACCGAGTGTTCAATGGCATCCAACATTGCCGATGAATTGCCCGAGGTCGAATTTGTCGGGCCATGCAACATGTGCCCGTATATGAAGAAGATCACGCTTGAAAAGATCCTCTACGCCCTGCACACGATGGAAGGGCAGGTCGAGGTCGCCGAAGATGTGGCTGAAAAGGCGCGCAAATCCGTTCAGGCGATGATCGATCTGTCCCGCAAGCTCGGCATTTGATCTGAAATGACCAAAGTCACCACGGATCGCGTCATTATAGTGGGGGCAGGCATTGGTGCGCTTTATGCAGCACTTAAGCTCGCGCCGCGGCCAGTGGTTGTGATTTCGCCGGATGTTTTGGGTGAAGGTGCAAGTTCCTCATGGGCGCAAGGCGGTGTGGCCGCGGCAATGGATTTGTCTGACAGCCCGGAAAGCCACAGCCTGGACACCGTCAAGGCTGGCGCGGGAATAGTCGTTCCGGCCGTTGCTGATCTGGTCACGCGCGAGGCTCGGCAATATATCCTTGACCTGACGACATTGGGCACACCATTCGATCGCTCCAAGGATGGCAGTTATGTGTTGTCACGCGAAGCGGCGCATAGCTTCGCCCGTGTCGTACGGGTGAAGGGGGATCAGGCAGGTAGTGAAATCATGGCTGCCCTGATCGAACGGGTGCATGAAACACCCTCGGTTCAGGTGTTGGAAGGTGTCCTTGCCACGGCGCTGGACGTATCAAACGGTCGGGTGACAGGTGTCACGGTTCAGGACGCATCAGAAACAGGGTCCGAGCCTGTTACGATCTGCGGGCCTGCCGTATTGCTTGCCGGGGGTGGCTCTGGCGGGCTGTATGCCTTGACGACCAATCCGGCACGCATTCGCGGGCAGGTCATCGGGATGGCCGCACGTGCTGGTGCGCTTATTGCTGACGCCGAATTCGTTCAGTTTCATCCGACGGCAATGGATGTTGGTGAAGATCCGGCTCCGCTGGCAACCGAGGCGTTGCGCGGCGAAGGGGCAACGCTGATCAACAATAAGGGTGACCGGTTCATGTTATCCGTTCACCCGGACGCAGAACTTGCCCCGCGAGACATTGTTGCGCGTGCGATTTTTGCCGAAGTGCAGGCAGGCAACCGACCCATGCTGGACACCCGCACCGCATTGGGCTCGAAGATAACGGACTTGTTCCCGGCAGTTGCTGAATACTGCGCGCGCAACGGTATCGACCCGGTCAACGAACCGATCCCGGTCGCACCGGCAGCGCATTATCACATGGGTGGTATTGCCACCGACACTGACGGTCGCGCGACACTTGACGGGCTTTGGGTCTGCGGCGAGGCATCTTCGACCGGCCTTCACGGCGCCAACCGGCTGGCCTCGAACGGGCTGCTTGAGGCGCTTGTCTTTGCGCGCATCTGCGCCGAAAGCATCGGGGCTTCCGTTCCGGTGGTGTCAAATGCCGACCCCGTTACATTGCAGTTTGTCCATGTGGTGACTCCAGACACGACAAGGGCTATCCAGGAGTTGCGCGAAACCATGACGCGCGACGTTGGTGTTGTCCGGGACCGGACGGGCCTAATCCGTGCTCTGCAAACTATTGCGCAGTTGGAGGCGCAGCACGATGCCTGCCCGTCATTTTGCAACATGTGTGCCACCGCGACCCTGATCGCTGCTGCTGCTTTGCACCGTGAAGAAAGCCGCGGTGCACACAAGCGATCCGATTTTCCAAAAGCCAATGATGGGCCCGGAGAGCGGTCCCGGATGTATTTGTCCGAAGCAATGAGCATTCGGGCCAAAGCCTGCGAGGAACTGTCATGACAAATGCGATTCTGCCAGATCTGATCCTGGAACCCATGGTTCGCGCTGCGCTGATGGAGGATCTGGGAAGCTACGGTGATGTGACAACCCGCGCCGTGATCCCACAGGAAACAACCTATACTGCCAGACTGAACGCGCGCGAAAACGCCGTCGTGTCGGGGATGCAGGTCGCCGCAATCGCGTTCCGGCTTGTGGACCCGTCGCTTGAGGTTGACGTGCGGATCAAGGATGGTTCGCGTTGCGTACGCGGTGATACACTGATGACCATCAAGGGCTCTGCCGCATCGATCCTGTCCGGCGAACGCGTCGCTCTGAACTTTGCCGGACGCCTGACGGGTATTGCCACAATGACAGCCGCATTTGTGGAGCAGACCAACGGCACTACGGCCCGCATGACCTGCACGCGCAAAACCACGCCAGGCCTGCGCATCGTGGAAAAACAGGCCGTGCTGCACGGTGGCGGTTTCAACCACCGCTATTCCTTATCAGATGCGATCCTGATCAAGGACAACCACATTGCTGCGGCAGGTGGCATTCGGCAGGTCCTTGAAGCCGCCAAGGCACAGGCCAGTCACATGATGGCGGTCGAGATTGAAGTTGATCGACTGGACCAGCTTGCCGAAGTGCTGGACGTTGGCGGTGCTTCAGTGGTTCTGCTGGACAACATGGACAATGACATGCTGCGCGAAGCGGTTGCCATGGTGGGCGGGCGGTTGAAGACCGAAGCCAGCGGCAATGTAACGTTGGAACGGGTCGCATCAATTGCGGCGACAGGGGTGGATTACATCTCGTCCGGTGCCTTGACGCATTCCGCCCGCACCGTCGATCTGGGGCTCGATTTCTGAAGGCGCGGCATTTCCGCTTGATTTATGATCGTTTGCGCCAACACAGTTGCGTATTCAAGTTTTATCGATAATAAATCCACAGCAACGCAAGCTGCAGAAAGTTTTATAGATAAAATGATCATCCCACACTCCGGCTGGACCCGTAAAACTGCGCAAGCTATTCACGATCTTCCGTTGATGGATCTTTTGTTTCGTGCGCAGACCGTGCATCGCGAAAACTTTGATCCGAACCAGATCCAGACCTCGAAGCTATTGTCGATCAAGACTGGTGGCTGCGCCGAGGATTGCGCCTATTGCTCGCAATCAGCCCGCAATGGATCAACCTTGCCCGCGTCGAAGCTGATCGAGGTTCAGCGCGTTCTTACCGAGGCCAAGAAAGCTCGCGATGGCGGCGCGACCCGGTTTTGCATGGGGGCGGCGTGGCGCGAGCCAAAGGCGCGTGACATGGATGCGCTGGTCGCGATGGTCGAGGGCGTCAAGGAACTGGGTATGGAAACCTGCATGACGCTGGGTATGCTCGACGACACCCAGGTGGTGCAGCTGCGCGATGCCGGTTTGGACTATTACAATCACAACATCGACACCTCGGAACGTTATTACTCCGAAGTCATCACCACCCGTACTTTTGCGGATCGGATCGATACGATGAACCGGGTGCAGGAAGCCGGGATCAAGGTTTGCTCGGGCGGCATTCTGGGGATGGGTGAACATACTGGCGACCGTATCGACATGTTGCTGACATTGGCCAACATGACGCCTCCACCTGACTCGGTGCCGATCAATATGTTGATGCCGCAGGCCGATACCCCGCTTGCCGACGCCGAGCCGATCGATCCGATCGACTTTGTGCGGATCATTGCAACGGCCCGCATTCTGATGCCCAAGTCCTATGTGCGGCTTTCGGCCGGACGCAGCGACATGAGTGACGAGATGCAGGCGATGTGCTTTTTCGCCGGTGCCAACTCGATCTTTGTTGGCGAAACGCTACTGACAGCAGAAAACCCCGAAGAAGACACCGACGCGGTCCTGTTTGCCAAACTTGGCCTGCAAGCTGAAAAAGCCGAAACGCGAAACTGCACGGAAGCTGCCGAATGAAAGCAGTCAACCGACTGGAATCGATGCTTGATGCGCTTCAAGCCCGGCACCGCCGCCGGGCCTTGATCCCGACGCAAGGGCTGGATTTCGCGTCGAATGACTATCTGGGTCTTGCCGGATCTCAAGTGTTACAACGTGCGGCACATGATGCGCTGTCGCGGGGTGTGCCTGTAGGTTCGGGAGGTTCACGTCTGTTGCGGGGCAACCACCCTGAACATGAAGCGCTGGAGCGGGAAGCGGCCGCATTCTTTGAGGCTGAGGCCGCGCTGTTCATGGGAGGCGGGTTCCAGGCCAATCAGGCAATCTTCTCCACGTTGCCAGCGGCTGAGGATTTGGTCCTTTATGACGCCCTGGTTCACGCGAGCGCCCATGAAGGTATGCGGTCCAGCCGGGCAGACCTGCGTGCCTTCCGTCACAATGATGTTGCGGATGCACGCAACGTATTGCGCGACTGGCAATCTGCAGGCGGTTCGGGTCAGGTCTGGATTGCCGTCGAAAGCGTGTATTCGATGGAAGGTGATCTGGCGCCGCTGGAAGACTTGTCCGTACTTGCGCGCGAAACTGACGCGGTTTTGGTTGTTGATGAGGCCCACGCCACCTGTGTTTTTGGACAACGAGGCAGGGGGCTTGCGCATGACCTGAACGCTGATCTGCTGACATTGCATACCTGTGGTAAAGGGCTTGGTGTCTCAGGTGGGCTGATCTGCGGTCCGCGCGTAATGATAGATACCCTAATCAACCGCGCTCGTCCCTTCATCTTTGCGACCGCTCCGTCGCCTTTGAACGCTTCTCTGGTTCGTGCTGCGCTACGGGAACTGGCCGAGGATGTCAGCCTGGTTGAAGGCGCGCACAAACGTATGCGTCATGCCCATGACGCCGCACGGGAACTGGGGTTGCCCGCAGCCGCGTTGAACAGCCAGATCATCCCGGTTGTACTGGGAGATGACGAGCGCACAATGGCGATGGCGGCTACTTTGCAGCAGCAGGGTTTTGACGTTCGGGGCATCCGCCCGCCCACTGTCCCAAAAGGCACATCCCGGTTGCGCATCTCGATTACCGGAAATGTCACCCTTCAGGATATCTCGGCCTTGTTCACAACTATCTCAATCTGTCAGTCGGAGGCCGCATGAGCGCGCTGATCGTTACCGGAACCGACACAGGTGTTGGAAAAACCGTGTTTTCAGCAGGTCTGGCGGCAGCGTTGCAGGCCCAGTACTGGAAACCTGTTCAGTCTGGTCTTGAGGATGTTACAGACACTGAAACCGTCAGCGCGCTGAGCGGTGCCGAGGTCCTGCCCGAAGCGTACCGGCTGAACATGCCCGCCTCACCGCATCTGTCTGCCGAAGACATGGGCGTTGAGATTGACCTCTCGCGTCTTGAAATTCCGAAAGTGGACGGGCCTCTGGTTGTCGAAGGGGCAGGGGGCCTTATGGTGCCACTGAACCGCCAGTCCTTCTTTCTGGACGTGATTGCCGGATGGCAGGCTCCGGTTGTTCTTGTAGCGCGCACCGCCTTGGGAACGATCAACCACACCACATTGTCCCTAATGGCGCTTCGGGCTGCTGGCTGCGAGGTTGTCGGCGTCGCATTCGTGGGTGACCCCGTGCCGGACGTAGAGCAAACCATCGTCGAGATGTGTAAAGTGCATCATCTGGGACGCCTGCCATTTCTGAGCGACCTGACACCGCAGCGCCTGAACAGCGCATTTTCGGCAATCGATGTGGCGACCATTCGGAGGTTCCTGTGACCCCGTTGGAATTTGATGCGCGCCATCTGTGGCACCCTTATACACATGTGCTTGAACCCGGCCCGATGCACCTGATTACCGGGGCAGAAGGTGTCTGGCTGACGCGTGCTGATGGCATCAGAATGATCGACGCAATGTCGTCCTGGTGGTGTACGGTGCATGGGCACAGGCACCCGGCCATCATCGATGCGATGCAAAAGCAGCTGAATACACTGCCGCATGTGATGTTTGGCGGTCTGACCCACGAACCCGCCGTGGAACTCGGGCGCAGGTTGGTCGACCTTCTGCCAGATGGCCTGGATCGCATTTTCTACAGCGACAGCGGCTCGGTCGCGATTGAAGTCGCGTTGAAGATGGCAGTCCAGTACCAGATTGCCAAAGGCCGGGGCGAACGGTCTGAATTTGCCACGATCCGGGGTGGCTATCATGGCGACACATGGAAAGCGATGAGCGTTTGTGATCCCGTCAACGGGATGCATGGTCTGTTTCGCGGTGCGTTGTCGATCCAGCACTTTCTGCCACGCCCCCACATCCAGTTCGGTGATGAGTGGTTCGACGACCCTTCCGAGAACGGGTTGGAGGCGCTAGAGGCGTTGCTGAACGACAAAGGCAACAGGATTGCCGCACTGATCCTTGAACCGGTGGTGCAGGGCGCAGGTGGGATGTATTTCTATCACCCCGCATGGTTGCGCGGGGCGCGTGCTTTGTGTGATGCGCATGACGTTTTGCTGATCTTTGATGAAATCGCGACTGGATTCGGACGCAGCGGCGAAATGTTTGCAATGGATCACGCGGGGGTGGTTCCGGATATCCTGTGTCTTGGTAAGGCGCTGACCGGTGGGCATATCACCTTGGCCGCCACTATCGCGACCGAGGCTGTCGCGCGCGGGATCGGGGAAAGTGAGGCCGGAGTTTTGATGCACGGTCCCACCTACATGGCCAACCCTTTGGCTTGTTCGGCAGGGGTGGCGAGCCTTGACCAGTTGCAACAGCGAAACTGGAAGCAGGAAGTTGCATCACTCTCGCAGCAGATGAAGGCCGAACTCGCCCCCGCGCGCAATCTGCCCGGTGTTGCAGATGTGCGCGTGCTTGGCGCAATCGGCGTTATCGAGATGGAAGAGCGAGTCGACCCCTCCATCGCACATGGATTGGCCGCGGAAACCGGTGTTTGGCTGCGCCCGTTCGCTCGCAATATTTATTGCATGCCCCCCTATGTCATTTCACCTGACGAACTGAGCAGGGTAACGTCTGCGATGCTTGCTCTGGTTGGGGGACACAAATGAAAAGCCGTTGGCTGGCGCGATCAGGTGACAGTACTCTGACCCTTGTGTTCGGTGGATGGGCATTGGGCGATGCTCCGTTCCGGGGTCTTGCGGGGGGCGGGAATATCCTGTTGGTGGAAGGTTACACCAGCCTCGATGATCCCCTGCCTGATCTCGCCCGTTTCGATCACATAGATATGCTGGCCTTTTCCTTTGGTGTCGCGTCGGCTGCGCATTGGCTGGCGTGCTCGGGCTTTCGTCCCGACCGTTTGATCGCCATCAGCGGCACTTTGCACCCGGCGTGCCCGGAACGTGGCATTGCGCCCGACATGATCAAGGAAACGGCGGCTCAGCTTTCAGAGCGCAGCTTTGCCAAGTTCTGCCGCCGTGCGGGGTTGCTAGGCGAGCCCCCGGAACTGGACATCGCAGCAGCACAACAGGAGCTATTTGCCGTGATCCAACGTGGGTCTGCCCCTGATCCGGGTTTTGACAGGGTGTGGATACCCACAAACGACCGGATCATTCCGACAGCGGCCCAAGATGCCGCATGGGCCTCAACCTCGGCCCGAGTCGAACATGTTGCGGGGCCGCACGTACCATTCCTACGGGGGCAAAGTTGGGCGAGTTGGGTATCATGACAGCGCAACTGGCAGACAGGGTGCAGCGGAGCTTTAGCAGAAGTTTTCAAACCTACCACGACACGGCAAGTCAACAAGCCTGGGTTGCAGGCAAGCTGGTGTCCGAACTGCGTCGTGCCGGAGTCCCGGACCGCTTTGAAACTGTCTTCGAGCTGGGATGTGGCACAGGGCATCTGACCCGTCTGATGCGACAAAAATTTCACCTGCCAAACCTCATATTGAACGACATCGCGCCGCAGGCTCAGGCAACGGCGGATGCGGAACAGGCCACGTTCATTGCCGGTGATGCGCGTGAAGTTCACTGGCCTTCCCGGATTGATCTGATCGCCTCGGCTTCGATGATCCAATGGATGGCAAGCCCGTTGCAATTGCTTCACAAAGCGATGGACGCGCTGGAGCCCGGCGGGTGGTTGGCGGTTTCGGGTTTTGGCCCTCAGCAATATCAAGAGCTTAGTCAGATTGGATCAACTGCGCGTGCACCGGGACTTACTACGCCGACTGCTCTTGCCGCTGCTGTCGACGGCCCGATGCAGGTATTGGCCGTTGGTGAAAGCCTGAGGCAAACCTATTTCGATACGCCCCGCGAGGTACTTAGGTATTTGCGAAGAACAGGTGTAAACGGCAGGGCGCAAGGGACATGGACCAAGTCCACGCTGGCTCGGTTCGAAAACGAATACGCTAAGGAGTTCGGCACGGATCGCGGGGTCTCACTGACATATCATCCCGTGTGGATCATTGCCCGGAAGCGATAGGTGCTTATTCTGCCGTGGCCAAACGTAATTTGTGAGCCTGCCAGACGGTCGCAATCTCCGCAGCCACGGCCCTCGGCCTTGAAGCGATTGTCACCAGTTCGTTTTTTCGGGTTTTTGCAGGCAATCAAATCTCATGTGCCCAGGGCGGTTCTGCCCCGGCGCGTGATACTGTTACGGCGGCAACAGTTGCGCCCAACGCCATGGCCGCCCGCAAGCTTTCGGAGGTCAGATTGCGCAGCCCTTGCTTTGTCAAATGCCCTGCGCGGCTGAGTTCAGTCAGAACACCAGCGTTAAACGTGTCGCCCGCGCCGATTGTGTCGACAACCTGAACAGGTTTCACAGGAACCGAAACCTTGGATCCGTCGGCCAGGTACCCATTCGCCCCGTCGCCACCCCTGGTCACGATGAGGGCTGACGGACCGGTCTGCAACAAAAGAGACGCTTTAGCCGCCTCGGGTTCGGCTCCCGGGATGATCCAGTCAAGATCTTCGTCTGAAACCTTCACAATATCGGACTGCGCAATCATGCGGTTCAGACGGGTTCGATACCGGGTCTGATCCTTGATGAAGCCCGGTCGGATATTCGGATCCAACATCACTGCGCGATCCGCTCCGTGGCGATTCAGAAGGGAGGCATAAGCATCCGCGCAGGGTTCACATGCCAGGCTGATACCCCCAAGATACAAGGCGGACACGGCTGTAAGCTGGTCCGGCATGTCCTCGGGTTGCAGCATTCGTCCGGCGGTGTTTTCATCAACAAAGCTGTAAGTGGCGTGACCATCTTTAAGCTGTACAAAGGCAAGGGTCGTGGGGCGGTTAGAGACAATCACATGTGACGTGTCAACATGGCTTGAATTCAGCGCCTTTGTAATTTGTTGGCCAAACATGTCAGACGACACACCGGTCAGCATTCCGACGGAAACACCTAGACGACCGACTGCGACCGCCGTGTTCAATATCGCCCCACCTGTGTGCGGTACAAATCCTTGTGCGCCCGACACTGTCGGCTCGGAAATCATGTCGATCAGGGCTTCACCACAGCACAGGATCATTTCGTAGTCCTTTTCAGAATTTTTCGTCAGGAAGACTTGCTATCGCATCAAAGCGTTCTTGCAGAAATTGTTCGCCCCGATGATGCCGAATTCTGCTTGCTCGGACACATAAAGGTTCAATGAGCGGCGCAGTTCGCTGAAACGGCCACCGCCGTTGAACGCCTCTCTGAACTCATCACCGAATAACCAGCGGTTCTTTTCTGCGACACCGCCAACAAGAAATACTCCGCCTGCAGGCATCAGTGTGACGGCCATGTCGCCCATCAAAGCCCCCAGATGGGTGTTGAACATCCGAGCGGCCTGTACCGCGATGGGGTCAGAACGGTCGCGGGCATCAAGCAGAATGTCTTTCGCCGAGCGCGTTGGTGTCTGCATATGGCCTGCCGCCAGCCCGATCGCCTGATAGAGGATAGGCAAGCCCGTACCGCTCAGGAACATTTCAGCTTCCAGCGCGAGGCTGTCACCAAAAAAACACTCAGGCGCAATGCTGCGGGCTGCTTCAAAGATGTCAACTTCGTCGCGGTGACGCGGATACAGGCCCACATGCCCACCTTCGCCAGAGACTGTGTGATAGTGGCCCTCGGAATACAGCAACGCCCCCACGCCAAGCCCTGTGCCGGGGCCCACCACCAATCGCGTGCCCGCGGGCGGTGTCGCGTGACCTTGCAAGACGGCAACGTCTTTTTGGGTTACTTCTGCCACCGACCACGCTGCAGCGGTGAAATCATTAATTACAAACGTATGACTGGCACCAGTGGCCTTTGCCAATTCGGCCTCGGACAGGTCCAGATTGGCATTTGTCAGCCGAATCGTGCCGTTCCGGACAGGGCCCGCACCCGCCGCCACGACCGCCTGTGGATTTGTTCCGATTTCATCCCTAAGCGCGTGAAACGCTTCCAGCAGATCTTCCAGTGTCCCCGTTGGGCGCTTGCGCAGGTCTGTCAGCTCTCCGTTCGTTACCACGCCCAGCCGCGTGTTGGTGCCCCCTATGTCAGCAACCAGATTCCAATGCTCATGCACTGCACTGGATGGTTGCGCTAACGGCTGAGAGACGTTCTGACCCCCGGAAAGGGCAGACTTGAGCGCCATGAAAGACGCTTTGGGTGTTCTCTCAAGCGTTTCAAAATTCACGTCCACCAGTCCAAACCTTTTTCCACATCCCAAGGCCCATTCGCATTTGTCACAGTAGTGACCAGACAAAACAGCCCTTTACCGGAACATCTTGTGCCAAAGCGTCCCTTACGGCAGCCAGGTGTCGGTTGAGATAATCCATGCGATCATCATTCTGAAGACGGTCCGCGCTCGCCATACCGTTTTCGGTGATACAGATTGGTGGCCCGCTCGTATAGCCCTTCATTGTTTGGATCTGAAATCGGTTGAAAGAAATGGCTCGATTGCCCACCCCATCTGGGTTTTGGGCAAAGGTTCGGAGCCCCTTCTCAGGGCTGGCCATACAGATCGCATCCATACGGCGCTTGACAAGGGTGCAGCTCGTAATTCACGCTAATTGAAACGTTTCAATGGTGAGGGATGCGAGTTTCTGCCCAACTCTACACAGTGCGGCAATGCGGTGATCTTGCAGATCAACTGCAATTGGTTGCGGCCTGCGGGTATTCAGATGTCGAAACCACCGGCTTGCATGGCCTGACCCCCGCTCAGATGGCTGGCATTATTATCGGGTCAGGCCTTAATGTTCGGTCAGCACATTTTGATTGGGAAGAGTTTGAAGGGCGATTTACGGATATCGTCGAAGTATTAAACCTAATGGAATGCCGGGTGGCTGTCATGCCTTGGCTGGCGCCCCAGGTGCGGCCCGACACTACCGAGGGATGGAGGGCGGTGTCGGGCCAGTTGTCCAAATGGGCAAACCAACTGACAGATCATGGTATCAGCCTTGCGTATCACAATCATGATTTTGATCTTATCGGTGAGGCTGGCGACACACCTCTTGATCTGATCCTTTCCGGCGGAGACGTCTTTTGGCAGCCAGATATCGGTTGGCTGGTTGCGGCTGGTCTGGATCCGGCGGACGCGATCCGCCGCCACGCCAATCGAATCCTGTCCGTGCATGCAAAGGATATCGATCCAGCAGGCGGAACAGGTGACGCGCGCTGGCGCGATATGGGCGAAGGCGTGGTTGACTGGAACGCAACCTTGCGCGCGCTTGCCTCGACCAACTGCACGGACCTGTTTGTCGAACATGACGAAACCGATGATCACGTGCGCACCCTGCAAACGGGTCGGTCATTTTTGACGGAACAACTGGCAGGGTTTGGGTGATGGCGCGGGCGACGATTAAATCGATTGCCAGAAGTACCGGGTATTCGGTTGGCACAGTCTCGAATGCCTTGCGGGGTTCCGTTTCGGTAAAACGGGAAACCCGGGAAGAGATTCAGAAAGTTGCATCGGATCTGGGATATCGGGTGAATCTGGATGGCCTGAAGCTGCGCACCAATAAATCCTATCGAATCGCGGTTATGGTCCGTGTTTCGAACGATGCGGCGGAAGAGTGGGAAGGTGTAGAGTTTACGCGAATTCTGGCCGGAATATCCAATGCACTAATGGGATCACGCTATCAGCTGAGTGTATTCAGCGCATGTGATGGCGAGGCCGCGCTGCAAACGTTGAAGTCCATCGTGCAGGAAGGGCAGGCTGATGGCGTGATCTTTTCCGGCACGCGGGTTCATGATGAACGCGTCGCGTATCTGCAGGGGCAGGGCTTTCCTTTTGTCACATACGGCATGAGCGACAGCCCTCAACCGCATCCTTATGTGGACCTCGACAGTCAGGCAGCGGCCTATGATGCCACGACCCGGCTGCTTGCGCTGGGGCATCGTCGCATCGCTTTGATAAACCCGCCGGATGACCTGATCTATGCGCAACAACGCCGCCGGGGTTATGCTGATGCGCTGTCAGAATGCGGTGTGGAGTTCGATCCGGCACTGGTTTCCACCGGCCCGACCACCGCGGAATCCGGTCAGCAGAAATTTGCGACGCTTATGCAGTTGCCGAAACCGCCGAGCGCCATCATCTGCGCCAATGAGGCCATAACCCTTGGGGCGCTGTCAGCTGCCGACAAAGCCGGAGTGCAGGTTGGCAGGGACGTTGTGGTCATCTCGAACGATGACTTGAAGCTCAGCCAGTATTTTGTACCGCCACCCAGCACTTATTACTTGCCGATTGCTGAAACAAGCCGTCTGCTGGGTGAGTTCATGTTGAAAGCTTTGGACGGGGTCGATCCGTCCGAGATTCAGAAAAAGATCAGGGCCACATTGATCGAGCGACAACCTGACACCCCGGCGCCGGATGCGGCGCAGACCACCTGATCCAACAAAGGAGTAACTGAACATGATTAAAAACCTACTTGCCGCTGCCACTCTCACGACACTGATGGCTCCAGCGGCTTTTGCTGCTGACCTGGAAGGTCGTGTTCTGAAAATCGGAACCGATGCGACATATCCACCGATGGAAACCGTGGATGAAACAACCGGAGAGATCGTGGGCTTTGACGTCGATGTGATGAATGCGATCTGTGCAAAGGTCAATTGCGTTCCCAACTTCGTAAACACCGCCTGGGACGGTATCTTTGCGGCCCTTCAGCAGGGCGAGTTCGATCTGGTTATCTCGGGCGTGTCGATCACACCGGAACGCGAAGAAACCATGGACTTTTCCGAGCCTTACATCGTTGTCAGCCAGGCCATTCTGTTGCAGGTCGATAATGCTGACATGACACTTGAGGATTTCAAAGCCGGTGGTCAGAAACTGGCCGCGCAAACTGCGACGACCAACGCCCAATTGGCGGAAGAGCTTGTCGGGCGCGAGAATGTCAGCCTTTACGACAACTTCTCGGCCGCCATTCTGGCGCTTCAAAACGCAGACGTTCAGGGCGTGATCATCGATGGCACATCGGCGGCGGCCTATGAGCAGGAATTTGCGGGCGAGTTGACTGTTGGCATCACAGGCCTGCAATCCGATCCATTGGGTATCGTGTTTCAGGAAGGCGATCCGACGGTGGACGCTATTAACGCCGGTCTTAAAGCCATTCAGGAGGATGGAACGCTGGACGAGCTGACAGCCAAATACTGGGGCACCAACTGATCCATTAGCGCCCTTTTTTGGTCCGGCGGCCAGTGCCGCCGGGCCTTGTCATAGCGGAGAAGTTCCATGTCGCGCCTCAGCACGATCCGCCCGAGTAACCTGGTGTTGCTCGCAGCAGCGCCCTTTATTATCTACCTGTTCGCCACATCCTCAAAATACTTGCGGTCTCTGGTCGCAATTCTGGGGATCGGCACAGATGCGGTGGCCATCTTTGTTGGATTTCTGCTGATTGCAACCGTTGCGATCCTTGGATATCTTTGCGCACGCTACGTGCGGTTTTCACAGAACTCCCCCGGCTGGTTGCGGCTCTGCGCGCTTGCCGCGTTACCGGCGGCTGCGACGCTTTTGGTCATCAGCTTTGTTTCTCCGCAACTTCTGATGCCATTTGCCGAGTCGGTCTTCTTTCATGCGCTCAGCGAAAACACCTCGCCCCTCATCGATCGGTCCAATCAGACCTGGGTACTGTTTCCGGACGTGATCGCCAGGGTTCAGACGGGATTACAGGTTATCCTGGCGGTTTACGCAGCTGTAGTCGCGCTTTGCCTATTGTCGGCACGTTTGCAGCCACCCTGGCGCGGGCGCGTCTTGTTGGGGTTGGAGAGTCTCACAGGCGCAGTACTGTTTTATCTCATGTTCATGGCTCATTGGCAGTTCGCGACCGGGGTGGCCATTACTTTCCGCGCGGCCATCTTTGCCTATGTCTTCGCGGCCATTCTTGGTTTGGTCTGGGTCGGGTTGCAATCGTTTAAGCCAAAGGCGCGTACTACGGTCGTCTATGGTTCGATCAGTTTGGCATTGCTGGCAGCCTCGGCCTTTTTCTTCATGCAGCCGCAGGTCAGCTTTGTTCTGGTGGGCAGCACCGAGGGGCGTATCGCGGTTGTGCGCGGCACGCCGCAGGCGCAGGCTGACATTATCCGGTTTGGCGAGTTCGAGGGGGCCGGCGGTCAGCAATATCGCATTCGCAGCGCAACCGATGCCACTGCCGCGCTTGAACAAATCGAAACGGTCGACAGTGTCTCGGGCGCTTTTATCCCGGAGGAGGCGCATTCGCAAGGTTATCCGGTCCTGTGGCAAACAAGATTTCTACCCGACAAGTACCGCAATCCAGCCCTGGCATTTGCCGTGCTCGGGTTTTTGTTGCTGACACTGACCATCGGCGGGGCTCAGCATAAGCTGCATCCGCTTGCGGTCGGGGCCGAGTTTTTCGTGGATACGATACGTGGCATTCCGATGCTGGTGATCATTCTTTATATCGGTTTGCCGCTGGCGGGCGCAGTCAAGGATGTTACCGGCGGCGGTATCGATATGACCAATATGACACGGGGGATTATCGCGATCTCGGTTGGTTATTCCGCCTATATGGCCGAAATTTTCCGGTCCGGGATCGAGGCGATACCAAAAGGCCAATTGGAAGCGGGCAGCTCTCTGGGTTTGTCGCGATGGCATACGGCGCGGCTTATCGTTCTGCCGCAAGCCCTGCGGATTGTAACTCCACCGCTTGGCAATGAGTTTATCGCGATGATCAAGGACACGTCATTGCTGTCAATCCTGTCCGTCCGCGACATGACCCAGAGGATGCGAGAATTTCAGGCGGCCAGCTTTCTGCCCTTTGCTCCCTTCAACACGGCGGCAATCCTGTATGTTGTCCTCACACTCGGCTGCGCCAGTTTCTTGAAGTGGATCGAACGACGCACAGCAAAGGACACACGATGAGCGCGCTGGAACTTGGGGTTTGTTACTACCCCGAACAGTGGAACCCTTCGCAATGGCGAGACGATGCCGCCCGAATGGCAGATATGGGGTTGGATTGGGTGCGGATTGCTGAATTCACCTGGGGCCTGATCGAACCCGCGCGCGGTCAGTTCCACTGGGGCTGGCTGGATGAGGTGATTGAGATTTTGGGGCAAGCCGGTCTGCGGGTCATGATGTCCACCCCAACAGCCGCCCCCCCAAAATGGTTGATCGATGAGTACCCCGAAATCCTGCCTGTAGGGCCGGATGGTCGGGTCAGAGGGTTCGGTTCGCGCAGGCATTATTGTTTTTCCAGTGATGTTTATCTGACCGAGGCGCAAAGGATCGCAACCGAATACGCTCGCAGATATGGTCAGAATTCGTATGTACAAGCGTGGCAGATCGACAATGAGTATAACGACCACGATACAGTTCTCAGCTATTCCGATGCCGCGCGGACTGGTTTTCAGAACTGGTTGGAGGAACGATATGGTGCAATCAACGTATTGAACGACGCGTGGGGAACCGTTTTCTGGGGGTCGCTTTACTCACGGTTTGGTCAGATCGAACTGCCCAACGGGCTGGTCGCCATGCCCAATCCAGCCCACGCGCTGGATTTCGCGCGCTATTCTTCAGAGCGGGTTCGGCTGTTCAACAAAACGCAGGTGGATGTTCTGCGCAAATATGCGCCGGGCCGGGATATCACCCATAACTTTATGGCAGGCAGTTTCGAGTTCGATCACCACGTCGTGGCTGCTGATCTGGATATTGTCGGGTTCGACAGTTACCCGCTGGGGAACCTATTGGGCTCTTCCCTTTCGGATGAAGAAAAGCGCCGTTATCTGCGCACCGGCGCACCGGACTATCAGGGATTTCATTGTGATTTATATCGCAGTCAGGGGCGCGGTCGGATGTGGGTTCTGGAACAGCAGCCGGGTCCGGTAGATTGGGCCGATAAGAACCCCTCTCCGGCAGAGGGGATGGTTCGGCTTTGGACCTGGGCGGCCTATGCACATGGCGCGCAAGCCGTGATGTTCTTTCGGTGGCGACAGGCAAAATCTGCTCAAGAACAATACCATACAGCGATATTGCGGTCAGATGGCAGCCTGGATCAGGCCGCTGTTGAATTGGCCCAGATCGTGAAGGATCGCGCCATTTTGCCACCCGAGAGGCGGGCAAAAGCGCGGGTTGCAATGCTGCTGGATTATACCTCGATCTGGGCGGCGGATATCCTGCCGCATGACAGGGATTTCCCCAATGTCCAGATTTTTCGCGAGTGGCACACTGCTATTCGTGGTTTTGGGGTCGATCTTGATTTTGTTGGCCCTGAAGATGAACTGAGCGACTATGCCCTCATCGTATTACCGCAAAGCATGATCGTGACGGCTGACCTTGCAGACAAGCTTGACGCTTCGGGAGCCAAGATACTGATAGGTGCCCGTTCCGGCAGCAAGACATCCGGGATGAACACTCCTTCCAATCTGGCTCCGGGCGAACTGGCAAAGTTAACAGGTATCCGTGTCACGCGCGTCGAATCACTCCCTTCACTTGCGCAGGAGGCTGTGATTCTTCCCGATGGTCAGCAACTCGAATTCACGGGCTGGCGTGAAATCGTCGAAACCAAAGAGCACGTTTTGGCCCGCTTCAAGAGCGCTTATTGCGATGCCAGCCCGGCGGTCATCCGTTCTGACCGCACGACCTATCTGGCAATGGTTCCGCGTAATGAGCTTTTGCAAGCGATTGTCGGTGAGGTACTGAACTGGGCTGGGATAAATGCAACGCCTTGCGATCCCGATTTGCGCATAACCCAACGCGGCTCGACCTACTACGCGTTCAACTTCAGTGACGTTTCAAAGCCTTTGCCTGTTGGCCTTGCACGTCAAATTTTGCTTGGTTCAGATCCGGTCAATCCAAAGGACATTACCGTTTGGCAGGAGAATGCGGCGCCTCATAATTCAGCTTAGACGTGTCAAATCGCGAAACTGGACATAAGATTTTCGCAAACTGTCACTTTTGGACTGACGGATGGGCGCAGAAAGTCCTATGAATAGAAAACAAAAAAATCGAGTCCAACAACGGGAGAACACTATGGTTACCAAATCATCACTTTCCAGACGCACTGTTTTGAAAGGAGCGGGTGCCGCTGCACTTGCCGCGCCTCTTTACAGCAAGAGCGCACTGGCGTCGTCCGGTGAAATCAACATCCTGATGTGGTCGGATTACCTGCCGCCCAGCTTTATCGAAGAGTTTGAGACCCTTACCGGCATCAAGGTGAACTACACCGGGATCGGCTCAAACGAAGAAATCATCAACAAGATGAAGGCAACCAAAGGTCAGGGCTTTGACATCGTCTCACCGACCAACAACCGCTCGTTGCAGTGGGAGCCGCTGGAGCTGTTGCAGCCCTTTGACATGAACAAGGTTCCGGTCGACTTGGTGAACCCTGCCATGGCCAAAATCGGTACGGATGCTTGGAACTTTGGCGGCGCCGGGGTCCACTGGTTGCCGCATATCTGGGGCACCGAAGGTATTGCATACCGCACCGACTTGTGGCTGCCGGCTGGGGATGCACCATCCTATGGCGACGTCTGGTCGGAAGAAAACGCAGGCAAGACCATGGGCCGCGCGCATTCGATGATGCTTGGCGCTGGTCTTTACATGGAGCGTTCCGGCGAGATGGAGCCGGGTTCGGTCTGGGCCGCATATGGCGATGAAGAAACCATGCGCAAGGTCTGGGGACAGATCACCGACTGGTGCATTGCACGTAAGGATCGCATCAAGCTGATCTGGAACGACGCCGACACGCAGAAGAACGGCCTTCTGAACGAAGGTGTTGTTGTCGGTCAGACCTGGGACGGTCCGCCACTGGCACTGAAATCGGCTGGTGAACCGGTGCACTATCAGGCGCCTATCGAAGGGGCGATGGCATGGGTTGACGGGATGTCGATTCCATCTGGTGCGGCGAATATCGACCAGATCTATGCCTTCATCGACTTCGCCTATCAGGCCAAACCTGCCGGTGTTGCCATCGACAGCCACGGGTACAACTCTCCTGTTCTGGGGGCTGACCAGTATTCTGGCGACACCTACAAGAAGAACTTTGCCGAGGCCTATCCGGGCGACTCGCTGGCCAACCTCAACCCGTGGCCGGCCGAAGCACCATGGTATGCTGAAACGCGGACCGAGTTCGTCAACAAGTTCAAGAGCGCATAAGCGATCTGAAACCATGCCCCTCGCGTTCTGCGGGGGGCAACAATCTGTGCGCCGCTCCGGCGTAACGGAAAGCTATGTGGTGTGGTGACAGCACACACCTCAGGGAGATACCAAAAATGAGTGCAGGGGTCGGAGTCGATCTGGAAAACCTGTGGATCCGTTTCGGTGACTTCGTCGCCGTGCGCGATGCAAACGTCAATATAAACGGGGGCGATTTCTTTTCGTTCCTCGGGCCCTCGGGTTGCGGAAAAACAACGATCTTAAGGGCTGTTTCCGGCTTTCTCGAGCCTAGCGAAGGCAATGTTCTGATCGGCGGCAAGAACATGCGGGGCATCGGACCTAACAAACGCCCCACTGCTCTGATCTTTCAGAACCTGGCGTTGTTTCCCTTGATGAAGGTCTGGGAGAACATCACGTTCTCGATGGAAATCAAAGGTGCCAGCAGCGCCGAACGGCGCAAGCGCGCTGATGCGCTTTTGGACATGATCGCGCTGCCGGGGCAAGGCGACAAACTTCCTAGCGAATTGTCTGGGGGTCAGCGTCAGCGAGTGGCCATCGCTCGCGCCCTTTGCGCCGAGCCGGATGTTCTGCTTCTTGATGAACCTTTGTCGGCACTTGACCTCAAACTGCGCCAGCACATGCGAACGGAACTGCGTGAGATACAGCAGCGTGTGGGCATTACCTTTATCTACATCACACACGACCAGGGCGAGGCACTGACCATGTCAGACAATATCGCCGTCATGCGTGCAGGTGTGATTGACCAGATTGCCGACGGTAAAACCATCTACAACGATCCCAACACGGCTTTCGCGGCCTCATTTGTCGGCGAAAACAACGTTTTCCGTGGCATGATCAAACAGGTCATGGGCAACGAGGCGCTGATCTCGACCAACCGTTCGGGCGACCTGGTTGCACGGATATCGACCGCCAACCAAGGCAAGATGAAAGAAGGCGATAGTGCGATGATGTTCATTCGCCCCGAAGCTTTCGCCATTGCGCCCGAGGGGGCTTCGGGAGACCATTTTGTTACCGCGCGGGTCAACCACGAAGAATTCGAAGGCAACGTCTTCAATATCTTTACCGAAGGTGAAGGCGGAAAAGAGATCAAGGTGTCGATCCCGAACCATGGACAATCCTTCGAGGACCACACCGGACAGAACATCACGTTGGAATACAAGACGCATAATGCCGTCATCGTTCCTGCGGGTGAACTGGCTGCAGAATAAGGGGAAATACTCATGCCCCAGTTTCTGAAAGACTTCTTCAATCGCAACGGCACCGGCATGGGAGTGGCGATCCTGGGTCTGGTTCTGTTCTGGACCATCGGCCTGATCATCCTTCCGCAGCTGTCGATGTTGGACTTCTCGTTCCGTCCGAACCTGCCGCCGCCAGAGATCGGCGGACCCAAAGACGTATATACGCTAGAGAACTACAAATATCTGATTTATGGCCCCGAAGGCGGCAGTCAGGACTACAACACCGTTGATCTGAGGGTGTTTTTCCGAACTCTTGTGGCTGCGGTTTTTGTGACGGTTTTCAACCTGATCATCTGCTATCCGATTGCCTATTACCTGGGTCAGGCTGAAGGTAGCCATATTCGTATCTTTGCGATCATGCTGATCATCCCTTACTGGATCAACGAAATCCTGCGCGCCTTTGCGCTGCGCATCATCTTTGGGGAAACAGGTGTGTTGAACACGTTGTTCACGGGACTGGGCATCTGGGATACGCCGTTCGACTTCATTCGCAATGACATCGCGCTCTATGCGGGTCTGGGATACGCCTACATTCTGCTGATGATTTTCCCGATGTATAACGTGATTGAAAGTCTGGACAAAAACCAGATCGAAGCAGCACGCGACCTTGGGGCGCCGTGGTGGCGGATACATTGGCGTGTGGTCATTCCTTATGCCAAGCCGGGGATCAGCTCGGGCTGTACCATGGTCTTCATGTTGTCCGCCGGTGCGTTGGCTGCGCCGCAAATTCTGGGCGGGCCGTCCAGTCTGTGGTTCACCCAACTGATCTATCAGCAGTTCAATGACAACAACGACTGGCCACAGGGCGCCGCCTACGCGATCGTTCTGCTGGTCACTTGTATTCTGTTCGTGCTGGCCATGATGCGCCTGTTCAAAGTGAACATGGGGGATATCGGGAAATGAACAATTCCTTCCTCCGTATAAGCATCTGGGTCTATCTGGCGATCTTCTTCCTGTATCTGCTGGGCCCGCTTGTGATCATGTCGATCACCGCGTTCAACTCGTCCGGCTTCCCCCGAATGAGCCCATGGGAATGTCTGACATTCCAGTGGTTTGGCGAACTGTTTCAGGATCAGCGCATCCTGAACGGTATCAAGAACTCGCTGATCATCGGAATCGGCACAGTGATCCTGTCCGTGGCGATGGGTTTGGCAGGCGCGCTGATGCTGACCCAGATCTGGCCGAAGCTTCGCGCGACCTACTATACTGTCATCATCGCACCGATCCTGATCCCCGGTGTGGTACTTGGTATCTCGACGCTGGTCTTCTGGGACCGGATCAACCGGATGCTGGGGCTGGGTGCAGACAGCTTTCTGTCAAACGGCATCTTCCTGACGGTGATCGGCCAATCCACCTTCATCGCCAGTTACTGCATGCTGGTGCTGGTGGCGCGGTTGCAACGGTACGATGTTGCCTTGACCGAGGCGGCACTGGATCTTGGGGCCAGCCATGCACAGGCTTTCCGCAAGATCCTGCTGCCCTTCATGCGCCCTGCAATCGCCTCGGCGGCGGTGCTGGCATTCTTGGCCTCGTTCGAGAACTACAACACCACCACTTTCACCTTTGGTGAATACCCGACGCTGACGATTGAGCTGGCTCAGAAGGTCCGCTACGGCATCACACCCGCGATCTCGGCGCTGGCATTCATTATCGTTGCGCTGACGGTTTTCTTCGCTCTGTTGAACGAAGCCAAGCTTAAACGTCAGGAACTGGTGGCAGCGGCGCGTAAGAACGCAACGGTCGAGGAACTGGCTGGCAAGATCAAGCTGCCAAGTTTCTTTGCCGGTAACATGGCCGCCGTGTTGTTGGTCGCATTTGCGGTTGTAACGATCACCGTTATTGGCACAGCGGCGACCTACAGTCCGGCGCAATGCATTGCCGATGTTCGCGAGCAAAAGCAGCTGGAAGCAGAACAACGCATTCAGGAGCTGCGCAAGCAGCGTGAGGAACGCCGCAAACAGCAGGAGGCGGAAAAAGCCGGGCAGGGTGATGCCCAAACCGCGCCAAAGCCGTCGAATAACAGCGGTTTTGGTAATGTCTTCGCTCCGAACTCGCTGGATGGCAGCGAGAATGAAAGCAACGAAGGTGCTTCTGAATCCGAGAGTGAGCCATCCAACAACAGCGGTTTCGGAGGGGTGTTTGACCCCAACAGCCTGAAAAGCGACTGATCGCTGTGCCAAGCGGCAACCAACGTATCTGCCCGGACAGGATTCAATTCTGTCCGGGCAGATTGCGCTTCAGGATTTTCACATCACAACCGCCGATGGTCGACCCGTTCCAGACCACCGGTTCAGCGTTATAGTTGATCAGGAACATGTGGTCGGCTGTCTCACGCAGTCGCAGTCCTGGCGGCATTGGCTTCAGGCTCAATCCCGTTTCTTTCGCAGCCAAGCCGACGACTCGATCCCATAATATTTCGTTTGGGAAGCCTGCAAGATACCAAAGCCCGTCCCCTGCCATAAGCGCAGGCGCTCCGTCATCAAACCTCAGAGTTTCTTCGGCTGAACCTGAAAGGCGATCAATCCAATGCTGTGCCGCGCCGCCGCCTCGGACCGTCCGGTTGACAGCGGGGGGCAGTGTTTCGACCAAATCCACGTTGCAGTCCAACCCTTTCAGGCTAGGTCGACCAGCGGCGGGGATCTGGAAATCACGGGTAATTGCGCCGCTGCGCGGGCCTAGGATGGCCAGATCCGAGTTGTCCGTTAACCTACGCTCCAAATCCGGGTCAATCGTTGCCAGTCCGGGGGCAAGGATCAGTGCATAATGCGCGGACAGGTCATTGGACGAAACGAAATCAATCGACAACCCCGCACGGCGCAATGCACGATAAGCTGAGAAGACCAACCGGAAATAATCAAAGCCTGCTCCTTGCGGTAGCGATGTCCAGGCCCAGTCCGAGGGGTAATCAAACAGTATGGCAACCTTGGATGGTGCCTGATGCACCTCGCCCAATGTATATAGCTCATCCGCTGTCTGACGGGCCTCGTGCAAGGCAGGGGCAGGGCGATTGTCCGGTGTCAGCAAACCCGCGTGCATCTGTTCCTGTGCAAAGGGGGTTTGGCGCCATCGAAAGTAGCTCACAACCTCAGCACCGTGGGCGACAGCCTCAAGCGACCACAACCGTACCATTCCGGGCAGGGGTGCCGGGTTATAGGGCGCCCAATTCACCGGACCGGGTTGTTGTTCCATCACCCACCATCGGCCACGGCCCACTGCCCGGTAAAGATCATGGTGAAACGCCTGCATGTCCGGATCGCCTTGCTGAAGAAAGGCGGTTTTGTGGGCTTCGTCATCTTCCAATCGGTCCGATAGAAATCCGATCGGATAACTGTCCCAAGTCGCAATATCCAGATCCGCACCAACCTCGAAATGGTCGAAATCCAGAATACGGCCCATGTAGTTATGCAACAGCGGCGCACCGGTCAAAGGTCGCAATACACCGACCTGAGCTTTGTTGAATGCCACAACCTGATCTGAACTGAACCGACGGAATGCCAGTACATGAGCGGGGTTAGGCTCGGTTACAGTTTGATTGGGTAAATCAACCTCATCGAAGCTACTGTACTCCATCGACCAGAACACGTTTCCCCAGGCCTTGTTCAGCTGTTCTATGGAACTGTATTGAACAGCCAGCCAGCGCCTGAATGCGTTCAGAGCCGGGGTACTATAGCTGACGGTTGTGTCGTGGCACCCATACTCATTATCGATCTGCCATGCCGCCACATACGGGTTGTGACCATAGCGCTTCCCCAGGACCCTTGCGATACGGACACATTCATCGACATAACCCTGGTGGCTAAAGCAATAATGTCGCCGTGACCCGAATTTGCGTGTGTTTCCATGTGCATCCACAGCCAGCATGTCCGGATGTTTGTCCAGCATCCAACGCGGTGGCGTTGCTGTTGGTGTGCCAAGCACGACTTTCAATCCCGCCTCGCCAAGTGTTTCAACCGCAAGGTCCAGCCATTCGAATTGCAGGGTTCCGGGGTGGGGCTCCAGCCGGCTCCAGGCGAACTCTCCTATGCGCACCCACGAGATGCCAGTGTCCACCATGCGCGCGGCATCTTCCGCCCACATCGCCTCGGGCCAGTGTTCAGGGTAGTAACACACACCAAGTTCCGGCTTCATAATATGATCCTGTGTTCTGCCTGCCCTCGCCCCGCGTTTGGCATTGCAAAGGTCATGCCGTTGGTGGGTTGGGATTCAATATCTGCGTTGCTCAACCCCTGCCGTGCCGAGGTGCAGAACAGCGTGCCCAAGCCGTCGCCACCAAAGGCCGGGCAGGACGTATGTGACGCGTCGAAGGAAATGGCCTTCAGGAATTGACCTTCGGGCGTGTAGGCCGCGACACGTCCAATCCCCCATTGCGCGACCCAGATGTTGCCGTCGGCATCAACCACCGCACCATCCGGGTTCAGGCCTTCTTTGCGTAGGTCCAGAAATACCGTGCTTTCCCCTTCGGGCCATCCGCTTTCTGCATTCAAGCTCCAGCGCCTGACCTGCCTGACCGTCGTGTCACAGAAATAGGCCACGGATCGATCCGGTGCAAAACAGATTGCATTAGAAATCGTCACACCCGGCACGAGACATCTGAGTGTACCTTTCCAGAACCGATAGATTGATCCGGCCCCGGATTCAGCCTGTTTGCCCATCGTGCCGATCCAGAAACCGCCCCAAGGATCAGCGCGACCGTCATTCGAGCGGGTGATTAGGTTGTCTGCCTCAAGCGGCGTGACCAGCGCTCGATGCCCGGACTTCAAGTCAAACTGCCAAAGACCCGTTTCTGACGCCAAAAGCAATGTGTCACGATCCACCCAGCCTGCGGCAGACACATGTTCATCGAAATCCCAGCTTATCTGATGTTCGCCTTCGCGCGTCATCATGCGTTTGTTGAGAATGTCGAACCAGAAAAGCTGTTGCCGAGCGGGGTGCCATAGCGGACCTTCGCCCAACGCGCATGGGCGGTCGTCAAAGACCGTACTCATCCTGCCGCCTTGTCAAAGGCTGCCACGATTTGCCCCGCGCGTTCTGCGACTTCGACTGTATCCATGCCAGGTTTGTACAGCGCTGATCCAATCCCGAATCCATCCGCTCCGGCTTTGATCCATTGGTCGAAATTTTCAGGCCCGGCACCGCCGACGGCAAAGACGCGTGTTTCCTTGGGTAATACGGGTCGGAGTGCTGTGAGCCCTAAAGGGCCAGCCATGACACCAGGAAACAGCTTTAATCCTGTGGCCCCTGCTTTGAGAGCGGCAAACGCTTCGGTCGGCGTGTAAACGCCCGGCCAGCTTTGCATCCCCAACGCCACAGACTGTTTGATCACATCAGCATCATAATTGGGTGACACGATCAGCTTGCCGCCGGCATTCCGAACTGCGTCCACCTGATCAATCGTCAATACAGTACCAGCGCCAATCAGGGCGCGATCTTCGAAAGCTTCGGCCAGAATGGAAATGCTGTCGAGCGGATCAGGCGAATTGAGTGGAACTTCGATCCGGTCGATCCCTGCATCGATGATAACTCTGCCAACCGCCTCGGCTTCCTGTGGTTGCAGACCACGCAGAATGGCGATGATGGGGCGGCTCATGCGATTTGCCTTGTCATGTTGCGCGCCAGCGCCAGCCCGGCCAGGGTTGTTTCGGTGGCGTTTGCAGTCTCAACAAAAGCGCCCTGTTGTCTCAGCGCTGCCGCATAGACCCGCGATACGGCTTCTGCGCCGATGATAGCCAGTTGTTGGCCCAGCCAATATGGACGAGTGGCGGCCAATTCAGCACCGATAAGCAGTCCGGACAGCCGTGCGCGCGCGATGTCTTTGTCCTGATCGTGCAGCAGGTCTGCAGCCCGCAAGCCGAACAGGCGCGCAGCCAACTGTTCGGGTTTGGACAATGTATCCGCCACAGCATCTGCAAAGGCATCTTCATCCCATCCTCCACCTATAGAATGCCGCAGAACAGATTGCGCACTTAACAAATCAAAAAGCTCTCCGGTCATGAGCGTCCGAAAGCTCACGATTTCACCTGCGCTGACCTGAACCCATTTCGTATGGGTTCCTGGAAGGCAGAGGACACCATCCCAGTTCTGGCGAGTTCCCAAAAATCCCGCGATTTGTGTTTCTTCGCCCCGCATCACATCCGGCGGGGTCAATTGCTTTAATCCGGGTATGACGAAGGCCCGGATGCGCGGGTCTGTGCTGGGAACACGGACCGGTACTTGCGGCAAGGGCTGCGACGGAACGGTAGAATAAGGTGCTTCGACCCAGCCTTGGCGTGCACCGACCATACCGCAGGCGATCACATCGATGGGGCCATCCTTCAGCCAGTTTTCAACAAGGTCCAACAGGGCGGTCTGGAAACTGCCTGTTCCGATACGTGCCATACCTTTGTCGGACTGCGCGCAGTCCAGAACCGTTGCCCCCTGCATGGCCCAGACCCGCAGGTGAGATGTGCCCCAATCAACGGCGATCCAGTCAGTATTCATTGTGTCACCCTGAAACCACGACGCCGCCATCAACCGCCATACACTGACCGGTCATCGCCCGGCTGGCGTTGGATGCAAGAAACAATGTCGGTGCAACCATGTCTTCGGGCGTCAAATGTTCTTTCAGGCATTGTCGATCCAAATGCGCGGCCAAATCTTCGGGCGTCGCCCACATATCCAGTTGTTTTTGCGTCAAGACCCAACCGGGAGCCAGCGCATTCACACGTATGTTCTTTGGTCCCAGTTCGCGGGCCAAAGACCGAGTCATCCCTGTAATGCCCGCATTTGACGTCGTATAGATCGGATAGCCTGCATTGCCCATCATGTAGCTGATCGAACTGAAGTTGATGATAACGCCGCCTTCTTTCATTTGCCGGGCCGCTTCCTGACAGGCGAAATAATAGGCTTTCAGGTTTACCTCGATCATCCAGTCCCAGAACTCGGTCGTGGTTTCCTCAAGTGTATGGCGTTGGTCATTGGCCGCGTTGTTAACCAAAACGTTCAGGGGGCCGTGGGCTTTGGCGGCTTTGGCCATTGTCGTGTGAAGAAGCTGGGTGTCGGTCATGTCACCCTGCATGAACAGAGGTGCGCGGCCGTGTTTGTCGCGCATCTCTTCGACAAAACCGCTGGCGTCCGATCTGCCGATAAAAGCTACATTGGCCCCCTGAGCCAGAAACCCATCCGTCAATGCTGCGCCCACGCCCGAGCCTCCGCCGGTGATATAGACGGATGACCCGTTCAAGTCATGAAATGTCGCTGCTTGGGTCATCAGTGGCTCTCTCTGGTCACAAGGCGGGTGTCTTTGCCGACGAGGAAATCCAGATCGGCCCCTTGATCGGCCTGCAGCACGTGATCGACGTAAAGTTTGGCATACCCGCGGGAATAATGCGGCTTGTCTGGGTTCCATTGGGCTCGGCGCGCGTCCAATTCTTTTTCGTCCACCAACAGTTCAAGCTTGCCGGCGCTGGCAGATACGCGGATGCGGTCGCCGGTTTTCACCAACGCCAGCGTGCCACCCGCCTGTGCCTCAGGGCTGACATGCAGGATGACGGTGCCATAGGCGGTGCCGGACATGCGGGCATCCGAGATACGGATCATGTCGCGAACGCCTTCCTTCACCAATCTGGCCGGAATCGGCATGTTTCCTACCTCGGGCATCCCGGGATAACCCTTGGGTCCACATCCCTTGAGCACCAGAATGCTTTTGGGTGTGACCGGCAGATCATCCCGGTCGATATTGGCTTTCAGGTCTTCGATGTTTTCGAAAACGAACGCCTCACCCTCGGTTTCAAGAAGGGCATCTGTTGCGGCAGAAGGTTTGACGATGGCTCCGTTGGGCGCAAGATTGCCGCGCAAAACACGAAGGCCAGCAGCGGGCTTCACCGGATCGTTGAAAGGGCGGATGACATCGCGGTTGAAACATTCGGCGCCTTCGAAATGGGCCGAGATGTCCTTGTTCAGAACCGTTCTGGCCGGTCGCAGGAAAGGTTTGAGTTCGCTCAACACAGCCGGAACACCGCCAGCGTAACAGAAATCTTCCATCAGGTATGTGCCCGAGGGCATGCAGTTCACCAGAAGGGGAATCTCTGATCCGATTTCAAAGTCCTTGAGCGTCAGGTCAACGCCTACGCGACCTGCGAGCGCCAGTAGATGCACAACGGCATTGGTCGATCCCCCAACGGCCGCATTGGCGAGGATTGCATTCTCGAAGGCTTCCCTGGTCAAAATGTCCGATGGTTTCAGGTCTTCGTCGACCATTTCGACAATCCGCTTGCCGGTCAAATGGGCGAGGGCCATGCGGCGGGCGTCAACGGCGGGCAGGGCGGCATTGGTGGGCAAGCTCATGCCCATCGCTTCGACCAGAGACGCCATGGTGCTGGCTGTCCCCATGGTCATGCAAACCCCGGCACTGCGGGACATCCCGGATTCCGCGTTCATAAAATCCTGAAGGGTCATCTCTCCGGCACGCACGGCCTCGGAGAACTTCCACACATCGGTTCCTGAGCCAATATCCTGACCGCGATATTTTCCATTCAGCATAGGGCCGGAGCTGACAACGATCGACGGCAGATCGACCGAGGCTGCGCCCATCAATTGGCCCGGCGTGGTCTTGTCGCACCCGCCCAGCAGAACCACACCGTCAATGCCATATGCGCGGATCGACTCTTCGACATCCATGGCCAGCAGATTGCGAAACAGCATGGCTGTGGGTTTCATCTGGGTCTCGCCCAGCGACATGACCGGGAATTCGACGGGAAAGCCCCCGGCCTCCCACACACCGCGCTTTACTCCTTCGGCCAGATCGCGCAGGCCGGAATTGCAAGGGGTCAGCTCCGACCATGTGTTGCAGAGTCCGATGATTGGCCGCCCATCGAAGGCGTGATCAGGAAAACCCTGATTTTTCATCCAGGATCGATGGATGAACCCATCCTTGTCGAGTTTCCCGTACCAATGCTGTGAGCGGCGTTTTGACATTGTTCTGTGATGCTTTTTTAGGTCTGGGTGGATTTGAGTATTTGTAAAAAGGTGAAATTCAAGCGGCGCGAGATGGGTGGCACCAATCTGGCAGCCAGTCGGCATGGGCAGACAGAAGGTCGTTCACCAGATTTCGAATTTGGCGCAGGTCCAGTTCGGCGGCGGTGTGCGGGTCCATCATGGCTGCATGATAGATATGCTCGGGGTTCTGGTCGACCAATGCCCTGACTGTGAGTTCCTGAACGTTGATCTGGGTACGCATAAGGGCGATCAGCTGCGGTGGGACGTCTGTGATGACAGAAGGCTGAATGCCATTTGCATCAACCAGACACGGTGTTTCGACAGCGGCCCCCATAGGCAGCTGAGGTATCTGGCCGGTGTTTGGCAGATTGCCATAGGCCACGTAGGCGGTGTCAGAGATGATTGCGTTTATTATGTCTGCCGCAAACTCATGGCTGCGAGTGACGGCTATGTCGCGCCCGTCAGTCAGGGTTTTGGCCTGCTCTTTCCAGTTGTTCATCTGTTCCACACAGCGGGTCGGGTATTCATCGAGTGGGATTGAGAATTTCTCGATCAGGTCCGCCCGCCCGTCTTTTATGAACCATGGCACGTATTCTGCCAAATGCTCAGAACTTTCGGTGCAGAAAAAGCCAAGGTGATCCATCACTTCGTAGCGCACCTTGTTGAGGCAGCGCGGCATCAGCAGCGGTGCCTTGGGGATCCTGCCGCTGACATAACCTTGCCGAAGGGCGGGGTATAAATCATGGCCCTGATGCTCAAGCCGCAGGAAGAAGGCGACGTGATTGACGCCCGCGACCTTGTAGCGAATGTCGTCTTTTGACAGGTCCAAATCATGTGCCAGTTCCGCCACCGTGTTCTGAACCGAGTGGCACAGACCGACCTGCTTCAATGATGGGTATCTCTCGGCCAGTGCCCAGGTGTTGATGGCCATCGGATTGACGTATTGTAGCAATGTCGCATTCGGGCATAGCTGCATCATGTCATGCGCCACGTCCCACAAGACCGGCACAGTGCGCAGCCCCCGCATGATGCCACCCACGCCCAGCGTATCGGCGATGGTCTGGCGCAGCCCGTATTGTTTGGGGATCTCAAAATCAGTGACGGTACAGGGCTGGTACCCGCCAATCTGAAAGGCAGTTATAACGAAATCGGCGCCATCAAGTGCCGCGCGTCGATCCGCATGTGTGGATACTGTCGCGTTTGACCGGACCGAACGGATCATGGCGCGGGCTACAGATTCGCTTTCCGTCAAGCGTACGGGGTCGATATCCATCAGCGCAAAATGACTGTCCGCCAGAGCAGGCGTTAACAGAGCATCCCCCACGATGTTCTGCATAAAGATCGTGGAACCCGCTCCGATGAAAGTTATCTTTGTCATTTTACAGCTCCGAGGGTCAGGCCCGCGATAAAGTGCTTTTGCATCAGGAAGAACATGGCAACCGGCGGCAGCGCTGCTACGATCGAGCCCGCGCTCATTAATTGGTAGGCGGCGCGGAACTGGGCGTTGAAACTGGTGATGCCTGCCGTGACAGGTTGGCTTTCCGCGCCCTGTGTCAGGACGACCGCCCAGAAGTAATCGTTCCAGATGAAGGTAAAGATCAGCACGCTGAGTGCGGCTATTGCGGGTTTCATCAACGGCAGCACCACGTACCAGAAGATGCGCCATTCGCTGATACCCTCGACCCGCGCGGCCTCGATTAATTCAAAGGGCAGGGCCCGGATAAAGTTGCGCATGAACAATGTGCAAAAGCCGGTCTGGAAGGCGATGTGGAACAAGACGAGGCCGGTTTTTGTGTTGTAGAGGCCTAAATCCAGTGTCAGGTCGCGCACAGGCACCATCAGGATCTGGAATGGCACGAAATTGCCGGCTACGAACATAAAGAAAATCCATAGGTTCGATTTGAATTTGTAGATGCCTAGTGCAAAGCCGGTCATGGAACTGAGAGCAACGGCACCGATTACCGTAGGAATGGTGATCATGAAAGAGTTCAGCAAATATCGCGGCATGTCCGAGTTGAAGAACACCAGCCCGTAATTGACTGCACCTTCAAAACTGGATGGCAAGCCCCAATAGTTGGCGTTGGTGAAATCCGCCGCTGGTTTGACCGAAAACAGAGCCACCGCCAGCAGGGGCCCCAGCCACAGCAACAATGCAAGTGGCAGCATCGCCTGATAGGTGATCTGCGCGGCGCGAGGTTGTTTTTCGATGGGTTTGGGAAACATCTCAGTGCCCCCTTTCTTCGCGATACATCGACCAGAGGAAATAGGCGATGAAGCAGAGCATAATCAGGAAAAGCACCACAGCGATTGCCGCGCCATACCCCATGCGGAAGCCATATTCAGATAGGGCGACTTCGAACATGTAATAGGCCAGCACGCGGGAGGATCCGAACGGCCCGCCCTGTGTCATGATTGAGATCAGGTCGAAACTGCGCAGCGCTCCGATGATTGTCACGACGAATGCAATGAAAGTCGCCGGGCGCAACTGCGGCAGAATGATGTGCCACAGCATTCTCAAGCCTTTGGCACCGTCCAGGCGCCCGGCTTCGATCTGTTCGGGGTCGACGGCATTCAGACCGGTGAGGTAGAGGATCATGCAATAGGCGGTTTGCGGCCAAAGGCCCGCGACGATGATGCCGTAGGTGACCAAACGTTCGTCGCCCAACACATTCAAGGGGCCTATTCCAAATAAGCCAAGAAGCTCATTCAGAAGACCAAAAGTCGGGTCGTAAAACCACGTGAATACGAGGCCAACGACAACCTGAGAAATGACAAATGGAAAGAAAAACAGCGATTTGTAAAGGCGGATACCCCAGACTGTCTGGTTCAGAAACAAGGCAATGAACAGGCCCGCCGGAATGGCCAGAAGGTATAGGATCAACCAGATCAGATTGTTTTTGAGCGAGATATAGAATGCGTCCCGGTCAACCCATTCCCAATACAAATCTTCATAGTTGCGCATGCCTACATATTCGGCGGCACCCAACCCATCCCACTCGTAAAGTGACAGGTTGAAGGATTGGAAGACCGGAATGATCACGTAGACCATAAAGAACAGCAGGCCCGGAGCCAGAAATAGCCACGGCGCGATGCGCTGTTGGTTTCTGTGGAACCAGCTTTCCTGTTCTGGGGCGTCGGCGGCAGTGGTCATGGGTGTCCCGGATTTTCTTGAGGTGAAGGCGGGCTGAAGCCCGCCCTACAAAGCGGGTCAAATGGGCCGGGCTTCAGCCCGGCCCAAGCCTGATCAGTTGTCGTAGATACGCTCTCGCGCGCGTTCCAGCTTGGCCAGAATACGGTCAACATTGTCTGGTTTAACCATGAATTCCTGGAAACCTTCCATTGACACTTTGGCCATTTCAGCCGGTGCGTCGCGGTCCCAGAACTGAGCCACTCCGCCGGGGCTGTTGGTCGAGAGCATCGAAAAGCCCTGCTGCAAGAATTTGTCATCATCCACCGAAGATTGCGCGTTCACCGGCAACTGACCGAGGTTCGATCCGTTGTTGATCTCGGTCTGTTCATCCGACGAGACAACAAAGCGCAGGAATTCACGCGCTGCTTCTTTGTTCGAGGCATTCGCCGGGATATGGAATGTATCGGTCGGCGCGTCTTCAGCCAGTTCGACATCAGGGTTGATTGACACGAATTGGTAGAAATCCAGCTGATCATCGGTCAGCCCTGCTTCACGCAAGGGCGCGACTGCGAAGTTGCCCATCAGATACGCGGCGGCTTCTCCATTGACCATGAACGGCAAAGCCTCCTGCCAGCTATAGGTCTGATGGTTTTCAATGAAGGCCCCCATATCGATCAGCTGCTTCCAGTTGGCAAAGGTCTGTTTGACCCGGTCATCTTCCCAGCTGATTTCACCATTGGCCAGTTGGTTGTGGAAATCAAACCCGTTGGTGCGCATGTTCAGATAGTCGAACCAACCGCCAGCGGTCCAAAGGAACTTGGTCCCGATGGTATAGCAAGCGCGACCTGAATCGACGATCTTCTGGCAATTTGCCAGCTCTTCTTCCCAAGTGGTCGGTTCGCTCAGGCCCAGCTCATCAAAGATGTCTTTGCGGTAGTAAACGCCCCACTGGTAGTAGGTATAGGGCACGCCCCATTGTTTGCCGTCGATGGTCATCGCGCCTTTGGTTGATGCCAGGTTTTCGGCGATTTCAGGTTCCGCCCAAAGATCCGAGACGTCTTCGAACAGACCGGCCTCGACATATGGTTTCATACGGTTGGCGGCGTACCAAGTGGCCACGTCGGGTGTGTCGGCCGTCAGAAAGTTGCGGATCTGGGTCTTATACGCCTCGCGGTCGATAACCGTGGTTTCAATTTCCAGGCCGGGATGCTGCGCTGCAAACCGCTCGATCATCGCTTCCATCGTTGCGCGCGGGGCCGGGTTCGACGTGTCCAGAAAAATCCGAAGTTCTCCGGTCAGGTCGGCAGCCGCCGGTGCCGCGATAGCAACGCCAAGTGCCAGCGCAGCGGTTGTGCGCTTGAAAGTGGAATACATGGTTTCCTCCCTGTTGTTTCCACACAAGTTTCAAATAGTGAAACTATGTTTTATATATTGAAAACTACACATCGACTCGGTTAGTCTTGTCAAGACCCTCGTGCGAACTGCGATGGGCAAGCGGAGGAGAACGGACGCCCGTGTCAGGTGACGGAACTATTGGCAAAGCATGTGACGTGCTGGATCAGGTCGCCGCATTTCAGCGCCCTGTGCGATTTTCGGAGTTGCTGGACGGCAGCGATTTTCCGAAAGCAACATTGTATCGGTTTTTGCAATCGTTAACCAATCAGGGAATGCTATGTTACGACCCCGAGCGCCAAACCTACGCGCCGGGTATGCGTTTGGTACGACTTGCGCATGCAGCCTGGACCCAAAGCTCACTGGCCCCTATCGCACGTCCGTTTCTCGATATTCTAAGCCAGGAAACCGGAGAGACCGTGCATTTGGCGCAGCTTGATGCAGGTCAGGTTCTTTACGTAGACAAACGCAACGCGGCGCAACCGATCGAGATGTATTCCCAGGCGGGTAAGGTGGGTCCGGCATATTGCACGGGTGTTGGCAAGGCGATGCTTGCCTTTCTGAATGAAAGTGACCTTAACCGGGCAATTTCGCAGCAGAGTTTTCACCGCTTTACCGACAAGACTCTGACGTCCGGCAATGACCTGCGCACGGATCTTGATCGAATTCGCAGCAAGGGTTTTGCCGTTGATGACGAAGAACATGAACCCGGAATTATCTGCGTTGCCTGCCCCATTCTGACAACAAACGGTCGGGTCCTGGGCGCAATCTCGGTAACCGGCTCGACCCAACGAATGGATTTTGAACAACTCGAGGCATGGGTGCCTCGTGTGCGGCGGGTGGCTGAACAAATCAGCACCGAGGCACAGGCATGGCGTTTCCCTGAAACGCGACCAGACCTCGGCAATGACAGGAAGCAAGCGACATGACAGGTGTAACCCTGAATCAGGCAATCAAGCGGTACGGCCAGACGCAAGTCATTCACGGCATCGACTTGCAGATCGAAGATGGTGAGTTCTGTGTTTTCGTTGGCCCTTCGGGATGTGGCAAATCCACATTGCTTCGGATGATCGCGGGTTTGGAAGAAACGTCGGAAGGCGAGATTCACATTGGGGCGCGGGACGTAACCCATATGGATCCGGCCAAACGTGGTGTGGCGATGGTGTTCCAGACCTATGCGCTTTATCCGCATATGACCGTGGCGGAGAATATGGGCTTTGGGCTTCGCATGAACGGTGTCCCAAAGGCCGAGATCACCAGAAAAGTGCAGGAAGCCTCGAACATTCTGAAGCTTGACCAGTATCTCAAACGCAAACCCAAGGCTCTGTCGGGTGGTCAGCGGCAGCGGGTTGCGATTGGCCGTGCCATCGTTCGCGGCCCCGACGTTTTCCTGTTTGACGAACCCTTGTCCAATCTGGACGCCGAGTTGCGCGTGGAAATGCGTGTTGAGATCGCGCGCCTTCATCAGGAAATCGGCGCGACCATGATTTATGTGACCCATGATCAGGTCGAAGCCATGACCATGGCCGACAAGATCGTCGTGCTGCGGGATGGCCGTGTTGAACAGGTTGGGGCTCCGATGGATTTGTACCGTGATCCCGACAACCGGTTTGTCGCAGGCTTCATCGGTTCGCCTGCAATGAACTTTCTGGAATGTGACTATGGGGATGGCCATGTCTCCCATCCCGCGCTAGGCAAGCCGTTGCCCGTTTCTGCGACTATCCCCTCCGGTCGGACCAAGGTGATATTGGGCATGCGGCCCGAACATATTCAGATTGACCGTTCGGCCGATACTTGCACCGTGGACCTGACCGAAGCCTTGGGCGGCGTTTCCTATTCATATCTACGGACGCCAAATGGTGATAAGTTGATCATTGAGGAACGGGACGACCAACGAAGCAGAACCGGGGATCGGATCGGCATCGCCATACAGCCAGATCGTGTGATGTTTTTTGATCCAGAGACCGGGCAACGGTATCGTTAGTCACGACCTTCCAGCCCACGGGCAGTCTTACCCGTCCCAAGAGTTACACGACACTTTATCTGACCCGTGGCAAAACGCGCGGGCAGATGCGATTGATTCCAAGTCAAACGTGATTTAAGGGAAGCCCTGTCAAAACAGAGTCACCCAGGGGCTGTATCGTGGTTTAGCCCCTCTCACGCCACGCAATTGTGGTTGCAACTCTTGGATCGCACGCCCCGAAAGGCTTAAAAAAGGTAAAAGAATATGGCAGATAAATCGAACTTCGACATATTGTATACCATTGTAGACGAAGCGCCAGAGCTGGCCAGCGCTTCGTTCCTGCCCATCATCCGCAAGTTCGCATCTGCTGCGGGCGTCCGCGTTGGCACCAAAGATATTTCTCTGGCGGGACGTATTCTGGCAGCATTCCCCGAGAACCTTACCGACGATCAGCGTGTAAGCGACGATCTGGCGGATTTGGGCGATCTGGTGAAGACACCTGATGCCAATGTCATCAAGCTGCCAAATATCTCTGCCTCGGTTCCACAGTTGGTTGCGGCCGTCGAAGAACTGCAATCGCAGGGTTACGACATTCCGACCTACCCTGCAGAACCTGCAACGGATGAGGAAAAGGCGATCCGCGCCCGTTATGACGCGATCAAAGGTTCTGCTGTTAACCCGGTTCTGCGCGAAGGGAACAGCGACCGCCGTGCGGCGCGTGCGGTGAAAAACTATGCTCAGAACAACCCGCATTCGATGGGCGAATGGGCGTCGGACAGCAAGACCAAAGTTTCGTCCATGCCGGCTAATGATTTCTATGCAAACGAGATTTCGGCCACCATCACCGCAGCACAAGCAGGCGATGCAAAAATTGAGTTTGTAGGTAAAGATGGTGACGTCACCGTTCTGAAAGACGGCTGGTCGCTGGAAGAAGGAACCATAGCCGACGCGACTTTCATGTCGGTCAAGGCACTGTCTGCGTTCCTTGCAGATGCCATTGAGGATACCAAAAAAGACGGGACCATGTTCTCGCTGCATATGAAAGCCACGATGATGAAGGTTTCAGACCCGATCATCTTTGGCTATGCCGTCAAAGCGTGGCTGGCCCCCGTGTTTAAAAAATTCGGCGCGGAACTGGATGCGTTGGGTGTGAACCCAAATTCAGGCCTGGGTGCATTGCTGGAGCGTGCACAGGGCCACGCCGACATCATGGCTGCCATCAACGCGCTCAAGGCGGACCGGCCGTCCATGTATATGGTGGATTCGGACCGCGGAATCACGAACCTGCATGTCCCATCGGATGTGATCATTGATGCCTCAATGCCTGCAGTGATCCGTGCTGGGGGCAAAGGCTGGGACGAGACGGGAGCCAAAGGTGACACCAACTGTGTGATCCCAGATCGGTGCTACGCGACCGTCTATGATGAGGCGATCAAGTTCTTCAAAGCCAATGGCGCGTTGAACCCGTCCACTGCCGGAGCCGTGGCGAACGTGGGCCTGATGGCTCAGAAAGCCGAGGAATACGGTTCGCACCCGACAACTTTCGAGGCACCGGCCGATGGTACAATCCGCATCGTTCTGGCCAATGGTGAAACGTTGCACAGCCACAGTGTCGAGGCCGGCGATATCTGGCGCGCCTGCACCGTCAAAAAGGCGCCTATCGAGAACTGGATTCAGTTGGCTATGGACCGTCAGCGTCTGACCGGGTCCGAAGCGATTTTCTGGTTGGACGCAAACCGGGCCCATGACGCGGAGCTTATCAAATATGTCAAACCGGCGCTTGAGGCTGCTGGCGTGGCCGACAAGTTCCTGATCATGGCCCCGCGTGAAGCGACCCGTCAGTCGTTGGAGACGATCACCGCTGGTAACGACTCGATTGCCATTACAGGCAACGTGCTGCGGGATTATTTGACTGACCTGTTCCCTATCCTGGAATTGGGTACTTCGGCCAAGATGCTCTCCATTGTCAAACTAATGAACGGCGGTGGTTTGTTCGAAACCGGTGCCGGTGGCTCGGCGCCCAAACATGTGCAGCAGTTGGTCGAAGAAAATCACCTGCGCTGGGACTCGATGGGTGAGTTCTGTGCGTTGGGTGAATCGCTGAACTTCCTTGCTGACAGCAAAGGCAACGAGAAAGCGGGCATTCTGGGTGCGGCGGCCGAAGCAGCGACGCAGGGTATTCTGGACAACAACCGCTCACCCAGCCGAAAAGTTGGTCAGCCGGACAACCGCGACAGCCACTATTGGTTTGCACGCTATTGGGCAGAGGCTTTGGCCACCCAATCCAAAGATGCGGAACTGGCTGCCGAGTTTGCGTCACTGGCCAAGGAGCTGGCCGCCAACGAAGAGCAGATCCTGTCAGAGTTGGCCGCAGCTCAAGGTCAAGCTGCGGATTTGGGCGGCTACTATCACACGGACCCAGCCAAAACGGCGGCGGTTATGCGGCCCAGCACAACGTTGAACACAATCATCGGCTAATCGCTAACGGCAAAACAGGTGATCCTTTGCCTGTTCAAAAAGCAGAAAGGGACCGGCACAATTGTGCGGTCCCTTTTTTGTATCGCGGTCATTGTTACGGAAAGTAGAGTCGAGAAAAGTATTGCGCAATTACAATGCTTTACAATGAATTTGTTTGTACTTACGGGATTCCCCTAATAGCACGGCAGCGCTGACTGCTTTAAACCTTGGATAACAGAGAATTTCACTGGTGATGCCTCAGGGCCTTATCACTCACTCAGAGAATGACCAGCATTTGGGGTGCTGGTCATTTGCATTTTGGTTCTCAGGATTTTCGGTCAGCCAAGCAGTTCAACCATGGTTGAACACGAACACAATCTTGTGTTTACGCAAAGAAGAAGCCTGGAGACTGGGTTTTAGCCAACGCGCCGGGGTTCTGGGTTGGCAATCGGCGACTTTGTTCTGTTCGTTCCGTACATCGCAACACCTTTGTGTCGCAGATAAGACAGGCGACGCGCCTCTCGCCGGGCAAGCGCCAGAGACTCAAGGATCAGCGCGCACACGATTGACAGCATGGTTCCGACAAAGCCGGATACTGCGACAACCAAAGACGGAATTCGGTCAACCAACCCTGTTTCCAAAAACTCGCGGAAAACCGATGCGAATACGAAAAGCGAAGGTAAGAATATCAACAATGCCAAAGACAAGAAGAACGCGATTGGCTTTTCGTCTTTGATCAAAAGGCCAATCATCTTGAGAATTCGCCACCCATCTGAATAGGTGGCCAGTTTGGAGTTCGAATCCGGAAGCCGTGAGACGTATTTTGTCTCAACTTCTCCAATCGGCATGCGCATCTGCATCGCGTGCACTGTAAGTTCAGTTTCAATCTCGAACCCGTTGGAAACCGCCGGAAAGCTTTTGACAAAGCGTCTGCTGAAAATACGATAACCGGACAGCAGGTCGTTGATTTTGCTGTTAAAGAAGAATTTCACCAGCCCGCTGAACAAGGCGTTTCCAAACTTATGACCCCGTCGATAGGCTTGAATGTCGTCGTTCACCCGTGCGCCATTGACCATATCAAGGTTTTGCGAGACCAGCAGATTGATCATTTCAGGTGCTGCCATACTGTCGTAGGTCGCATCCCCGTCTGCCATGACGTAGACATCCGCATCCACGTCAGCAAACATCCTGCGGACAACGTTACCTTTGCCCTGATATGTTTCAGAGTAGACCAGCGCGCCAGCTTCTTGCGCCACTCTCGCCGAGCCGTCCGTGGAATTGTTGTCGAATACGTAAATTACCGCCTCCGGCAGGGCGGCGCGGAACTGCTTGACCGTTTCACCAATGGCAACGGCTTCATTGTAACAGGGCAAGATAACAGCAATTTCCAAACCCGGCCACGACGCCCGTGTCAGAGATCCACTTCGGATATTCAAGGCACCCTGTATCATATGTCACTCTTGCTCGCTCGGACGTGTCACTCGAGGGATGATTGCGCTTTGTTCCCAAGATGCTGCGCGTATGAGGTATTTCTGAAGCAGATAAATGGCCGAATTTTGGCATCTGAGTGAAACGCGCCGATAATTCAGCAAAAAGAGGCCGGTTCAAGAACCGGCCCCAAAGTTTCAGCTGAACCGAGGGATCAGTTCGAAGCTGCGTTCAACTTTGCGTTTTGCTCACGCAGCGTATCCGAGATGATCGCGTACCATTCACCGGATTGACGCATTTCGATCAGACCCTTGTTCATCATAGCGATGTATTCGCGCGCGAACGGGTTGGTGCGATGCGCAAGGAAGCTCATCGACGACAGTGTGGACACATAGGGGTTCTCAACGATGTCAGCCGAAGTCAAACCCATGTCTTTCATTGTCGATGCGAACAGATCAACTTCGAATGCCGCAACATCTGCGGTTCCGGTCAATACAGCGTCAAGGCAATCACGGGCCGAGCTGGGCTGAACCACAGTCGTGTTCTCGCGGTTCAGTCCCTGCTCTTCCAGAACAACCATGCTCCAGCCTGCCATACGGCAAATGGTCGAGCCTTCCAGGTCCTTGAAACTGGTCGCGCTTGCGTATTCGCTTTCCGGCAGTGTGAAGAAGCCGCCGACGATATCGTAAACCGGGACCGAAGCTACGAATTGAGTGCAGCGAGCTTCGGTTTCAGGGGACCATTCGTATGTACGGTTGGTACAATCAGGAACGGTCCATGCAATTGAAATATCAAAGGCACCAAGCGGCAACAGTGTATCCAGATGCGAACTCCAGTCGTCGACAAAGCTGACTGAATACTCACGGCTGTTTCCGGCCCGCTGAAGGCTGGTCGTTGCCAGACGGGTCATGATGCCGCCGCCATTCAGTGTTTCGGTTGTGAACGGTTCCCAGCCGTTACCAGCCACCATTTTGATCGGCGGCGCATAGACATTCGACCGCTTTACGCTGGCCGCGCGCTGTTCTTCCGCAGCGATGATTTCCTGCGCGCTTTGGCCGTTCGGCAGGCTACCGTCTTCACAGGGCAGGGCCAGCACCAGCCCAGGATTAAGAGCCCCCGGGTTTGTGATCGCGTTCCTGTTCGCGTTGAAGATTGGCTGGTAGTTCGAGGTGCCATAGGCGGCAATGGCGATGGTTGCCAATGTGTCACCATCTTGCACGGTATAGTTCGTGCACGCTTCCTGTGCAGCGGCGGCTCCCGCGCTCAGAGCTGTGATGGCAGTTGCCGACAGCGCCAGTTTCTTAATTTTCTCGTTAAACATTTCCACTTCCTCCAGACTTTTGTTTGTCAGGCCAGACGGGGCCTTATCCATTTTCCATTTGGTGACGCAGGGCGGTCGACACGATATCGCGCCATTCGCCTGACTGCTGCATGATTGCTAGACCCTGATTCAGCGTCTCTAAGATCGCTTCCCCATCAGGATTATCTTTATGGGTCATGACATTAAGCGACTTGATCGCCGCCAGGTTGGGGTTTTCGATAATCCGGTGTTTATAGCCAAGTCGTGCGATGGCTTCCTCTGCCAGATGCGCTTCGATTGCCACGATATCGGCAGTTCCGTCCATCACAGCATGAAAGCAATCATCAGGCGATGTTGGCCGCATCAGCTTGATGACGGGTTCGTAAAGACTTACCGCGTCCATATGTGAAAGCGACCAGCCTTCCGGGCGGCAAATTGTTGTCCCGGCAAAGTCGGCATAGGTCAGCGTCTGCTCGTACCCCGATCCATCGCGCGCAAAGAATGTATCCACGACTTCATAGAACGGGTTTGAGAAATCGTAGGTCTCACAACGATTGCGGTCACTTTCCGACAACGCTGCTGCATCTTCGCAATTTGGGCGTGACCAGGGGAAGGTGCCGTCAAATGCAAGTGTTGGCATCAAGAGATCCAGATGCGACGACCAATCGTTCACAAACTGAATTTTATACGCTTGTTCCGGAGCGGCACGCAGCATCGCTGTCTCAACCAGATGCGTGTAAAGCCCCCGGTTGGGCAACGCTTCGTCGGTAAACGGAGCGTAGTTCCCACCGGTAATCAACAGCAACTGACGATCACGAATTTCCGGGCGCGTTTCAGCGTTAGCATTTCTGATCAGTGCGGCGGCTTCCGAGCGGGCTGCCTCAATCTCTTCTTTTGCAGCGGCCCGTGCAGCGACGACTGCATCTTCACTTGCCTTCTTTGCCTCAGCTTCCGCTGCCGCGACACGGGCTTCCGCTTCGGCCACGGCTTTCTCCGCGCGTTCTTCTGCCGCTTTTACCAGTTCTGAGGCCATTTCAGCCGCGAGGCGTCCTGCTTCGGTGTCGGGCAACTCGGGCGCGCGCCCGACATCTTCCAGGCAAGGCAACTTCAAAACATCGCCGACACGAATGATATTGGGATTTGTGCCGATAACATCCCTGTTAGCATCGTAGATTGGCCGATAATCTTCGGTCGCGTAAACTCGGATTGCCAATTCCCGCAGACTATCGCCACGCTGAATCTCGTAGTTTGAACATGCCTCTTGCGCTGACGCCGCGCCTGTGGCGGCGGCAAGGGCAAGGCTTGATATGAATAGGTGTTTTCTCATGGGTCCTGTTGCTTTGCCTGGTTATTTTCTCGTAAGTTTTGCGACTGCGATCGACAGATTGTCCTGATCGGGGTCGCCCTTGGCCTGCACTGCCAGTTGCAAGGCTTCGGCGATTTCTTGTGCTAGCTCCTGCTGATGCAGGCGCAGAACATCCTGAATCTCAGCGTCGCTAAGATATTGAAGCCCGTCGCTGCCAAGGATCAGAATATCAGCCGGAGACACGATCAGCGGGTCTTCAGGGCAATCCACTTTTGGAATAGCACCCCCCATGATCACCGACGTCAGTTGGTTCCTGTCCAATCCCCGTGCTTCAGCTTCCGAAAGCTCACCAGCGGCCAGTTTTGCGTCGATCACGGGGGCCATCGAGTGGTCTTCGTTCACCTGTGTCAACTTGCCTTCGCGGAACAGGTAAAGGGGGCTGTCTCCGATCGAAATCCTGAACACACGCTGACCCAGAAAGAGGACACCCAACAAGGTGGAGCCCATGTTGAAACCCTGGCCTTGTGCCTCGTTATGGTCTGATATTGCTGCATTGGCTTGCATGGCAGCCAATGGCAGCGCGTCAATTGCGGCGCCTTCATTCAAGGTATCGGCTTCTAGCTCGGTATCCAGCGCGTTCCGCCAAGCGGCAATCACCATTTCCGAAGCCACTTCGCCCGCCTCGTGGCCACCCATACCGTCAGCGATCGCAATATAGCCCGCGTCCGATGCGTCGAACATGCGCGCAGCAATCGCGTCTTCCTGCGTTTCCCGCTGACCCTGGTTCAGGATCAGCGCAACATCATATGCCGGAGTAGCCAGCATCTATCAGGAATCCCGCCAATCAAAACCTTCATCGCAGAAGGCCATAAATCGGATTGATGTTTCACTGATGCGGATCAGATCACCGCTGGAGAGTGCGATTGTGCTCAGAACGGGTTTACCATTCAGGCGAACAAGGTTGGCCTTTCCGCCATGCCCTAGATAGCATTTCCGATCTTCCGGGTCATAAGCAATAACAGCGTGGTTCGAACGTGAAATGCCTGTGTCGCCGAAATCCAGTTGGATCGCCTGGTCATCGTTTCGACCGATTTGCATCAGGCCTTCGGTCAGGGTGATGCTGGCGCCCCGCCCGGGACCTGCCGTCACCACCAGCCAGCCAACCGGGAATGTTTCCTGAGCAGCTTCGGTTTTTGAGACGGGTTCTGATGTTTCGATCAATTCCTGAACATGCGTGTCCGCACGCTCAAACCCAAGGAACGTTGTTTTGACCCGCGAGCGACGGTCCTCGGCTGGGGCGGCAGGCGTGGGTTGAGCCTGTACGGCACCCTCTTCCACCACTGCCGGTTCTTGCACGGACGGGGCTGCAACCTCAGCTTCCACCGTTTCCGGCGCGCTCATTTCAGCTACATCCAGAGGCGGCGCAACTTCATCCGGTGTTTCGGCAAGCTCGTCTGCTACATGCAAAGTGATGATTTGATCGTCCGAGATATCCTCGTCATCGTCGGGGTCGGCCATCAAGTTCTTGGTATCTTGGTCGTCCTCGTCAGTTGCATCTTCAACGAAGATGGACACTTCAACCGGCTCTTCCGTGTTCTCCGCCGCAACTTCGTCGAATTCCGGCATTTTCTCTTCAGGGATAAGCTCGTCTGTTTCCTCATAGGATTCAGACGTCATGTTTCCACCGGCCAGTGCGGCACGCAGCGCGTTGAAGTCTGCGATAGGCTCCTGCTTTTCGGTTTCAGGTGCCGCGCTGTCAGTTGCATGAGCGTTTTCAGCAACATCATCTTCTTTGGATTTGCCGGCACCTTCGAGAAGCCGGCTCAGAGGGCTTTTGTATTTGAACATGGTGTCGACACCTTCGAATTGTTGGCACGGACCTTTTGTGCCATGGGGCTGCTACCTAACCCTGCGTGGAACAACGCAGAGACACTCAATTGAAAACATGGAAACTGGTACTCTCTGCGGCGGGCCGGTTCCCGCCGGGCGGCAAACTTAAAGCCACCCTCAGTAAACACACACTGGCAGATCAAAATTGAACCGGTCAGATCACTCCTGCGCTAACTGCATGGTCGCAGCTACCTCAGCACCGTTGCGCAATACGGTCAGCTTTGCCTCTGGCTGACTGTCGGAAACCAGCGCAGCCAGCATGCCATCAAGGCTTTCGGACGTATTCAATGTCATGTTGGTCTGGCTTTCGCTCAACAGAACATCGCCTTTTTGCAAGCTGCCTGTCGCCTCGGCTGGAACCGAGCTTACTTTTGTTTGCCACCCTTCACCTCCCGAGCTGCTGACTGTGAACGAGTAACCGTTCTCCAATCCGACCGAGCGCAGCACAGGCAGTGCCAGCAGGCCATTCTGCGCGCGGGTCTTTCCAAGCGGCCGGTAGCGGGCTGCAACCCGTGTAAAGCCGTCTGGGTCGACGCTTAGCTTGTCCAGGACTTGCGCCGCGAAAGAGACGTCCTGACGAACCGGGTTGCCGTTCAGAGTAAAGATCACAACTCCGGGTTCCACCCATTCGCCGATAACGCTCATGTCCTGATTGGCGTCCACACCGGTTACCGCAATTGTTGCACCTGTTGCGGTCCGGCGGCGGGACGTCTGGAAGGGGATTTCAACATCCCAATGGTGGAAAGATACCTGTTGTTCGACCGGAGTGCCGGAAGCGGCATCGGTTTTGGGTTCGTCCACAACAGCCGCAACCTCTTGTTCTGCAGGTTGTTCCTGGGCACCGGCAGTCTCGGTAGCTTCGGACGCTGTTTCTGTAGCGGTTGGTTCCGCAGGTTCAACTTGCGCCTGCTCGACAGGCTCTTCTGGTTCAGGTTGTTGCTCTGAAGCGACCGTGACGTCGGGTTCAGGTGTTTCGGCCACGGGTTCTTCCACCGCGGGCGGGTCTGCTTCGGCAGTTTGTGTGGTTGCTTCAGGCAGCGTCGTCGTAACCTCAGCTTGTTCTTCACCTTTGTCGCCGGACATCACGAAGAAACCGCCTGCAGCCAACGCTGCCACAAGCACTGCTGCACCAGCGATCATCTTGCCGCTGCCACCGGATCCGCTCTGAACCACGGTATCAACTGCGACCGGTGTTTCCGCTTTTGCAGAAATCTTGGCCATCTCGGGTTCATTCTTTTTTTCGTTTTCGCGAACAATGTCCGAGTTCCCGGCAAGCAGAGCCGTCACAACCGCTTCGGCATTTTCACTTTCGGCCTTGATCCGCGCCTTTTCTTCTTCCTTGTCCTTGCGATCCATGCCGACAATCACGGAAACCGGGCGATAGGCGAATGTATCAAACATCACGCCAGGGCCGCGGAACATGCGCAGCCAATCTAGGGCTGTCTGCAACCGGTCCGTTGCGTGTACTTCCATTGCCTTGTCGATTGCTTCGAGGAATCCGTTGGGGTATCCGTCAAAGCGGCCTGCCAATGGGGTATAAGGGTCGTCTTGCCCGTTGTTGAATGCATTCAGGCGGCTCTGGCCGTCTACCGGGCGTTCGCCACTGATTGCGTGATACAGAGTCGCGGCCAAGACATAGAGGTCACTGCTGGGCCCTTGTTCGGCACCACGGACGTAAAACTCGTGCGGCGAATATCCGTCTTTTATGACGCGCAGGGTCAACAATGCGGCCGACTTGTTTGCGGCTTGCTCACGCGCGGCACCGAAGTCGATCAGGACCGGGTTTCCGTTTTCGTCAATCAGGATGTTATCGGGTGAAATGTCACGGTGCAGCATCCCGCTTTGGTGGATGAACGACACCGCGGACAGCATCTTTTCCGTGACTTGCACGATAAAGTCAGGACCACCGTCGTTTTCCGGATTCTCAACATAGTCCAGCAGGTCGCAACCTCGGATCAGATCCATAGCGATATAGGCGGTATCGTTGTCTTCGAACACCTGATGAACGTCGACGATGTTCGGATGCACCAGACGCGCATGATTGCGGGCTTCCTGAATAAACAGGTCGATAATGGCGCGCAAATCATCCTTGTAGGACGGGTCGTTCGGCTCAACCAAGTCCCCGTTGCGACGGCACAACGCACCGGGGAAACATTCCTTGATCACGACATCACGCTCCAGGCTGTCGCGTGCTAAATAGGTGATCCCAAATCCGCCGTTGCTGAGATATCGGAGGATCTCATACTGCCCGCGCAACAGCTTTGCGCCCGGTTGCAGTCCTTCAATTTTTGGTTCGTCGTGCGTTGCACCGACAGCCTGGTTGTGGCTCATTTTAATCCGCCCGTTCTACTCATTTTGCGGCTTAATTAAACAGGGCCGGCAGCCCACGAACTCACAACCAAAAACAACCGCAGGACACTTGAGAACGGTTAGACGTTTCAAATTTGACTTTAATGGGGCCGCCTGATGGCTTCACTAAGGATCGTTTTTTCGAATATGGCATATACGGTGCTAGTGCGAAGCAATAGCACAATATATTGATTAACGGGGTGGAATAAATGAAAACTGACGACCCCAAATCGGTCTCTTGGTCTACGAATTCGAAACAATAAAGGGCCGATTCTTCGGCCCTTCGAATCGCTGAACAGCGCTTCAATCCTGATGGAAAGTGCTAGGTACCGGTTTTGGATTGTGCCGCGGCGACGGTACTGCCAGCCCATGCAAGGTTGTCACCAAGCTGTACAAGTATGCTGATTGCGTCTTTCAAAGGCGCATCTCCGCTTTCAAACTGAAGCAACAACAACAAGTCAGTCGCTTTTTCGAATTCGGCCGGAATCCAGTCAGCATCCGGATCGATCTCGCCACCTTGGTCCAGCCGTTCCGCGAAATCTTCGACGATTTCCTGGCAGCTTTGCAAAAAAGCTGCGGGTTCAATGGCAGTGGTGTCACGCAGATCTTCATAAATGCTGGCAATGGCAGCCAACCAGTCTTCAAGAATGGGGTTGTTCAGTGGCGGAAGGGCAGACCCGAGCGTTGACTGCATTGACGCAGCATCGTTGACGGAAGGTTCCGGCTCTGGCCCATTCAATGTTTCCAGGAATGGCAGAAACTCGTGCTTCAGATCCTTCCGGGCAGCGTCAAGGTCACTGCGCCGCCGGTCAGACGCCGCATCAAGGACCTTTTCCGCGAGTTCTTGGCCGCCACAGTTTTCCCAAAGATCAAAATCTGGTTCCGGCTCTTGTGCCATGGCGCGCACCGCGACGGGCGTGCCAATTGGGACCACAGCGCGAAACAGTCCTTCTTTTTCTTTGTTCAATCGAGCCAGTACCCGATCCAGAGCTGCCTGCACCGGGGGCAAATCAGCATGTGTAACTGCCAGCAGGCTGTTGGCTCTTAGCTCGGGCGGCACCTGCGCCCACAAATGCCGTTCTGTTTCACGCCATGCGCTTGTGCCGTTGGTACACCAGATGGCACAGTCGACGAATTTCAGCAGGTCCAGTGTCTGTTTGTATGTATCATCCAATGCGCCAGAGCCGGGAAGATCGAACAGTGATATCTCTTTGAGAGCAGGTGTGTTCAATCCAACCGAAATAAAGTCAGGCTCATCCGCAGCGGCCTTTTCCAGTGCTATGCCAGAATATGTCTTTGGCTCCTTGTTCCACCAGCCGACTGTCGTCTCTGGCGTATCCGCGTAGGCAACGATGACAAGTGGCAGCTTCAGGTGCTGCGGACCGGTTGGAAGGATATCCGCCCCTGCCAGCATGTTCGCAAGGCTTGACTTGCCCGCCCCGAACTCTCCGGCGAAACCGATGTTGACCGCGTTGGACAGGCGCTCGGCGTGGGCCAGGGCCCGTGCGCGCATATCTTCCAATTTCGGGTCCGACGACAGTTTTTCTGTCGTTGTCAGAAAACGCTCCAGCTGGCGCACTTCCTGTTCGGTTCCGGGAAACTCAATCATTCCGCAGCCTCTGCTTGTCGTTCGTCCACGTTGCTTGTTCCAAAGACACCATCCAACTCGTCAGCAATACGGCGCGCCCGTTCGAACGCAGCTTGTGCTTCCGCCTGAGCATTCAACTCACCCGCTCCGGAACGGTGCTCAAGATGGCCTGCCAACAGGGCCAAGTAATGATCCAGAACAGTTTTCAACCGTTCCAGAAGGTTTTCACGCGTTGTGTCGATCAGGTCATCACCAATTAACTCGAATTCCTGCACGATCATGCGCTCGGCCCGCGTCACAACACTGTTGCGCGATATCAGGCGCGACAACCAGTTTACACGCAGCTCAACGGTAATGCCACGGGTCAGGGCGGTGGTGTCCGGGCGGAACCAACGCACTGCACTTGTGTTCATGCGATTGTCGACTGGTTCCTGCCACCCTGGCAGTGCCCGCAAAGCGGCGTTGCATTGCATGTCGATCGCGTAAAGCTCGCTCAACATGCGTTGCCGCACCACTTGCGACGCGCCTTGCACCAGCTCGCGCATGTGTTCGCGTAAAGGGGTGAAATTCAACTCGGTAGCGCCGCCTTTGGCAAGCAATGGGGATTGTCCTTCAGGTCCGCGCACCACAACAAAGACGGATTCAGAGACCGTGTCGTCCATGACCCCACGCAGGTTTGAAAGAACGTCGTCCATGTCCTTGACAATGTCTTGCGATTTATCCGCAATCAGTTTGCGCAGATCGCTCAGCGTCTTGTCGCTGTCCTCAGCGGTGTGTGCACCCGCGCTGCCTTCATCTTTCAGGGCACGAAGATGTACCTGGGACCGCTCCAAATCGCCACGCGCGAAGCTGTCGAGATGCTGCCACGCCATCCGCAGCTGTTCGTTTATCGGCCCCTCCGTCAAAGCCTGAGTGACATGGCGGCGCAAGTCCGGCAAGCCTGACGCGATCATAGCAGCAAACCGCAAGACAGCCTCACGGCTGATGGGCCCCGGCCCTCGTTTGATCTCGGCCACACCGTTCAGGTATTGTTGCATCTGTTCCGGGTGCGCCCGCAACCACGCCAGAATATGATCGTGGTTCACACCGGTTTCATCGCCGGTCAGCGCATAGTGCGCCCATTGTGCGCTGCCCATCAGGACATCGATATTCGAAGTACCCAAAGCTTTTTCCAGCCCGTCTACAACATCCAGACGCACTTTTGCCGCATCTTCGGCCCCGCCGCCCAATTCATCGACACGGTTGATGAAGACAACGATCTGTCCAAGTTCCAGTGCCTGCATCAGCCGGAACAGTTTCAGGTCCGCACGCGACAACGCCTGATGCGCTGACAGAACCACCACAAAGAAATCGGATTCTTTGAGATACTGGCGGGAAATCTCCTCACGGATCAGCAGGGGGTCATTTACTCCGGGCGTATCGGTGACGGTCAGAGGGAATGGGAAATGTCCGATGTCAAAATAGACCTCGGCCTTGCGCGTGATGTCGCTGTAAAGTCCGCGATCACTGCCGGGGTCAATTGTCCCATCTTCTGCGGGGTCGTCCCCAGCGCACACGTAACGCGCCAGATCATCGGATGTCAGTTGATCCAGATCGTGATGTTGACCCAACAGCTGTTCATAACTGTCCCCCAGTCGCCGACGCGCCCGGGTCTTCATGGCTTCGACCTGCTCTTCGATCATCTCGCGCTTGTAGCTGTCCTCGTCATCCGGGAACATGTTGCGCAACTCTTCGCCTTCGGCGATCAGTGATTGCCACTGATAGTTGTCGAAGAAATGGAACTCGGCTCCTTCGGTTCGACCGTTCGGGTGCCCGAAATGCATGTCGGTGATCACGGTCGTCCAGGGGTTCACGTCCGACGGCAGGTATTCTGCCTGACCGGTGAAGCCGTTGATCAAGCGCGACTTTCCTGCCTTGATCTGCCCGACAAAGGCAACTGACGGTTTCAGTTTTCCCAGATCACCAATGATGCGCGATATGAACTGACGTGTTTCGTCATTGCTTGTCCCGTTCATGTCTTCTGCGATGCGAATAAGCTCGCGGCGATGTGTTTCACTCATTACTCTTTACCCTGACTACAAAAAAACAACGCATTGAATTAGTCGAAAATTTGAATGCTTTGGGGGCGGTCATTCCTCAGCCTCCTCCAAAGATTTCCAAAGATTGATTACCGCACCAAGTTTGCGGGCATCATGAATGGCCACAGCAATCTGTTCGTTGTCGCTCAGAACAGCCATGCCCGCACCCTTACCACCCGATGGCCGTATGACGATCAGATGTGGGCCTTCGAATTCGTCCCGGGTGTCGTTGTTCCAACCAGCAAGATCCGAAACAAAACGTGTCAAAATCTCTTGATTGGGGTGCATTCCCTCGGAAGGTTTGCAGGTTCCTTCGAAAGCCAGCGCAGTGTTTTCCATACTGTCCACAAGAACACGACCTGTGGCAAAGCGTGCAGCCCCGTCAAAAAACTGTTGCGCCAACGAATTGCCCGACCCTGCTGCCGGGGCAGGGCTGTTGTCTGAAGGTTTTTCAACGTCCGGAACGACAGACACGATTGGCTCAGAGGAAAGCTCAATTCCGGCGCAGGCGTTCTCGATCTCACTCAGCGTAATACCAACATCATCAGCCTCCAGCGTCGAGGCTGGCTTTCCAGACATCAGTTCCAGTGGGGCAGGGGCGGCTGAAATGTCTGAAATCAGTTGGGCCAGCTTGTCGACCAGCGCGGTACGTGATTCCGTTTCGAAATCTGGGATCTGCCCGGACGGCACCTGAAACACATCCGTGATCCGGGAGCTGTTTACTTCGATTTTCAGGCAGCTTCCGTTGGCCGCGGTCAGCTCCAGTCGTCTGGGCAATATCGTTCCGCGAATGAAACGCAACACAGCCGCCCGACGGGCGGTTGCAGTTTCACCGGGGACAATCACCGTCGGAGACAGGCGGGCAACCGAAGACCGCCCGATATCTTCGAGCATGTCGAGAATGTCTGTGTCCATCATACCGTGACCCCCTCTGGTCCCGTTCAGACTGCAGCCGCAACCGGCTTGAGACTGAGATGCGATTTCGTGAGCGCCAGCCCTACATTCGTGCTGTTGCGGCAGATATAGCAGACCACATGATCAGGATATTCCTTGGTCCGCAAAAAGATGTTCAACCGGTCTTTTGAAAATATCGCGATTTCCCCAAACCCGGCGTTTTCCTCATCAGTGTTTCCGGCCTCGTGCAAGAGCGCTTCAAATGCAGCGACACCCCGCCCCTGAAACAGATTGGCCACTGCTATTGCCAAAGTCTCCAGCGATTCAGCGCAATCAGAATCAGAGACACTGCTGCCCAAAAGCATGCCGGTCTCCATGTCGATATACCCGGCTGCAATGCAGTCGGGTATCGTTTCAATCGCGGTGTTCAATGCATCCTGAATGGACATTTAACTCTTTATCGTCCTTCTTTTCAGCGCCTTGATTAAGGCATCCTTATAAAACATGCCATTCTGCATTGCTGTTTTCTTTCGTTTTTGGAATGGCTTGCGGGGGGTGTCTGGACTGTTTCGCACTATATTCAACTGCGATCTGGTCAAATTCGGCAAGAAAGGCTTTGAATACATTCTGAAGCCCGACTGCGTCCTTTGGCAGGTCCTCCTTGATTGTAATTTCCCGCCACATATCCGACGCGCTAAGCGGCGACCCGGCTGCGGATTCTGGAAGATCGATGTGCGCATCGTGGCGGATATCGCGGGCGTCTTCCTCGACTGAGGCTACGACTTCTATCAAGCCGTTTGTCTCAGGCTCAGGTTCGTAATCCTCGGCGTTGTTCTCGGGCTGAGCGGCCATCAGAGCCGCAATGGAGGATACCGAGACTTCGATACCCCGATCATCACGCGATTCAACTTCCGGCGTGAAAACTTCGACTTCGTCCGCTTCGGCCGCGGCTTCACGCAGAGTCGTGTTCAACGAGGTCAGCACGTCATCAACGGGCTTGTCGCCCGTTTCAGCATCAGGAGCGTCACCCAGCAGGTCGTCAGCATTATCGGCAGCACCGAATTCACCGGACAGGTCGAACTCGTCCACGTCTTCTTCCAGACCGGCGACATTCTTCAACTCAAGAGGATCGCTTGAGGTGTCCTTGAAGAAGGCACGCAACTCGTCGCTGGTATCGGTTTCCTCAGGCATCTGCTCGGTGTCTGATACCATTTCTGCCCGCAGCCGTTCAGCGTCTTCCGGGTTGATCCGAACCCGTTCGCCTTCGTCAACGCGTCGCTCTACACGGGCTGGCCGGATGGGGAAGCTTGTTACGACATTATGATCGTCGGCTTCTGGTTGCTGTTCGTTTTCCAGCGGATTGACCAGCCGCAAAGGAGTAGCTTCGATGCCGTCCGCCAGTGCCTCTCGGTCGTCTGGTTTGCGGGCGGGGCGCAGTGGTTGAACCTTGAATGCGCCGGACTGGCTTTTGTCGATCTGGTACCGCGCCAGCTGATCGGCGCGATTGTCCATGATCTGTTCTGTGATTTCCAGAAAACTGTCGATCATCTTGCCGCCACCGCTGCGCGACCACATTTCGGCGTCGCCAGTCTTGTCGCGGGCATTGATCGCATCCCGGGCGGAAAACAAAATGGACCGGTTGAACAGATGTCCGGCTTCGCGATTGACACGTCGCAGAACCTTTTGACGGTCTTTAAGGTTTAGTGCATCCGCCCGCGTCACCAACAGCAGCGAGTTGTGTTGCAAGCGGTCCGGCAGCGAAACCCACGTTGCACGTTCGGTTTCGCGCCAGGCTTGCGTCGCATGGGTGCACCAAATGACGCCGTTTGCCTGCCCGACTGCGCGCTGCCAGACATCTGTCGAGATTTTGGGGTCCGAGATGCCGGGGGTGTCGATCAGATCGACGGCTTCCAAAATGTCTGCCTCAAGGAAGATACGAATGAACTGCGCGTCGTTGACGCCAACAGTCTCAAGCTGATCCAGTTCGATTGGCTCAACGCTTCCGTCATGTCGCTTGATATATGGTTTTTCACTGCCCCAGCTAAACCAGACCGGTGGTAACTGGGTTGCAGTAACCTGCGTTGGCAAGGTTTGCGTTCGCAGTAAAAAGTTCATCAGTGTGGATTTGCCAGCGCTGAATTCACCCATCAAAGCGAAAACCGGTTTGCGGCGGGACCACTGCTCGATACGTTCCCATGCTTTCGGTGAAACAAAGCGTGTTTGTGAATCTTTTGCCATTTTTCTACTTATGCCGCTTCGTTGCTTAGGTCTTTCAGGATGTCACCCAGAATCTCGTCTCGCGATTTCTGAGGTTGCAGGCCCGCCATCGCTGCCGAGGTCTGGCCGGAGTTTTTGTCTGCTGATGATGAGATGCTCAGCAACGTTTCCTTCTGTTCCCGCATGAAATCCGCCAGAATAGCGCGGACGTTTTCCAACACGGCCGCAATCTGGTTTTCCTCGATATCCTTGGTGATCGAATTCGCCTCGGACGCGATCAGGCGTGTGTAATCGGCAGCGTATGCTTCAAAGCCTTTGCGCTTTTGCCACCAGCGTCGCCACCAGGTACTTTGCAGGTCCAGAGCGATCGTCCGGCCAATCCCCAATGGTGGTGGAACGCGCGGCACGATAGGTGCTTCGATGCTGAATTCGCCCAGGTGGTTGCCAAGAATTTTGTGATACAACGCTTCGACATCTGCAGCCGCAGTTGAGTAGAGCGCGCCAGCATCCTTACGCATTGCGCGGGCAAAACTGAAATAAGCGGCTTTTTGCAAAGTCCTCAATCCAGCAGGGTCGTATTGCCAAGTGCCTTGCTCGCCATTCTTTTCAAGGTGCGCGATCAGAGAATCCGTGGCGCGCTTCACAAAATTCGCCTCGGCTGAGTTCAGGCGCTCCAATACTTTGTCACGTAATGCATTGGTCAGTTCGGCTGCTTTCTTTTCATATTCAGCAGAAACTTTCGCAATTGCATCTTCCGGAGAAACACCGTCAAGATCACGCGCAACGCCTTCACCCTCTGACAGAGTCTTTGCCACGGCGGTGGCACGAATCTGGCTGGCGATGTTGCGGGCGCGATGGCGAACCCGATCCATCAGCCGCGCTCCGGCACCTTCTGCAATACGCTCGTTTATCGCCAGCAGCAGGTCAGGCAAACCGGACAATGCCCAGATTTTATCCAGCGAGGGGGCCTGATCACCGAACCCGGCAGCGAGGTAAAATGTATTGAGTGCTTCGCGGGATTCCTCGTTCAGAATCTCGGGGTTCCCGGTCAGTGCTGCCTCGGCCCACAAGGCACTGCCGAACACGACACTTGTCTTTGCGTCGATGTTGTTCTGTTTCAGAGTGTCCAGAATCCGGTCGCGGATTTCGGGGACTTGATTGACCGGGTCTGACAACTCGTCAATCCGGTTCACAAACAGGACAATCTGGCGGTTCTCAAATTGGGCGATGATCCGCATCAAGGCCATGTCCATGGTGGTCAGGGCCTGGCTTGCGGCAAGCACCACAACACAGACTTCGGACCCGCGCAGGCTGCGCAGGGTAATCTGTTCACGCACCATGAAGGTATCGTTGACACCCGGCGTATCACAAAGCTTCAGCGCAATCGGGTACTGAGGGATATCCATGTACAACTCGGCCGACTTGGTCACATCTGCGAACCGGCCTGTTTTTGGATTGATATCCGGGTCGTCCTCATCGCCCAGGCAGACATACCTTTGGATCAGTTCTTCATCGAAGTGATCGTATTGGTGGCTTTGGCCAAGTATCAGATCGAAGTGCTTTCCAAGACGCTCTTCCGACTTTGCTTTCATCTCGCCGATCTGACGGCGAATGTCCTCCATCTCGTCATCTGCACCGGCACGGTTGGCCAATTCGCCCAACCGGCCACCCCCGACCATCAGATTGTCCCATTCTTCCTGCTCAAAGAAGGTGAACTTGGCCTTGGTATCGCCCGGTGGACGCGTGTTGATGTTCAGGGTTGTGACGACCGACGTCCACGGGTTCACATCCGACGGAAGCAAAGATGGGCGCCCCGCAAGAATGTTTACAATCGATGATTTGCCCGCTTTTACCTGACCGACCATGGTGATGCTGGCGGTGAAGTTTTCCATCCGGGTCTTGAGTGTTGCCAGACGTGCCGAGGAGCGCGCATCAGCCACCTCAGTCAATTGATCAATCTGCGCCGTCAGTGATGACATTGCCGAAGTCATTGGCGCCAGAGCTTCGTTGCCTACAGACAACAGGTGATCATTGCGCGCCATGCTTAACCTCCGGTTCCCGTAGCTGCGATGCGGGGTTCATGCGAAGGACGGCCCGTTGGAATTCCTGTCAGCGTGTCGATACGTGCGATCAGGTCCAAAGCGTTGCCCAGAATGTCAGCCTCGGCGCGCGGGCTGATGGTTTCGTAAGCCTTGGCGTCAGCCAGCACTTCGATCGAGCTGAAGCGATCGCCGTTTTCAAGGCACGCAACGCGGCGTCCGGTCGGGAAACCTTCGGATTTGACCGCGGGCAATGGCATACGCGCATTGGCCAGCAGGTAGTGGTCTCCGGAATGGGTTCGGAGCGAAATCCCAAAGCCCGTGTTCGGGTGGTCCCGGTTCAGGATCTTGAGTTCGCCAAGAAAGCTTTCGCGAGCAAAGAAGACAGCCTCTTGCTCGGCAGTAGCGGAGGGATTCAGATCGGTCACAGCAGTAAACCTTGTACTGGAGTTGAGCAGGAAACTCGTACCGGCGCCAAAGTGGCAAAAAAGACTCATTAACTCCTGCTAAACAACAAGACCCTTCAAGGCGGTCTTATTTTGACGTGAATAAGATTTTTTGGCGTTTGAAATGTGGCAGCTTTGTGGTGGAGCGCTCTTGAGAATGCCTCAACCTGCGCGGGAATGCCTATGACGCAAGCGCCACTCGGCACCTACAGTGTGAAACCGAGCGGGGACCGGCGGAACACAATTGCTTGCACTTGACGGTACAGGTCATTCGATAATCTGTGTGGCCGTGAAGGGCACCACAGCCGAGTAAGCCATTCTTGTTATTTCAGAAACCTGAAGTCTCTCTCTGAGTTGGAAAGGGTCGCAGATGCGTTTCCTGGGGTGTCGGGGTGGGTAATCCCGCGCTTCGTCCCAAGGATTCAATTATGAGCATGTGAGGGCAGTGAAGGATGATTTCTATATTCGCTATTGGTGATCTAGCAACAGGCTGTCAGCTTGTCTTTTTGGCCTTTGGTCAACGTAAACGAGATATTTCGCAGGCTAACTTGGCCGAAATCTAAACTTCGGCAGGAATGAACAGCTCTTCCAAACTTGCGTGGTCTTTGTCCCTCAGGATATCGGGTTTCACGGCCACTGATGTTCCCATCAGTTTTCCACTGACAAGTCTCTTAGGGCTATACATTTTCATGAGGTACCGTGGTTGCTCAATATCTCATCAGAGGATCTACAAACTTGGCGATACGTGTATTTTACCTCTCGCGCTCGGAAGCAAGCTTTGTTATTGACCGCTTCATTCCAGCGCTGCGGCGCTGAGTTGCGGGTGTGGCGAAATTGGTAGACGCACCAGATTTAGGTTCTGGCGCCGCAAGGCGTGGGGGTTCAAGTCCCTCCACCCGCACCACTTTGATCAACTAAAGTTTTGAAGATATTAGCATCTATTGTTCAGTTAGGTTTTGCCCGCAATTGTTCCCCAAGTTCAATCGCTGCTGGTTTCCCTGTCTTCGATCCAATCGCACATCTCTAGCGCACTCAACGGTGCTTATCTTTTCCACTGATGAATAGGGCTTTCCTTATCGGCCCATAAGTCCGGAAGAGGTTAAGAAGGCCGCTGGGATCAATGATAGGAAGATACGAGATATTGCTGCCGTGGATTATGGATGAAGATTGAGATCGAAGTAAGCACATCCAGTGCCAGAAATGCTGTGGATACTGTTTCGGGCGAGCTGCTGCAAACAACAAAGGCGCCCTTGGGCGCCTTGTTTTACTGGTCGGAGTGAGAGGATTCGAACCTCCGGCCCCTGCCTCCCGAAGACAGTGCTCTACCAGGCTGAGCTACACTCCGACCGTGGCGGGTGATCTATACGCGGCTTTGCCGATGCGCAAGAGGATTTTGAGAAGCGATCATCCTAATCTTCCGTCTTTGGATCGACAACGGACGGGCTAAACAGGTCACGCGACTCTCATGGCAGCGGATCCGTTTTGTACAGACGGATCTTGGTGCCTCCGTGGTCTACGACCGGACCGGGCGCCAGCAAAGGCAGGCGGGTCGCCCGAGCCAAAGCCGGAGCGCTGGTCACAATCCCGACACGCCATCCTTGAAACCGGCTCATCAAAGATTTACCCAAGGCTCCGTAGACAGAGCGCAGACGCTTTTCATCTCCAATTCGCGCTCCGTAGGGAGGGTTCACAATGACCAGCCCGGCGGGTCCCGCAGGGGGTTTGATGTCACTGACGGAAAGCTGTTGAAATCGCGTATTGGCGCTTACCCGTGCTCTCTCGGCATTGGCTGTTGCGGCTTCGATTGCCCCGGCGTTGCGGTCTGAGCCGCAGAAGGTGAGAAAACACTCTGCGACCTTGGGATCACCGCGCATGTCTTGCCAGCGGTCAGGGTCGAAGCTCGCAAGGTTTTCAAACGCAAAGCTGCGGGACCGACCAGGGCGCAGCCCCAGGGCAATCTCGGCGGCTTCGATCACGAAAGTACCCGAACCGCACATCGGGTCCAACACCGGTTCATTGCCGCTAAATCCGCAGTCACGCAGAAACATGGCTGCCATCGTTTCGCGCATTGGCGCTTTGGCAATTGCTTCTTTATGACCACGCTTGTGCAAAAGCTCTCCAGAACTGTCGATGGAAAATGTACAGATGTCCTTTTCGATTCTCAGCAAGATCCTGACATCGGCGTCGGATGATATCGGAGCGCCCAGAGTTTCGGATATCGCTTGTTCAACTCTCTGCCGTGCGGCACCGGCATGATATATTCTGGATTTGCGGCTGGTGGCCTCGACTTTGACCGGAACATCGGAGCGCAGGAACTCGCCCCACGGGAATTTGCGCGCACGTTTGTCCAATTGGGCTAGATGCACGGCAGGAAAACTGCCCAGACGAACCAGAACCTTGTTTGCACCGCGTAAGGTCAGGTTGGCGCGCCAGACCTCGGACCACGAACCACGGCAAATGACACCCCCTGGAATCGTCTTGACCTGAGCGAACCCGTTGGACTGCGCCTCGGCGCAGAGGGGGGCTTCAAGGCCCGGGGTGGCAATCAGAAAGATTTCGAAGTCTGTGTCTTTTTTCATTCCGGTTGCTTACACTGGAAGTTCAGCGGGCGCGACACGCAATTTTGACCCGAATTTTTGGCCATCTTGAGGGAAAACTCCAAGATTTTGCAGTTTGATCTTAACTTTCGGCGGTAACAGGTTTGCGTTTGCGGGCATCCGCGCGTAAAGGGTCCGTGATCAGAAATACGCCTGCGGAATTTGGACCCGTTTCGACGCTTTTGCGATGGGCACCGGAAAAAACCGCGTTATTGCATGACCCCTAAAGGGTGTCGGCAGGGCTGGCGCAGGAAAGAGGCTTGGAAGAACGTAGCGGCATGCAAACTTTCAAACTTAAAAAAGGGTTGGACCTGCCAGTGGAAGGCGCTCCCGACCAAACCATTCATCCGGGTCCGGAATACTCGACCGTTGGCGTTCTGGGTGGGGATTACATTGGCCTGAAGCCAAAGATGCTGGTGCAGGAAGGTGATAGTGTCGAGCGGGGTACGCCGCTCTTTTGTCACAAAGATGCGCCTGACGCGATGATGGTTGCACCGGTGACAGGCAAGATTGTTGCCATCAACCGGGGTGCCCGCAGGGTGTTGCAGAGCGTCGTCATCGAAGTGTCCGACGCCAATGACACGGGCTTGGATTTTTCGAGCGTGGGCGATGCGCACAGCGCCGAAGGCGTGACTGCAAAACTGTGCGTCGCTGGTCTATGGACCTCATTCCGCACGAGGCCTTATTCGAAAATGCCGGAACCCGGTGCCAAGCCGAACGCGATTTTCGTGACCGCCATGGACAGTGACCCTTTGGCGGCTGATGCCGCCACGATCATTGCCGAAGCGCCCGAGGCCTTTGCTGCTGGGTTGGCGGCAGTCAGCAAGCTAACCGAAGGCAAGACTTATATTTGCCAGAAACAAGGTGACACGATCCCCGGCGCGGATGTCGCCGGTGTCGAGGCCGTGGCGTTTTCCGGTCCACATCCATCGGGCCTGGCAGGAACGCATATTCACTTCCTCGAACCGATTTCGGGGGAAAAGCAAGTCTGGACTATCGGTTATCAGGACACCATCGCGATTGGCCGCCTGATGCAGACCGGGCGTCTGGATCCGAGTGTTGTGATCGCCTTGACCGGGCCCGGTGCGCGTCAGCCGCGTTTGATCCGCACCGTGATGGGCGCGTCCACGGACGACTTGACACGAGGTGAGGTAAGTGTGGACGGAACGCCCCGCATTATCTCGGGTTCGATCCTGTCGGGTCAACATGCCGACGGACCGACCGCATATCTGGGGCGGTTTGCCCGTCAGATCTGTATCATCCGAGAGGATCACGATCAGATTCCGATGGGTTGGATCCGACCAATGCCTTCCAAGTATTCCGTCCAGCCGGTATTGGGCTCGGCCTTTTCCAGGAAACTCTATGCTTTCACGTCCAACCTGAACGGTGGCCGCCGTGCAATGGTGCCAACAGGCGTGTTCGAGGAGTTGATGCCGCAGGATTACCTGCCCACACAATTGCTTCGGGCGTTGCTGGTGATGGATACGGATACGGCTCAGGCACTGGGAGCGCTTGAGCTGGACGAAGAGGATCTGGGCCTTGTGGGCTTTGCCTGTCCGGCGAAATATGAATACGGGCTGGCGCTGCGCGACTGCCTGAAAAAGATTGAAAAGGAGGGCTGATCCGAATGGGATTGCGTAACTTCTTTGACCGGATCGAGCCGAACTTTACCAAGGGCGGCAAGTACGAGAAGCTTTTTCCGATCTACGAGATGGTGGAAAGCTTCATCTACACTCCGAAAACCGTAACCACCGTTGCTCCTCATGCGCGGTCTTACGTGGATATGAAGCGCATCATGACATATGTCGTGATTGCCACTATTCCTTGCATCCTGTGGGGAATGTGGAACACCGGTTATCAGGCAAATTCGGCCATTGCCGCGCTTGGCCCAGAGTCTGCAACTGGTTGGCGGATTGCAATTCTTCAGGTTCTTGGCATCTCGTTGAATCCGGACAGTATTTTTGCCAATGTCATGCACGGGCTTATGTACTTCCTGCCGATCTATATTGTCACGTTGGTGGCAGGCGGTATTTTCGAAGTCATTTTCGCAACCGTCCGCGGGCATGAGGTGAATGAAGGCTTTCTTGTCACTTCGATGCTTTACGCCCTGATCATGCCTGCAACCACGCCTCTGTGGCAGGTTGCCCTGGGTATTATCTTTGGTGTTGTCATCGGCAAAGAGGTATTCGGCGGCACTGGTAAGAACTTCCTCAACCCTGCCTTGGTGGGGCGGGCGTTTTTGTATTTCGCCTATCCCGCGCAGATGTCGGGCGATGCAGTCTGGACCCCGGTTGACGGGTTTTCCGGGGCGACGGCTCTGGCTGTGTCGGCTGCCGAAGGCTACCAGGCACTGGCCGCTGACGGTATCACCTGGTGGAGCGCGTTTTACGGCACCATTCAGGGCAGTATCGGGGAAACCTCGACTCTGGCCTGCCTGATCGGTCTGGCCTTCCTGCTGATCACCAAGATTGCCAACTATCGGCTGATTTTGGGATGTCTGGCGGGCACAATTGCGTTCACCTGGCTGTTGAACCTGATCGGGTCCGAGACGAACCCGATGTTCGCAATGCCATGGTACTGGCATGTCGTGTTGGGCGGTTACGCCTTTGGTCTGGCTTTCATGGTGACCGAGCCGGTCTCGGCAAGCCACACCAATGTCGGGCGCTATATCTATGGTGCACTGATTGGTGTCATGGTTGTGTTAATTCGTGTGATCAACCCAGCCTTCCCCGAAGGTATGATGCTGGCCATTCTGTTCGGCAACGTCTTTGCACCGCTGATCGACTATTTTGTCGTTCAGGCCAACATCAAACGGAGGGCGCGTCGCCATGTCTGATACGCAATCCCCTGAACGCAAGGGCGCGATTGCCCGGTTTCTGGCGGCCTCGCCGGATTCGGTTGGCAAAACGATCTTCATCGCTGTTGCGGTTTGTCTCGTTGCCTCGATGATCGTGTCGGCCGCGGCAGTCAGCCTGCGCCCGGTGCAGGAGGCCAACAAGCTGAAGGACAAGCAGGTCAACATTCTGCAGGTGGCGGGGGTGTATGAACCCGGCATTGATGTCAGCCAGGCCTTTGCCGCGTTCGAGCCGCATGTTCTGGATCTGGCGACGGGCGAATTTGCGGACGATCAGTTCGACCCAGCCACCTTTGACGATCTGGCCGCTGCCGGTGATCCGGAATTAAGTGTTGCCCTTGACGATGACCCCGCAGGCATTGGTCGCAAGGCAAAGTATCGGGTCATCTATCTGCTGCGCGACGACAGCGGAGCGTTGGACAAGGTGATCCTGCCGCTGCATGGCTATGGGTTGTGGTCCACGCTTTATGGCTTCATCGCGCTGGAAAAGAACGGCAACGACATTTTCGGCCTGCAATTCTATCAGCATGGTGAAACGCCTGGTCTGGGTGCCGAGGTGGACAACCCGCGTTGGAAGGCGTTGTGGAACGGCAAGAAACTGCATGATGACGCGGGCGCCTTGCAGATCACCGTCGCCAAGTCACAACCAGCGGCCGGGCCCGAGTTTTTCGTAGATGCGCTGGCGGGCGCGACCCTGACATCGCGCGGGGTCGACAACCTTGTGAAATTCTGGATGGGCGATGCGGGTTACGCGCCGTTCCTGGCCAAGTTGCAAGCAGGAGAGATCTGATGTCGCAGACCAAGAAAGAGCTGCTGGTCGACCCCCTTGTCGACAACAACCCGATCACCTTGCAGGTGCTGGGAATCTGTTCGGCACTGGCTGTAACCTCATCACTGCAAGTGGCCTTTGTCATGGCCATAGCGGTGACGTCGGTGACGGCGTTTTCGTCGATGTTCATCTCGATGCTGCGCAACCAGATCCCGGGCTCGATCCGGATCATCGTGCAGATGGTGATCATCGCCTCGCTCGTGATTCTGGTGGATCAGATACTCAAGGCTTATGCCTTTCAGATTTCCAAGACGCTGTCGGTGTTTGTCGGCCTGATCATCACCAACTGCATCGTAATGGGCCGTGCCGAAGCATTCGCCATGAAGAACCCCCCGGTGGCCTCGTTCATCGACGGTTTGGGTAACGGCATGGGTTATGGCCTGATCCTGATGCTGGTGGGCATCATCCGGGAGTTGTTTGGATCGGGCAGCCTGTTCGGCGTGACAATCCTGCAAACGGTCAACAATGGCGGTTGGTACGTGCCCAACGGCCTGTTGCTGCTGCCACCTTCGGCGTTCTTCGTGATCGGCCTGCTGATCTGGGCTTTCCGCACGTGGAAGCCGAACCAGGTTGAAGAACGTGAATACAAAATCCAGCAGGTAGAGGCGCACTGATGGAAGGGCTTATCTCTCTGGCCGTGAAGGCCGTCTTTATCGAAAACCTTGCGCTCAGCTTTTTCCTTGGCATGTGTACCTTCATCGCCGTGTCGAAAAAGATTTCGACTGCCATCGGGCTGGGAATATCAGTCATGGTGGTGCAGGCCATCACCGTGCCCGCCAACAACCTGTTGTTGTCCTTCCTGCTGAAACCGGGCGCATTGGCATGGGCCGGGTTCCCGGATGTGGATCTGACCTTTCTCGGGCTGATTTCCTATATCGGCGTGATCGCAGCGATGGTTCAGATCCTCGAAATGATTCTCGATAAGTATTTCCCGCCGCTCTACAACGCGCTGGGGATCTTCCTGCCTTTGATCACTGTGAACTGTGCCATTCTGGGTGGTTCGCTGTTCATGGTCGAACGCGACTATAATTTTGCCGAGGCGACCACCTATGGCATCTCATCCGGTTTCGGCTGGGCGCTGGCAATCACTGCGATGGCAGGCGTGCGCGAAAAGCTGAAATACTCGGATGTGCCGGACGGGCTTCAGGGGCTGGGCATCACCTTTATCACCGCCGGACTGATGGCGATGGCCTTTATGTCCTTCTCGGGCGTGAAACTGTAAGGGGGGCGTGAGAATGGAAACCTTTTCGCTCGGCGTTGTCCTATTCACCCTGATCGTTCTGGCGCTGGTGGCCATCATTATGGCTGCACGTTCCAAGCTGGTGTCGACCGGCAACGTCAACATTACCATCAATGGTGAAAAGACTATCTCGGTTCCGGCGGGTGGCAAACTGCTGCAAACATTGGCGGCCGAAAAACTGTTTGTTCCGTCAGCCTGCGGTGGTGGTGGTACCTGTGCCCAGTGTCGCGTGAAAGTGCATTCGGGTGGTGGTTCGATCCTGCCGACCGAAGAAAGCCATATAACAAAGCGCGAAGCCTCCTGTGGCGACCGTCTGTCCTGTCAGGTGGCGGTCAAGCAGGACATGGAAATCGAAGTTCCAGAAGAGGTCTTCGGCGTCAAGAAATGGGAATGCACCGTCCGCTCGAACGATAATGTCGCGACCTTTATCAAGGCCCTTACCCTAGACCTGCCCGAAGGTGAGGACGTGAATTTCCGCGCCGGGGGCTACATCCAGATCGAAGCGCCCGCTCATCAGTTGAAATACACTGATTTCGACGTGCAGGAAGAATATCGCGAGGATTGGGATCGCTTCAATCTGTGGCAATACGAGTCAGTTGTGAACGAACCTATCGAGCGCGCCTATTCGATGGCCAACTATCCGGATGAAAAGGGCATGATCATGCTTAACGTCCGGGTTGCTTCACCGCCTCCGGGCTCAGAAGGAATTCCGGCGGGACAGATGTCGTCCTACATCTTCAACCTGAAGCCGGGCGACAAAGTCACAATCTCGGGTCCATTTGGCGAGTTTTTCGCACGTGAAACCAAGAAGGAAATGGTCTTCATCGGTGGTGGCGCCGGTATGGCACCGATGCGCAGCCACATCTTTGACCAGCTCAAACGCCTTGAGAACCGCGACCGCAAGATCAGTTTCTGGTACGGTGCGCGGTCCAAGAAAGAGATGTTCTTTGTCGAGGATTTCGACCAACTGGCGGAAGAGTTCGACAATTTTGAATGGCATGTCGCTCTGTCGGATGCCCAACCCGAGGATGAATGGAAAGGCTATACCGGCTTCATCCACAACGTTCTGTTCGAAGAGTACCTCAAGAACCACCCGGCACCCGAGGATTGTGAATACTACATGTGTGGGCCGCCAATCATGAACCAGTCGGTTATCAACATGCTGCTGGATCTGGGCGTGGATCGCGAAGACATCATGCTCGACGATTTTGGCGGGTAACTAAAGTAACCGGCGCTGAGTGCGCCGGTTTTTTCATTCCGGCGCCAGATCGACCTATTTTCCGTAATAGTCCCGATACCAGGCGACGAACTGTGCGATACCGTCCTTCAGGTCGGTCTGCGGGCGATAATTCGTCAGCCGCTGCAACAGCTGATTGTCAGCCCAGGTGGCATGAACATCGCCCATCTGCATTGGCATAAAGTTTTTGACCGCTTTCTGGCCAACAGCCTCTTCGATGGCTTCTATGAAATCCATCAGACGCACCTTGTCTCCGTTGCCAATGTTGACGATGCGGTACGGTGCAACGGGCGACAAGCTGTCACCATCTTCGATATCCGCGCGGCTGGTTGGGCGGACCGGCGGAACATCGATCAGCAACCTGATCCCACGCACAAGGTCTTCTACATGCGTGAAGTCGCGATACATGTCGCCATGATTGTAGATGTCGATTGGTCTGCCATCCAGTATCGCAGCGACGAATTTGAAATAGGCCAGATCGGGGCGCCCCCAAGTGCCGTAAACGGTAAAAAATCGAAACATGGTGGTCGGCAAATCCCACAGATGGGCATAGGAATGCCCCATCGCCTCATTCGCCTTCTTAGTGGCGGAGTAGATCGTCAGTTGGGTGTCGGCTTTTTCTGTTTCGATGAACGGCATGTCCTCGTTTGCACCGTAGATTGATGAGGTCGACGCCATCAAAAGATGTTCCACTTTATGTTGACGCGCGATTTCCATCACATTGAACGTGCCCACAACGTTCGACTCGATATAGCTGCGAGGATATTCAAGGCTGTGCCGCACGCCTGCCTGCGCGGCCAGATGGACGATGACATCGGGCTGAAACTCCTCAGCGACCTGCACAAGACGGTCAAAGTTTTCCAAACGGTCTTCAGTTGCCGTAAATCCCGGGGTTTGAAGCAGTATCTGATGTCGACGCTGTTTCAGGGTTACATCATAGTAGTCGGTCATCCCGTCATAGCCATGTACCTGAAACCCTTCTGCCAGAAGCAATTTGGCCAGATGGAATCCGATGAACCCGGCAGAACCTGTAATCAAAACTCGTTTCATAAAACCCTCAGAACTCACTGCAAATTCATCGCTGATCGAAAGGCGTTGATCCTATCATCAGATCAACTGCTTGCGAACATCCTGCGGGCCATATCGGACAATCTAAGGCTCGTGGTCAACACCTTGCCTACTCAAACAGTTGTTGATTGCGACCACTACGCAGGGCGGGTAGGGATCAAATGCCATGATAAAAGACTGGATCAGACGGCGGTTCCAATCCGCGGCGAAGGAAAGCACCAATGCGATGCCATGCGACGTGGCACCCGCGGAAAAGGTGACAGCTGTCGGTGATATTCACGGCCGTCTTGATTTGCTTCAGGCGGTTTTGCCACGACTCGACGATCAAAGCCCACTGGTCTTTCTGGGCGATTACATCGATCGGGGGGCATACAGCGCGCAGGTACTGCGGCATTTGCATCACCTGAGTGAGGCGTCAGACGGGCGGGTTCAATGCCTGCTTGGCAATCACGAAGAGATGCTGCTGCAGTTTGTAAACGACCCGGAACGATACGCCAGGCTTTGGTTTCATAACGGCGGAGCGGAAACTTTGGCATCTTTCGGTCTCGAATGTCCCGACGAGTTGGACAGTGGCAAGCATCTGCCTGAACTGGCAGAGCGTCTGCGGCACAAGATGGGCGACAGCTTGCTGGACTGGCTTGAAAATCTGCCGCTGACCTGGACCAGCGGCAACGTCACCTTTGTCCACGCGGCACTTGATCCGCGGCAATCCATTCAATCCCAGGATCGCCAGATCTGTCTTTGGGGTCATCCGATGTTTCCACGGCTTGCACGCAGCGACGCGCAATGGGTTGTTCACGGTCATACTATTGTAAGCCACCCCCAGATTAGAAACCGGGTTGTGTCGATCGATACAGGTGCCTTTGCCTCAGGCAGATTAACTGCCGCTGAAATAAACGGCGGCAGTGTCAGGTTTTTTTCAACCGGTTGAAACTATCCTACGATCATCTGCTTCATGCGAAGCGCTTCATACTCCAATTCCCTCAGACGGAAATGCACCACGTCACCGATAGTGATGACACCGCACAAATTGCCATCACGCAGAACCGGCATATGGCGGAAACGCCCTTCGGTCATGGTTTTCAGCACGTCATTCAGCGTATCCTCGGGCGTACAGGCCTTTACATCCCTGGTCATCAGGTCTTCGACCGACTGTGGCAGGGTCTGTCCGGGCGTATCGGCCATGCGACGCACGATGTCGCGTTCCGACAAGATCCCTTGCAATGCCCCGTTCTGATCTGTCACCAGAACAGCGCCAATCCGCTTTTCCTTGAGCGTGTTCACCACCGAATGGATGGTATCATTAGGCCGCACCGAAAACACCGCATCCCCTTTACCCTCAAGCAACTTGGCCACGGTCGTCTGCGAATGCGACAGGTTTGATTCCGCTGATTGGCTGTAGGTTGTCTTGTCAGCCTTGTCACCGCGCGACGGCGACTGGTAAGAGGTTGGAGCCATGGGCAATCTCCTTTTGGTTCTTGCAAAGTCTTTCCCTTTCACCTTAGCGCAGCTAAACGACCTGTATAGGGTACAATTGCACGAGTTGGCCGAACGCAGGTCAGCAAAGGGAGCTTAAGCCTTTGAATGAACTCTATCTTACGCCCCCGGTTGCCGCGCTGATCTTCTTTGCGGCTGTCGTGTGCGGTCACAACTTTCGCATGGCGTGGAAGCAACAGCAGCCCGGGTGGCGCAAACGCGCGTGGTTGTTTGGTATTCCGGCCGGAACTGGTCTTTTGCTGTTGGGTTTCCTTCCGCTGAAACTGTAATGCCAATTTGACTCTGGCGGGGACCGCTGGCATATGCCGGGCACAGAATGTCCCGGAGATAGCCCAATGCGTCTTTTACCCGTGCTGGCCTTTTTCACCCTTCTTTCAGGCTGTCTTTTTGACAAGGAACCCGAAGTGGTCCGTCTGTCTGGTGAGACAATGGGCACGACCTACAAAATCACCGCAATTGGCGAAGACCTTGACGAAGACGCACTGGCTTCTGCTGTCAGTGAAAAGCTGGCAGCCGTGAATGCCAAGATGTCCAACTGGGATCCGAACTCCGAGGTTTCCGTTTTTTCCGCGTCGTCCAGCACAGATCCAATGCCTATTTCCGACGAATTTGCGCTGGTTCTTTCGGCGGCGAACGAAGTGCACGCAAAATCCGGTGGCATTTTCGACGTAACCCTCGGCCCTTTGATCGAACTTTGGGGTTTTGGCCCACGCAAACCCGAGGACCCGGTGCCATCGGATGCCGATATCAACACCGCGCTGAGCGGTGTAGGTCAGGGCCGCCTGCTGAAGCTCGATACAGATGCTGGCACGCTTGCCAAGTCAAACGCCAGTGTGGGCATTAACCTTTCGGCGATTGCAAAAGGTTATGGAATTGACGCTGTTGCGGAAACCTTGCAGGCCGCTGGCATCGAAAACTATCTGGTTGAAATCGGCGGCGATCTTGTGACCAAGGGTAAGAATGACAAGGGCGAAGCGTGGCTCATTGGCATCGAAAAACCTGAAACGGGTTCGCAAACTATCCAGTTGATCGTTTCTCTGGATGACCGGGGTATGGCCAGCTCGGGCGATTACAGGAACTTCTTTGAAAAAGATGGTGTGCGCTATTCGCATATCATCGATCCGACAACAGGCCGCCCGATCACGCACCGCACCACTTCGGTCACCGTGCTGGCCGAAAACGCGATGATGGCCGATGCCTGGGCAACAGCCATGCTGGCCTTGGGTCAGGAAAAAGGTCTTGCTTTGGCGGAGAAACATAAACTTGCCGTGTATTTCATCTCGCGGGATGTGACAGGCGGCGAAGATGCCTATATCACTGCCCATAGTGCGGCGTTCAAAGACGCGCTGGGATTGAACTGACTGTTGGAGCTGAGATGAGTACCTTTATTCTGGCCTTCATTCTTCTCGCTCTCGTCATGGTGGGCATGTCATTGGGTGTCATGCTGATGGGAAAGACCATCAAAGGCAGCTGCGGTGGTCTAAACGCGATCTCGGGCGCTGACAAATGCGTTGTCTGCCAAAAAGACATCGACCCCGACAGCCCACTGCGCGACAAGCTGCAATGTAAACGCGCCAAGAAGATGCTGGAACAAATGGACCGTCAGGCCTGACGCAGGTTTTGCTTCGTTCTGCGGACAGAAGGGGCTAACTAGGCCCTCGTGACTTTTGGGGAAGGGCGTCAACTTGGCCAAGGCAAAAAACATCCTGTTCATCATGTTCGACCAGCTGCGCTGGGATTATCTGAGCTGCTACGGCCATCCACATCTGCATACTCCAAATATCGATCGTCTGGCTGCCAAAGGCGTGCGCTTCAACCGCGCCTATATCCAATCACCGATCTGCGGCAGCTCTCGCATGTCCACCTACACAGGGCGCTATGTGCATTCTCACGGCGCGTCGTGGAACGGAATTCCGTTGAAAGTCGGCGAGATAACGATGGGTGATCACCTGCGTAAGGCGGGGATGGATTGCTGGCTGGTCGGCAAAACCCATATGCGTGCAGACGCCGAAGGGATGGCGCGGCTTGGTCTGGAACCTGACAGCTTGATAGGTGCGCGCGTCGCCGAATGTGGGTTTGACGTATATGAACGGGATGACGGTATGCTGCCCGAAGGTCCGGATGGGTATTATGACCCGGACGGGGCAAAGGAATACAACAAGTTCCTGAAAGCAAAGGGGTATGAGAGTGACAATCCCTGGCATGACTTTGCCAATTCCGGACTGGATGCGGATGGGAACGTTCTGTCTGGCTGGTTTCTGAAGAATTCACCCGAAGCCGCGAATATTGCCGAGGAAGACAGCGAAACGCCCTATCTGACCGGGCGCGGGATCGAGTTCATGGAAACGCATGATGGCCCGTGGTGCTGTCATCTGAGCTTTATCAAGCCGCATTGGCCGTACATCGTACCGGACCCATACGCCTCGATGTATGGGCCGGAACATGTATTGCCTGTGGTGCGATCCGAGGCGGAACGTCAGAATGCGCATCCCGTGCTCAAAGCCTTCATGGACACAAAGATCGGCCAGACCTTCTCGCGGCAGGATGTGCGTGAGGCGGTTATCCCGGCCTATATGGGGCTGATCAAGCAAGCCGATGATCAGATGGGCCGCCTGTTGGACTGGATGGAGAGAACCGGGCGGATGGAAAACACGATGATCGTGTTGACATCAGACCACGGTGATTTTTTGGGCGATCACTGGATGGGGGAAAAGACCTTTTTCCACGATGCCTCAACCAGAGTGCCGTTGATCATTTATGACCCGTCGCCCGAGGCGGATGCGATACGTGGCACTGTCAGCGATGCGCTTGTAGAATCCATCGACCTTGCACCGACCTTTGTTGACGCGGCTGGTGGGGAAGTGGCGACGCATATTCTGGAAGGTCACTCACTGCTGCCCATCCTTTATGGGGAGGTGGACGCGTTGCCACGCGATGTGGTGATCTGCGAATATGACTACTCGGCTTCGCCAATCGCAAATGTTTTGGACATGTCGGTCCGCGATGCGGTGATGTTCATGGTCGCAAGTAAGAAATGGAAACTGATCCATTGTGAAGGTGGGTACCGGCCAATCCTGTTCGATCTGGAAAACGACCCCGATGAGTTGAACGATCTGGGTGACAGCGCCGAACATGCCGGTGTAATCGCCGAAATGTACGAGCACCTGTTCGCCTGGACGCGGCGGGCGTCACAGCGCACGACCCGGTCCGAGCAGCAATTGATTGAAATGCGCACCAAAAGCCGGGGCAGGGGTGTTGTTCTGGGCGTTTATGATGAAAACGATGCACCACTGGATCTGACAGTCAAATACCGCAATCGCAAGGCGCGCCCTTTCCAAAGCTATCTGAAGGACTAACACCTCTGTGTTGGTTATAATTGTACATCATTGCAAAAGGCGGTTCACCCGTCGAAGTCCAAAGGATAGAAGGTGACCCAAGAGCAGCAAATGGAGTACATCAATGGCCACCCCCAAACCTGTAGTCCTGTGTATTCTTGATGGTTGGGGCCTGTCCGAGGACACAAAAGCCAACGCACCCTATCTGGCAAACACGCCGACGTTTGACGCGATCATGTCTGAGTGCCCGCATTCAACCCTGATCACCCACGGCCCCGATGTGGGTCTGCCTAGCGGGCAGATGGGCAACTCAGAGGTCGGGCACACCAATATCGGGGCAGGGCGTGTGGTCGCCATGGACCTGGGCCAGATCGACCTTTCCATTGAAGACGGGACATTCTTTGAAAACGAAGCTCTGCAAGCTTTCATCGCCAGTGTTAAGTCCGTTGGCGGTACTGCACATCTGATGGGGTTGATCTCGGATGGTGGGGTGCATGGTCATCTGAACCATATCCTTGCCGCAGCCACTGCCATAACGGATGCCGGTGTCCCGGTTGCACTGCACGCAGTGACGGACGGGCGTGATGTCGCGCCAAGGTCAGCTCTGACTTACATCGCTGAGTTGGAAGAACGCTTGCCCGAAAACGCACGCATCGTCACCGTAAGCGGGCGGTACTTTGCCATGGATCGCGACAATCGCTGGGAGCGTGTCAGTGAAGCGTATGCTGCAATGGTCAACGGGCAGGGCCGAACAGCCAGCAGCGCCCATGGCGCGGTTGATCACGCCTATAACCAGTCCGAATCTGACGAGTTTGTCACACCAACCGTATTGACGGGATATGACGGTATTCATGATGGCGACGGTTTCTTTTGCCTGAACTTCCGCGCTGACCGTGCACGTGAAATCCTGCGCGCCATCGGAGAGCCCGGATTTTCCGAGTTCGCGACAGGACCGCGCCCGAAGCTTTCAGCACTGCTGGGCATGGTCGAGTACTCTGACGGGCATAATGCTTACATGACCACGGTTTTTCCAAGGCGCACGCTTGTAAATACGCTGGGCGAATGGGTCGCCAAACAAGGGCTCCGTCAGTTCCGACTGGCGGAAACCGAGAAGTACCCGCATGTTACGTTCTTTTTGAATGGCGGTAAGGAGACGCCCGAACTAGGTGAGGACCGCTTTATGCCGAGCTCGCCGAAAGTGGTGACCTACGATCTACAGCCCGAAATGTCATCCGCAGAGGTTACGGCGAAGTTTATCGAAGCCATCGAAGGCGGGTATGACCTGATTGTTACAAATTATGCCAACCCCGATATGGTTGGTCATACAGGTGATCTGAATGCCGCAATCAAAGCATGTGAAGCCGTCGATCAGGGGTTGGCGCAAGTCATTGCGGCTCTTGAAAAGGTCAAGGGGGCGATGATTATCACGGCCGATCACGGCAATTGCGAAGTCATGGTTGATCCTGTGACCGGCGGCCCGCATACGGCCCATACGCTTAATCCTGTTCCCGTAGCGCTGGTTGGCGGGCCAGAAGGTGCTGTATTGCGCCAAGGACGTTTGTCCGATCTTGCCCCGACCCTGCTTGAACTGATGGGTTTGCCTAAACCCCCGGAAATGACCGGGGAAAGCCTGCTGTCATGAAACCGGCTGCTCTGGCAGTGTGTCTGTTTTTGGCCTTGCCGGCGCTGGCCCAGCCAGACGCTTCCAAGGCTGCTTTGGATGCAGCGCAGATGCTCGAACAGGCGTCCATCGCGTTATCCGAAGCCGAAAGTGCCCGGGACCGGGTCAATGCTCTTACGGAGACGATCCATGCCTATGAGGCCGGGTTGGGTGCGATGCGGGTGGGATTGCGCCAAGCGGCTACCCGCGAGGCGCAACTGAGTGCCGACTTGCGGACGCGCGAAAAGGAAATCCGGCGATTGCTCGGTGTTCTGCAAACCATTGAAACGACTGAACCACCCGTTTTGATGTTACATCCCGCCGGCCCGTTGGGGGCTGCCCGCGCGGGTATTATGCTGTCCGAGGTCACCCCCGGCCTGAACGCCAGCGCGCAGGAACTGGCGCAGGACCTAAATGAAGTGCAGACATTGCGTGTCTTGCAGCAAAAGGCCTCGGAAACTTTGACAGAGGGTCTGACGGGCGTTCAGGCGGCCCGCACCCGTCTGAGCGAGGCAATCGCCGACCGCACGGATTTGCCCCGCCGTTTCGTGGAAGACCCGGTACGTACGGCCATTCTGATCTCGTCGACCGAAACACTGGATGGTTTTGCAAGTGGTCTGTCCGAGATCTCGGAGGGAGAGATCCTCGACAGCAATGCCAGCGTCTTGGACAGGAAAGGCCGGATATCAATGCCGGTACAGGGCATCTTGCTGCACAAGGCCGGTGAAACGGACGCCGCTGGTGTCACGCGCCCCGGCCTGATCGTGGGGACACGCCCGCGCGCCTTGGTCACATCGCCAACCGCTGCGACAATTCGCTATCGCGGGCCGCTGCTGGACCTGGGGAACCTGATAATACTTGAACCTCAATCGGGACTTTTGTTCGTATTTTCCGGTTTGCAGGAGGTCTATGGCCGGACCGGTCAGGTGATCCCAGAGGGCACACCAGTTGGTCTGATGCCCGGTGAAATGCCGGAAATCGGCGCAATTTTGTCAACAAGCAGTGATGGCACTGGAACTGACCGCTCAGAAACGCTCTATATAGAGGTAAGAGAAGACAATCGCCCCGTGGACCCGGAATCGTGGTTTCGGACCGACAAGGATGGATAAACGCGTATGAAGAAATTTGTGGTGGCCGGTCTGGCTGGAACTGTGGCAGGAATTCTTGCAACAACTCAGATCGCAGGACCCCTGCTGGCGCAGGAGGCCGAGAACAAGGCAAGCGTCTATGAACAGCTGGATTTGTTCGGCGACATTTTCGAACGTATTCGCGCCCAGTATGTCGAAGAGGTTGAGCCCGAAGAACTGATCGAGGCGGCCATTGACGGCATGTTGACATCGCTTGATCCGCATTCGAGTTATCTTTCTCCTGACGACGCCGAACAGATGCGCGTGCAGACCCGGGGTGAGTTTGGTGGGTTGGGTATCGAAGTCACGCAGGAAGAAGGCTTTGTCAAAGTCGTCTCACCTATTGACGATACCCCCGCCGACGCAGCCGGAATCGAAGCCGGGGATTTCATTACCCATGTGGACGGCGAAAGTATTCTGGGCCTGACGCTGGACAAAGCGGTTGACCTGATGCGCGGCCCGGTCGGATCCGAAATTATCATCACCGTCGTACGCGAGGGTGAGCCTGATCCCTTCGATGTCACTATTATCCGTGATACAATCAAGTTGACCGCTGTGCGCGCACGGACCGAAGGCACCAGTGTCGTGCTGCGTGTAACCACGTTCAACGACCAGACCTTCCCGAACCTGCAGGAAGGATTGCAGGAACAGATTGCCGAAGCGGGTGGCATCGACAAGGTGAACGGTTTTGTTCTGGACCTGCGCAACAACCCAGGCGGCCTGTTGACTCAGGCGATCAAAGTCTCGGATGCGTTCCTGAACGAAGGCGAAATTGTTTCCACGCGCGGCCGCGACCCGAATGAGGGTGAGCGGTTCAACGCCACCCCCGGGGATCTGGCTGAAGGCAAGCCAATTGTGGTGCTGATCAATGGCGGCTCGGCCTCGGCATCCGAGATTGTGGCCGGTGCATTGCAGGATCATCGCCGCGCTATCGTTGTGGGCACCAAGAGCTTTGGCAAAGGATCCGTGCAGACGGTCATGCCGCTGCGCGGCGACGGCGCTATGCGCCTGACCACATCGCGCTATTACACGCCATCAGGACGATCAATCCAGGCCCTTGGCGTCAGCCCGGACATCATTGTTGAACAGCCTCGCCCTGCACCTGCAGAAGAAGAAGAAGAGAGCAACGGGCGTACCCGGTCCGAAGCTGACCTGCGCGGCAGTCTGAACAATGACAGCCTGAGCGAGGATGAAATCCGCCAGATCGAGGAAGATCGTGCAAGGGCCGAAGCAACCGCTGAGCTGAGGAAAGAGGATTATCAACTGGCATATGCCATAGACATCCTCAAAGGCTTGTCAGCGTTCACCCCGCACGGGCCGTCCCAATAACCAAACCAATGGGTCGCGTACAACGCGGCCCTTTTCTTTCTGTCTCGCGAGATTTCATTTCATCATCCAGCAGCGCAATCCGAAGGCGCCGCGCAGAGTGCGCATAACCGAATGGATGATCCGATTTCGCAAGCGTTTCAGCCGTCTCCGCGGCTTACCCGTCGGAACGCGCGTTTCAGCATATCCAGCTCCGCGCGCAAAAGGTCCACTTCCGCCCTGAGATCATCGGCGGCGGGCTCTCCTGCTATTATGGAGAAACTCCCAATTTTATCGACACTGCCTGCGTCGACTATGACGAAGCTGTGCACGCCTTCGGACAGGGCTGTGACGGGTACCTGCACATACAGATTCCATCCGTTGTCTGTAGGTGAAAGCTCAACACTCTCCAGAGCTTTGCCCAGATATCGAACCTCCAACTCTGGTTGCCGTTCGGCCTCAACATGGCCGTGCCAAATACCGTTTTCGAACTGAATGAAAGTCAGGGATGGTTGTGTCATCTTTGATCGTCTCACAAGTCCGCGCGATGGAAGCGGCAAAACGTAAGGTCTCGCACACTCATACGGTTCATCTGCGGTTTCTCAAAAATAAGATCCAGCCAGATCTTTTCGATCCGACGTTCATTCAGGGGCAGGTGAGCCAGGTCGAAATCAACTGCGTTCACGGTTTCAGAAGGGTCTAGCTGCCGCAAAACCTGCTCCATGTTGGGCCCGTGCTGAACATTGAGACGTGCAAACGCGCCAGACGGTTTCTCGCAGTCAATCAGAGTTTCCAACCGGATCAGATGCTCGCGTGTCAAGTCGCGGGCGACCTCACGCGGCAAATCGATTGATACCGACAGGAACGACCCCTCGAAGCCAAAGACCTCGACCTCCAGACTGAACGGGGCCAGATCACTTGCCCCCCGGTTGCGGATTTGCCGCACAGCGATTTCGGTCAACGGGCAGTCGTGAAATAAGCTGACCTGATCGTCCATTACCGTTTTACGGGGAACAGAGGCCATGCCGGATTGCAACAACGGCGCGCGCCACAGGTCGGGTCGCCAGCTCCAGTCGGTGCCGACAGGCCGGTGAAACTGAGTTGATCCTATTTTCGGGCGGAGCAAGCGCGCATCCGCCAGTTGGATCAGGCGATCCAGTTGTCCACGCAGACTGCGCGCCTGATCGCGTTTCATCCGCAACTCGGCCTGCGCTGAATCTGGCGCCTGCTGCACGGCCCGGCGCCAGCGGCCGAGCGTCCGGCGATGAATATAGCGATCCAGAATCCTGCGCATGGTCTCTTCGTCCGATAATGTCCTTCTTTAGTCAAAGAAATGAGTAGGAATAAACCCGCAATCACAAAAACACTACTTGAGCGCTACGTTTTCCGGTTGGTGGCTAAGCGTAAAAAAGATAGGTGCCGGATTAGGAGCCTGACCCCGTCAATTCTTGCAATACGTCGGGTCAATGCTTACCGTCTGTTTCCTAAAAATGGGTTACCCCTGAACAGCCAAACATCAGTTCAGCTATCGATAAGGCCAGGCTATGGAGCCCACATTATTTTCTTTTATTTGGAAGCATTCAAAAAAACAGCAACTTGTCCTGCTGCTGTTAACGGTCCTGTCTTTCCCGTTTCTGTATGCGTCGCTGGAGCTGCCTAAACAAATAATCAACGATGCCATCGGTGCGCCAGGCGATACGGTGACAATCTGGGGCATCACAGTGTCTCAGGTTCAGTACCTGATGATATTATGCTTTGCATTTCTGGCTACTGTAATTGCCAGCGGGTTGATGAAGATGCGCATCAATACGATGAAAGGCATCTTGTCCGAACGCATGCTGCGCCGTCTTCGCTATACCCTGATTCAACGCACGATGCGGTTCCCGAGATCCTATTTTGCTACCACCAGCCAAGGAGAGCTGGTCTCGATGATCACATCCGAGGCCGAGCCGATGGGCGGCCTTATGGGGGATGCGATCGCGCAACCGGTGTTTCAGTTTGGTCAGATGATGACAATCGTCACCTTTCTGTTCATGCAAAGCATCTGGTTCGGTCTGGCAAGCATCGCGCTGATCCCGCTTCAGGCCTGGTTAATTCCCAAGCTACAACGTCAGATCAACTTGCTGAACAAGGATCGTATTCAGGAGGTTCGGCGTCTGAGCTCGGAAATCGGGGAAAGTGCGGCGGGCATCAGTGACCTGCGCACGAATGGCGGTTGGCGGTATCGTCTGGCGCAGTTCAGTCACAGGCTGGGGACCTTGTTCGAGATCCGGTTCAAGATCTACAACAAGAAATTCTTTATGAAGTTCCTGAACAATTTGATCACTCAGATGACGCCATTCCTGTTTTATTCGGTGGGCGGATACCTGGCGATCACGGGCGAGGTGACAGTAGGTGCACTGGTTGCCGCGTTGGGCGCGTACAAAGACCTAAGCGGGCCCTGGAAAGACCTTCTGACCTACTACAACCAGGTACAGGACATGTCCCTGCGGTGGGAGGTGGTCACCGAAAGATTTGCCCCGGACAACATGATCCCCGAAGAGCTGTTCATCGGCGAGCCGGAAACCATCCCACATCTGACCGGTGATATCGAATTGCGCAATGTGACCGTTCGCGATGGCGATGGCAAAACCATTCTGGAAGACATTGATCTGACCATCCCGCGGGGCGCGCGTGTGGCAATTCAATCCACCCATGCGTCGGAACGTAGTGCGTTGGGCCAGTTGCTGACCCGCGAGGTTCTGCCTGTTCAGGGGGATGTGGTCATAGCTGGCCACAAGCTGGACGAATTGCACCAATCAGTTATCGCGGCCCGGATCGGGTATGCCTATTCACGCCCCTATCTGTTTGATGGGACTTTGGGCGATAACCTCATGATGCCGTTGCGCACCCATCCGCAGCACGAGGCAGATGCCATAAGAACCCCGTCCCGTCGTCAGATCGAGTCTGTTCGGGCGGGTAACCCACCGGATTCGCTGGAAGATGAGTGGATCGATCCGGGGCTTGCCGGTCTGGACGATATTGATGGAATACGTGACTGGTGGTTCCAGCTGGTGGAAGCCATGGGGATTGACGAGTTCATGTTCCGGCGCACTCTGCGCTCCCAGTTTGATCCAGAAATACACCCTGTACTGGCACAGGAAATAGTCAGGCTGAGAGAAACCATCGCAGAACGGCTGAAAGAAAAAGGATTGGATCGTTATGTCTATAGGTTCGATCCAAACCAGTTTAACCCGGCCGTCCCGCTTGGGGGCAACCTGTTGTTCGCGGCACCGTCGCGAGACATATCTCCAGACATTCTGGCCGGAGACGCGCGGTTCGTGCAATTGCTCAGCACCCATGATCTGGCAGATGACGCGATCAGCATATCGAATGCTGTCATGGATACTCTTGGCAAGACATTTGGGCGAGACGGGGCTGACCATCCTCTGTTTCTGCGGCTTGGCATGTCAAAGGACATGTATCATCGGCTGCTCGACATCCAGGACCGGCGCAAAGCCAAAGGGAATGCCGCGCTGAGCGATCAGGAGCGCGCCTTGCTACTGACAGTGCCTTTCCTTCTGACCGCGGAACAGATCGGCCCGGATTTCCCAGAGGAATACAAGGAAAAAATTCTTGCTATCCGCAAGACCCAGGCTGAACGGTTGCGTGGTGCCATGGACGGTTTGTTCATGTCTGTAGCGCCTGACATCTATGTGCCGCGCTTGACCGTGATGGAGAACGCGATCTATGGCCGGATATCGTTGATGGCGGGTGCCCATGCCGAAGATATCGAAGACATCGTTGCAGAGGCCATGAACGAAGCCGGTCTGCGCCGTCGGGCAGCGGCCATTATTTATGACCTTCCGTCCGGGCTGGGCGGCAACAACCTTCCAACCGTGTTTCAGGAGCGTGCCGCTTTTTCGCGCGCAGGCATCAAACGCCCCGACATCCTGATCCTGGACAAGGCACTAGCCAGCCACGACTCGGAAAGCCGGTTGCGCACGCGCCTGAAACTGCGGGAACTGCTGCCCGATTCCATCATGATATTCATGGAGGATCATTTTGCACATCCCGAAGCCTATGACTTGTTTGTGGAAATCAAGGATGGACGGATCGACGGCGTCTCGCGAAGCAGACCAGCGCATGAGGACAGCACGTCGGACGATCTGAGCCGGAAACTCGAGATCCTGTCAGCAACGCAGTTGTTTTCAGGCCTGGATGGCAGAAACCAGAGGCTGCTGGCGTTTTCGGCGCAATGGTACGAAGCCAGCGCCGGGCAAGTCATCTTTTCCCGCGGTCAGGCGCCGGATGCGGCCTATTTGTGCATTTCAGGACAGGCCAAACTGGATTGGTCCAACGAGGATGGAACGAAACGTACAATCTCGATCATAGAACCCGGTCGGCTTATCGGAGACCTGTCCATCATTACAGGGGAACCAAGGCAGCTGGATCTGGTCGCGACGGAAGATAGCAGCTTTTTGCGTATTGGCGCGGAAGAGCTGCGTGCCGTTGTTGAAAGCGATGCTTCGGTCGCTTTGCAGTTGCTGCAGACAGTTGCAGGGTATCTGACGACGCTTTCGAACAGAATCAGCGTGGCCCAGAACGCCGAAGACATGTTTCCGCCCGTGACAGATGAAACGGCGCAGGAAGGTATTGGTAAGAATGCCTAGTGCGTATTCAGCTCATGCGCGTTTGGTCGAAACAGCCCGCGCCAAACCCGAACTCTGGCGTCTATTGCTGGGGCTGGCATTGATCGCCGTTTTGGTCAGTGTTTTGAACCTGGTGTTTTTCACCGTGGTTGCGGGGTTGGGCTCAGCGAAGTGGGCTCAGGAACTTTTGCAAGGCAGCACACCTTTGGCGCTGCTTTTGTTGCTGGCCAGTTTCGGGTTCATCATTCTTGGCGTGGCAGTGGCCGCGCGTCAGCTGCAGCACCGATCCTTGGGATCAATTTTCGGCCAGCGGGGTCTGGTTGCGGCCCAATTTCTGAAAGTGCTGAAAGCCCTGCTTATCTTGGGCGCTGTCGGTGTCTTGCTACCGCCCTACGGTTTGGGGGGAGCTCTGTCAAAGAATCTGCCATTTTCAACATGGCTCTTGTTGCTTCCGGTTTCGGTATTGGTTGTCCTGATTCAGACCAGCGCCGAAGAAGTTCTGTTTCGAGGGTACATTCAGCAAGCCCTTGCCGCCAGGTTTCAATCGCCCGTCATTTGGATGGGGATACCGTCTGTTTTGTTTGCCGCTGGCCATTACACACCGGAACTGGCAGGAGAAAATGCAATTCTGTTTGTGCTGTGGGCATTAATATTTGGGATGCTTGCATCCGATCTCACAGCGCGATCAGGTACATTGGGGCCAGCTATCGCATTGCATTTCTTCAATAACATCATCGCATTATTGTTCGTTTCCTTGCCGGATAATCTGAGCGGGCTGGCGCTTTTCTCGCTTCCGTTCGATGCATCTGACGCCGAACAGCTTCGTCCTTGGCTGTTGGTGGATTTGGCGGTGATGTTCGTATGCTGGCTGGCGGCGCGGCTTGCGATCAGGCGTTGATTGCATTTCTTCCCGTGGCGTCTTATTTGACGTCAACACCGCACAAGCCAAGGTTCCGACATGAACTGGATCACAAACTACGTCCGCCCCCGGATCAACTCGATCTTCTCTCGCCGCGAAGTGCCCGAAAACCTCTGGCAGAAATGTGACGAGTGCGGAACGATGCTGTTTCATCGTGAACTAGCGGAAAATCAGAACGTCTGTACCCAATGTGACCATCACATGGCGATTACCCCACGCGAGCGGTTCAATCACCTGTTCGACGGCGGTATTTTCACTGAGGTTGCAGTGCCAGCGCCAAAAGAAGATCCCTTGCATTTCCGCGACCAGAAGAAATACCCCGAGCGTATGCGAGCGGCGCAGAAAAAGACCGGCGAAAAAGAGGCGATGCTGGTTGCCAAAGGCGAAATCGGACGCACGCCAATCGTTGCAGCAGCGCAGGATTTCTCCTTCATGGGCGGATCAATGGGCATGTATGTGGGCAACGCGATCATCGCGGCCGCTCAAGAAGCGGTTAAGCTAAAGCGCCCACTGATCCTGTTCTCGGCAGCGGGTGGAGCGCGGATGCAGGAAGGCATTCTCAGCCTGATGCAAATGCCGCGCACAACCGTGGCCGTCGAAATGCTGAAAGAAGCAAATCTGCCCTATATCGTTGTGCTGACCCATCCCACCACCGGTGGTGTGACGGCGTCATATGCGATGTTGGGCGATGTCCACATCTCTGAACCGAACGCGCTGATCTGCTTTGCCGGTCCCCGAGTTATCGAGCAGACGATTCGCGAAAAGCTGCCCGACGGCTTCCAGCGGGCCGAGTACCTGCTGGATCACGGGATGCTGGACCGTGTCACCAAACGTACCGAGATGCGTGACGAACTGATCACCATCACCCGGATGCTGATGAACCAACCGCCGGCGATCAAAGGTGACCTGCCAGCACCGGCACCGGATGAAACGGCCAAGGTCGCGCAGGCCGAAGAGACCGGGAAAAAATGAACACCAAGACATCTGACGCCATCCTCGACCGGATGATGGCGCTACACCCCAAGATCATTGATTTGACCTTGGATCGCGTCTGGCGATTGCTGGCCGCCTTGGACAATCCGCAGCTCAAGCTGCCACCGGTTATCCATATTGCCGGGACCAATGGCAAAGGCTCGACCCAGGCCATGATCCGGGCGGGCTTGGAAGGGGCAGGGCGTTCCGTTCATGCCTACACTTCGCCCCATCTAGCGCGATTTCACGAACGTATCCGGTTGGCGGGCGAACTGATTTCGGAACCCGGCCTGACCGCGGTTCTGGATGAGTGCTACGCGGCGAACGGCGGCGAAAACATCACGTATTTCGAGATCACAACCTGCGCTGCCTTGCTGGCCTTCTCTCGCTGCAAAGCGGATTACACTCTGCTCGAGGTCGGTTTGGGCGGACGGCTGGATGCAACAAATGTGATTGATGAACCGGCGGTGACAGTCATTACGCCTGTTTCAATCGATCATGAACAGTATCTGGGCGACACCCTGGGAAAGATTGCCGCCGAAAAGGCGGGCATTATCAAACCCGGTGTGCCATGCATCGTCGGCCCGCAGGAAGACGAGGCACTGGAGGTGATCGAGTACACAGCCGCCCGGTTGGGCGCACCGCTACTTGTACATGGCCAGCATTGGCACGTTCATGAAGAAAACGGGCGCTTGATCTATCAGGACGAAACCGGGTTGCGTGATCTGCCGCTCCCCAACCTGCTGGGTGCACATCAGTTCCAGAATGCCGGTGCTGCCTTGGCGGTTCTGCGTCATCTTTCAATGGGTGACACTGCCTACGAGGCTGCCGTGTCCAATGCCGATTGGCCCGCGCGTATGCAACGTCTCAAAACCGGTCCGCTGACCGAGCAAGCCCCCCAGGTCGAACTGTGGCTGGATGGAGGGCATAACGCGGCCGCAGGCATCGCGCTTGCCGATGTGCTGGCAAAGATGCCGCAACGCCCTACGCACATAATCTGCGGTATGCTCAACACGAAAGACGTGACTGGGTATCTCGCGCCACTGTCAAGACAGGTTGCAAGCCTGACCGCCGTCTCCATACCGGGCGAGGCGGCCACGCTCAGCGCCGAAGAAACCGCCGCCGCTGCCACCAAAGTTGGCCTGCCTTCTTCAGTCGCTGCAAGTGTTTCGGAAGCGTTGAAGACAATCACGGACAAAGACCCACAGGCGCGTGTCCTGATCTGCGGCTCCCTTTATCTTGCCGGAAACATCCTGCGCGAAAACGGTTAAGCTTCATCTTTTCGCAAATACTCCGGGGGAGGCGCGCGCAGCGCGACGGGGGCAGAGCCCCTACTTCCCCCAGTTCTGGTCCTGCATTTCCCGCAGGCGCGACGCAGTACGCTCAAACTCAAAGGTGCCTTCTCCTTCGACATACAACATCTCGGGTTCCGCCGCAGCCGAGCAGATCAACCGAACTTTTGCCTCGTAGAGCGCATCTATCAGGATGACAAAGCGCTTGGCTTCATTGAAGTTATTTCTCGACAAACGGGGGATATCCTCAAGCACCAACACTTTAATTGCTTCTGCGATAGCCAGATAGTCCGCCGGTCCCAGCATCCGGCCACACAGGTCATAAAACGAAGCCCGTGCAACCCCGTTGCGAAATGCGGGCAGTTCGACAGCGCGGCCTTTGACCTGCAATATCAACGGATCGGCAGGTCCGCCTGCAAGATCTTTCCAGACATCCCGTAATTTCTGCCGCGCTTCTGGTCCGATGGGTGTAAAATAGACCGGAGCCCCCTCTAATCTGTTCTGACGGTAATCCGTGGGCGATACCAGTTCCCATACCTGCAACTGGTCTTTGATATGGGCAATAAAAGGCAGGAACAATTGCCGGTTCAACCCATCCTTATACAGCGCGTCCGGATGCCTGTTCGACGTGGTCACGACAACAACGCCACCTTCATGCAGCAGGTCAAACAAACGGCCGACGATCATCGCATCCGTAATGTCAGTGATCTGCATCTCGTCGAAGGCCAGCAGGCGGACGGATTTCACCACCTCCTTTGCCACGGGTGCCAGCGCATCTTCAACGTTCTCTTTCCGGGCCTTGTGCATTCCGGCATGGATTTCCTGCATGAAGGCATGAAAGTGAACGCGCCGTGCGGGGACTTCACCCAGCGTGTCGACGAACATGTCCATCAGCATCGATTTTCCACGTCCGACGCCACCCCACAGGTATAGGCCTTTAGGCGGAGGCGGAGCCTTGCGGAAAAAACCTCGTTTAACCGGCTCGGCCAGTGCCGCACGGATGCGCTCAAACTGGGGCAACACGGCTTCTTGAGCGTCGTCACGCGTCAGAGTTCCATCCTCGACGCGGGCTTCGTAGTGCGAAATCAGATCCGTCATGACCCAGAGCCTTACCCATGACCCAGCCCGTTGAAAAGAAGCCTTTTCCCTGACGTATCAAATTTGCTTATCCGTGACCGCAAATCTGTTGAATTGACGCAACCCGTAAATCCAGTACGGTCCGTCGGACCAAGCTACCCGAGGTCTCTATGCCGCAATCCACCCGCATGTTGAACCCGATCCTGATCGTTGGATGCATCATCATCACGGTCAGCTTTGCCGTGCGCGCGTCTTTCGGCGTGTTTCAGATTCCGATCGCCAGTGAATTTGGCTGGCTGCGCACGGATTTCTCATTGGCGATTGCAATCCAGAATCTGGCTTGGGGCATCGGTCAACCGATCTTTGCAGCTATCGCTGAGAAAGTAGGAGACCGAAAGGCCATTATCCTCGGCGCCTTGACCTATGCTGCTGGTCTGGTTCTGTCGGCTTGGTCCGTCACACCGCTCGAGCATCAGGTTTATGCGTGGCTGGTTGGGTTTGGCATTGCTGGCACCGGGTTCGGTGTGGTTTTGGCTGTGGTCGGTCGCGCGTCCTCTGATGAAAACCGGTCCATGTCGCTGGCCATCGTTACTGCTGCGGGCAGTTTCGGGCAGGTTCTGGGCGCGCCGACGGCTGAGTGGTTGCTGTCATTCTTGCCCTGGCAACAAGTCTTCGTCGTGTTTGCCGCTGCCATTCTTGCGCTTGTATTGACCTTGCCTTTCATGCGGGCGCCTCAACCAGCTTCAAAGGCAGAGTTGCAAGAAAGCATGGGAGAAATTCTGGGGAAGGCGTTCCGAGATCCTTCTTATGCTTTGATATTTATTGGGTTTTTCAGCTGCGGTTACCAGCTTGGATTTATCACCGCTCATTTTCCGGCATTCGTAACCGAAATGTGCGGCCCGATCGAACCCGGCAGCGTGCTGTATTCCATCGGCATCACATCCACGTCCGCACTTGGCGCGGTATCGATTTCACTGATTGGTTTGGCCAATATCGCCGGGACTCTATTGGCGGGTTGGGCAGGTAATCATTTCCCTAAGAAATACCTGCTGGCCTCGGTCTATGCCGGTCGGACACTTGCTGCGGCATTGTTCATCGTTTTCCCGATAACGCCGCTGTCCGTCATTACATTCTCGCTGGTGATGGGATCGCTTTGGTTGGCCACCGTTCCGCTCACGTCGGGTCTTGTCGCGCACCTCTATGGTTTGCGTTACATGGGAACACTCTATGGCATAATCTTCTTCAGCCATCAGGTTGGCAGCTTCCTGGGCGTCTGGCTGGGGGGGCGTATGTATGACCAGTATGGTGACTATGCCCTGGTCTGGTGGATCGGTGTGGCAATAGGGGCCTTCAGCGCCATCGTTCATCTACCTATCCGAGAGAACCGTCTGGCAGTCCCCGCCTGACGTGACGTTTCGCGCTCGACCTACGTGCGCGTGCCAGCGGTAACGCCGTGTGGGGTGTTAATCTAGCCGACTCGATCCGGAAACAATCCTGCAAGGCCTTCGGCCGAGGCGGCACAGACGCCGCGTTCGGTGATAAGCCCCGTCACCAGCCGGTTGGGTGTGACATCAAAGGCAGGATTGCCACCTTTCGTCCCGTTCGGGGTGACGCGAACATCGGCAATATCCCCCTGTCCATCCACGCCCATGACATGGGTCACTTCTTTTTTATCGCGTTCTTCGATTGGGATTTCCGACACTCCATCCCGAACCGTCCAGTCAATCGTGGGCGAGGGCAGGGCGACATAAAACGGAACCCCGTTGTCCCGCGCCGCCAAGGCCTTCAGGTAGGTGCCGATTTTATTGCAGACGTCGCCTTGTGCCGTGGTCCGGTCTGTACCGGTGATGACGGCGTCAACCAAACCATGTTGCATCAGGTGACCGCCTGCATTGTCCACGATGTAACGATGGGGAATGCCGTGTTCGCCAAGTTCCCAGGATGTCAGCGCCCCCTGATTTCGTGGTCGGGTCTCATCCACCCAGACATGAAGCGGAATGCCCGCGTCATGCGCGTGATACATCGGGCTTGTCGCCGTTCCCCAATCCACCGTTGCCAGCCAACCGGCATTGCAATGCGTCAATAGCCGCACCGGTTCACCTGCGGGCTTTCGGGCTGCAATTTCTTTGATCAGTTGCAGCCCATGGCGACCTATCGAGGCATTGATCTCAACATCTTCGTCTGCAACCTCCTGTGCGAGTGCCCAGGCCCGTTCAGCACGATCACTTGGGGCAAGTGGCATCAGCGAGTCGCGGCATCTGTCCAAGGCCCATCGCAGGTTTATTGCCGTTGGGCGGGTCGCGTGCAATACGTCATACGCGGCGTCGAACGAAGCGTTAGAGCTGTCACGGGACATCTGTTCGGCAATTCCAAACGCGGCTGTTGCACCAATCAGTGGCGCACCCCTGACCCACATGTCGCGGATCGCTGTCGCAAATTCATCCAGCGTTTTCAGGGCAACCACCCGAAAGTCATGGGGCAGCCAACGCTGGTCGATAATCCGAACCTCACCTGCCGATTTGTCCCACCAAATCGACCGGTAATGAGCACCCTGTACTTTCATAATTCGGTCTCCGTTTGCGAATAGCCTGATCAGAAGTCTTTCGCAGCCTGCGTTCTTTCGGCGGGCTTGTAAACGGGCGTTTCTGGTTACCGTCTGGCATTTTAGCTTGCCGGTGACTGCACTTACCCTCGGGTCGCTGCGCGAAGTTCCCGCTCTAACGCATCCAGAAACCTCGAACGATCTGCTTTGCTGAACGGTCGGCCGCCGCCTCCGGCCCCCAATGGATTGGCGGCCCGCAGGTCAGCCATCAAATCACGTATCGCCAATTGCTGGCCAATGTTGGCTGCCGTAAAGGCCTCGCCGTTGGGGCGCAAAACTCGGGCACCCGCTTCGACGCATTTTGCGGCCAGAGGGATATCGGAGGTCACAACTACATCCCCTGCGCCGCAGCGTTCTGCAATCCATTTGTCCGCTTCATCAGCACCTTCCGAAACCACGATGACCTGTACAAGCGGGTTTGCTGACGGTCGAAGACCGCCATTCGACACCAGTGCCATAGGCACCTTGTGTCGTGTTGCAACCCGTTCGGCCTCGGCCTTTACAGGGCAGGCATCGCCATCGACATACAGCGTTGTCACGCCTTTTTGGCCTCTTTTTTCTCTGGTTGAGCAGGTTTCTTCCGCACCTTGAATTCGTCCGGGATCGGCATCCGGTTGAAAGCATCCAGCCCGGCGATCTTGTAAGCCTCGGCCAGAGTTGGATAGTTGAACGTGTTTTGAACGAAGTAATCGACAGTGCCCTTCAGGTTCAGCACCGCCTGAGCGATGTGGATCAGTTCGGTCGCACCTTCGCCCACAATCTGCACGCCCAAGACACGGCGGGTTTTAAGCGAAAACAGCATCTTCAGCATACCGTGTTCCAGACCCATGATATGCCCGCGCGAGGTTTCGCGGAATCGGGCCACGCCAACCTCATAGGGAATGCCACGCTCCTGAAGTTCTTCCTCGGACATGCCGCAGGTGGAAATTTCGGGAACCGAGTAGATGCCATAGGGGTACCACGGGCTTTCCGGCAGTGTAGGTGTCTCGAGCGCATGGCAGGCAGCCACACGCCCTTGCTGTAATGAAGTCGAGGCCAGCGAAGGGTGACCGATCACATCCCCGGTCGCATAGATATGCGGAACCGCGGTCTGATATGTCTTGCGGTCTACCTTGATCCGATTGCGGTGATCGGTTTCCAGTCCAACTGAATCCAGATTGAGTTTCGATGTTGCGCCCATGCGCCCGGCTGCAAACAGCAGCATTTCCGCCCGCACGTGGCGCCCGTTTTCAAGGGTCACTTCCACATGCTCGCCCGCATCTTCAATCTTTTCGACAGCCGATCCCAACCTCAGATCAACACCGTTTTCGCGGATCTGATGGGTGAAATCATGAATCAAGCGGCTATCGATGAAGTCCAGAAACGTATCCCGCGGCTCGATCAGCGTCACCCGAACGTCCAGTGCCGAGAACATCGTGGCGTATTCGACCCCAATGACCCCGGCACCGATAACAACCAGTGAACGCGGGATTTCCGCCATTTCCAGAAACTCGTCGCCATCGACCACGGTCTTGCCGTTAAACGGAACATAATCGGGGCGGTAGGTCTTGGTTCCTGTCGCAATCAAAAACTTGGCGGCCGTTACACGTGTGGTCTCTCCGGCATCGGTGGCGACTTCCACTTCATGTGGCCCGACGAACTTGGCTAAACCGTCCAGAGTATCGACGTGGTTCCGGTTGAACTGATGTTCCAACACATCGACCTCGTGATCGAGGGTCATGTGCAGGCGGGCTTTCAGATCTTCGGCGCGGATCTGGTCCTTGACCCGATAGGAACGGCCATAAAAGCTGCGCTCGCGCCAGCCCGACAGGTTCAGAACCGTTTCGCGCAATGTCTTGGATGGGATAGTTCCGGTGTGAACGGACACCCCACCAAAACGGTCTTTTCGGTCAATCACCAGAACCCGTCGCTTGAGCTTGCCAGCCTGAATGGCCGCAGAACGCCCCGAAGGCCCGGACCCGATGATGACCAGATCATAGTCGTATTTGCTCATATCTCAGTCTCCGTACAGCGCTTCGGCGTGGAAAACGATGTGATCTTCCATGAAGGTAGATACGAAGAAATACGAATGGTCATACCCCGGCTGGAGGCGGAAGGTTGCTTGCTGGCGACGCTCAGCGATGGCTTGGGCAAGCGCTTCTGGGCGCAGCAGGTCCATGAACTGATCATTGGTGCCCGTATCGATCAGGATGGGGCCGTCGAAACCGGTTTCTTTCATCAACAGGGAAGCATCGTGTTTGGCCCAAAGGGATTCATCATCCCCCAGATACGCGCCCAGCTGTTTGCGCCCCCAGTCAGCGCCCGTCGGGTTCGCGATGGGTGCGAAGGCCGAAACCGAGCGGTACCGTCCTGGAAGGTTCATGGCCAACGTCAATGCACCATGCCCGCCCATGGAATGACCCGTAATGGCCTGACGTTCGCTATCGATGGCAAAGCTTTCGAACAGCAGGGTAGGCAATTCGTCGGCAATGTAGTCCCACATCCGGAAATGCGGTGCCCAGGGCTCCTGCGTGGCGTTCACGTAGAACCCAGCGCCCTGACCCAAATCGTAGTCGTCATGATCCGCAACACTTTTACCGCGTGGCGAAGTGTCGGGAAATACCACTGCAATGCCTTGTTCCGCAGCCCAAGCTTGTGCGCCGGCTTTTGTCATCGCGTTTTCATGGGTGCAGGTCAGACCAGACAGATACCACAAGATCGGAACCGGGCCATCTTTCGCCTCGGCCGGAAGAAAAAGGCCAAACGTCATGTCGCATTGGCATGTCGACGAAGCATGGCGATACACGCCTTGCACTCCGCCGAAACAGGCATTTTCCGAAAGGGTTTCCATTAGGCATCGTCCTTATTCTAGAGTCGCAACATGGCTAACGATCCACGGACCCGGCGTAAAGTCCGAGTGCCTTTGGAGTGAGTATTTTTGAAAGGGTGAAGGTCAGGGGGTACCTAGAGCCGCAATAACAAGTGGTATGGTGACAATGCTGACGAGCGTCGACAGTAAAATAGCAGCCGAGGCGCGCTGTGGGGCAATGCCGTAATGCGCGGCCAGCATATAGACATTTCCTGCTACGGGCAGAGCAGCTGCTGCAATTGCAACGCTTGCCGGGAATGTTTCGATCGGGATCAGCCAGATCAGGGCGATTGCTACGAAAAGCGGGTGGAGCACTAGTTTGCAGAAACTCAACCAGGCTGCGATCTGAAATCTTTCCGCGGATTTGCCAGCAAGGGACGCACCGATTGCAAAAAGCGCTCCGGGGGTTGCGGCACCACCGAGGATGGTCAGAAAGTTGTTCAGCGGATCGGGAACCGGGATTTGCAGGGATGACCAGACGAGCCCGGCAGAGATCGAGACAATCATCGGGTTCTTGAGCAGACCCATTCCAATCAGTTTGAAAGTGGCTGGCGTCAGCCTTCCGTCACGCCCACCGTTGATCAGGATCACGATCAGAGACGAGAATACAACCAAATCTACGGTCAGGACCAGCATGACCGGGCCAATAGCGGCTTCGGTGAACAGCAGCGCGAGCATTGGCAGGCCAAGAAAGCCAACGTTCCCAATAGCAGCGCATTGTGCCTCAACCGCCGAAGTAGGCACGTCAAGGCCGCGTATCCACGCTATGCAAGTTGCTATGCCATAAACAGCAGCGGTTCCTACGAGATAACCGAAGATCAGTCTTGCGTTGAAAATCTCTGCAAAGGGCAGGGTCGCTGCAAATCGAAACAACATTGCCGACAGCGCGAAGAAGAAGACGAACTTGGTCAGATATGCGGTTGCTTCGGCCGTAAAGAACCGTGTGCGCCCAGCCCAAAAGCCAAGGCCGATGATTGCAAAAAAGGGCAGTGTACGCAAAAAGATATCGGCCATGGGCCAAGTCCTAGCACGGTTTAGAACCGTCGCAAGAGCTCAACACCCCAAATTGGGCGAGGTCAGAGTTAAAGGGGATACGAGAATCCTTGTACCTGAACCGAACGGTTTATAAACTGTGACAGGTATTGATCGAGGAGATGACATGACCCAGACCGCCACCATCCTGCGCACAGGCCGAAAGTTTGATCAGGTTTTGCGCGGGGCCCGAGAGGTTTTCATGGCGGACGGATTCGAGGGCGCAAGCGTGGATGACATTGCTCGCGCGGCTGGAGTGTCAAAAGCAACCTTGTACAGCTATTTTCCGGACAAGCGCCTTTTGTTCATGGAAGTTGCACAAACGGAATGCTGTCTTATGGCCGAACGGGTCGTCGCGATGATCGACGAGACCAAACCCGCACGAGAAGTTTTGATGATCGCGGCCACACAGTTGACGGCGTTTCTGGTTTCAGATTTCGCGCAGCAGGTTTTCCGCATTTGTGTTGCCGAACGAGACCGGTTTCCGGAACTTGGCCGCGCATTTTACGAAGCGGGGCCGCAAAACGGCCAGCGTCAAATGGCAGAATACCTTGAAAAAGCCGTGGCTAAAGGTGAGTTAGCAGTTGAAAATGTCCAAATAGCGGCTGAGCAGTTTTCCGAGCTTTGCAAAGTACGGATCTGGACCCGGGCTGCATTTGGAATTCAGAATTCATTCAGCAAAGAAGAAATCGCTGAAGTAGCGACACAAGCCGTGGACATGTTTCTTGCCCGGTATGGGGTCTGATCCAAGAAAGAAATGGCCCATATCCGGATCAGGGATACAGGCCATTGCTCACACACCAGAACACTCGATGCAGTTCAGCTTACTGAGATAAGTCTTTTCAAACTCTTTATTTGTCGAACTATTGGCGTGGCTTGGGACCCAACATTGGCCGGAAAGAAAAGCAGGTCAGCGTTCAAACTTGTTGCCCAGCTTTTTACGCTTCAACGCGTTAGCAACAGGCCAAGCCAGAAAGAAAACCAGCACAGAGCAAGGCTGATCAGAATATTGCCTGCTGCCAAAAGCAATGTGCGCTCGCGGTGAAGTTCGAGCGATTGGTAGGCAAAGCTGGAGAAGGTTGTAAAACCACCGCAAAACCCGAAAACAAGGCGTTTTTGGTCCTCGGGAATGTCTACTGGACCTCCTAAAAACCCAACCCAGATCCCCAGCAGCAAGCTACCCAACACATTTACGAGCAAGGTTGCTAGTGGCAAGTCGTGCCGAATCTTCAGCGCCAGCCAATGGCGCATCACAGCCCCCAGACCTCCGCCCAACGCGAACATGGAATGAAGATACACTTCGCTCATGACGGCGTCTTTTCGGAATGAAAATGCCGTCCAAGTCTTTCACCAAACAGCGCGGCAGCAAGGCCAAATGAAACTTCAAGCCCGATTGCCAGGGAGGTTACCCATAGGCCGCCGTCGGCTATTCGTTCAAGATCTGCAACAAAAGACGAAAAGGTCGACAATCCACCGCAAAACCCGACGGCGCCAAGATGCAGAACATGCGCGTGCACCTTATTGCGCACGGAATACAGCCAGCCCAGAACAAAACAGGCGACTACGTTGATGCCAAAAGTCGAGGTGAGAAAGCTTAGGCCTGGGATCTCTAGTGTAAACGCCTCACGCAACAACGACCCAAGTGCACCGCCTGCGAAGACGGATAGAAACATCACGCTTTTTCGGTCATGCCAGAGGTGGGATTGTGTGTTTGCCAAGGATCGGCCCTTTGTCGTCCGTTGAGCATGATTTATCTGGTGGTTGCATTGGGTTCAACAGTTGGGCGGTTCGTAACATGATTTCACGTTTGCGTCCCTCAGCAGACATTTTTCCGCAGGCACTTGAAATAAAAATTCAATCTGTTTCACGTTGAGTTCTGACAGCATGGCTCATCAGCCCAATAGAAACACAAGGAGTTTGGAACATGATTGTCCGCAGAATTTTCTTTTTTCTGAGCTGTGTCTGTCTGCCGTTAGTTCTGATCCTTGGGTTCTTCTGGTCGCCTGCGCTTTGGCTTCTGATCATTTTGGTGCCGTACGCGATCATCGGTCTTTATGATGTTCTGACGACCAGGCATAACGTCCTGAACAATTACCCGGTTCTTGGGCATTTCCGGTACATGCTGGAATTTGTAAGCCCGGAAATTCGCCAATATTTTGTGGAAACCAACGAAAGCGGACGGCCTTTCAACAGGATTGTCCGAGGGCTGGTTTATTCTCGGGCCAAGGGGCAGGTGGACACACAGGCGTTCGGCACGCAATACGACATTACCGAAACCGGGTATCATCGCGCCAACCACTCACTAGCCCCCAAACATGTAGACAAAAGTGAAGAACGCATAATGCTGGGGGGTCCGCAATGTACGCAACCTTACAGCGCCTCACGCCTTAATGTGTCTGCCATGAGCTTTGGCGCGCTCAGCGCCAATGCCATCCGCGCGCTGAACGGAGGAGCCAAGGATGGGGGGTTCGCGCATAACACCGGAGAGGGTGGGCTGTCACCGCATCATCTGGCCGAAGGCGGGGACATCATCTGGCAGATCGGGACGGGTTACTTCGGGTGCCGGACCCCTGCTGGTGGATTTGACAAGGACAAGTTTGCCGAAAAGGCAGGAAGGGACGTGGTCAAGGCTATTGAGATCAAGCTGTCACAAGGTGCAAAGCCCGCCCATGGCGGTGTTCTGCCTGCAGCCAAAGTCGATGCCGAGATTGCCGAGATACGGGGAGTGCCCGAACATCAGGATGTGATTTCTCCGCCCACCCATAGTGCCTTCGATGGGCCCACAGGTTTGATGCATTTTGTCCAGCACCTGCGAGAAATGTCAGGTGGCAAACCTGTCGGGTTCAAGCTGTGCATCGGCAGGCCGTCCGAATTCATGGCGATCTGTAAAGCAATGCTTGAAACGGGTATCTTGCCGGATTTCATCACAATTGACGGGGCAGAAGGGGGCACGGGCGCAGCCCCGGTGGAATTCACCAACCGGTTGGGTATGCCCCTGAACGAAGCCTTGATCTTTGTCAGCAACTGTTTGCGTGGTGTCGGAGTGCGTGACAAGATCCGGATCATCTGTTCCGGAAAAGTGGCGACCGGTTATGACATGGTCGAGAAGTTGGCGCTTGGTGCCGACATGTGCAACTCGGCGCGCGCGATGATGTTTGCGGTGGGTTGCATCCAGGCATTGCATTGCAACACAAACCGTTGTCCGTCAGGGGTGGCTACACAAGATCCCATCCGCGGGCGCGCTGTGAATGTGCCGCAGAAACGCCGGCGTGTTCATCGCTATCACGATGCCACACTGGAAAGTTTCCGCGAGCTTTTGGGCGCGATGGGCAAGGAAAAAGCGTCCGAGTTACATCCCCGTGATATCCTGCGCCGAACTGCGGACGAGCATGAGCGTACCTATGCCGAGCTTTATATTTATCTGGAGGACGGTGCCTTGTTAAAGGACGACATTCCCGAAGAATTTGCAGATGATTGGAACCGAGCTTCGGCCGCACAATTCTGAAAACCACATTAGGTAGCGCGATGATTGGTAATGTGAAAGCGCGGCCGTAATTGCCCGCTTTTTCCGCCGTCTTATGCAACTTTCGTTATCTGGGAATGGATCGCGGGTTGTTTGCCACGTGGGTATTGATCTTGCGAATGCTCCATTCAACAGAATCTCTCATCGCGCGCCCCAACGCCAGGTCAAATGCATTGATCAGATCCGGCGTCTGATCGCTTGCCGCCACGACGTTTTCTTGGAACGAGCTGGATGCAACGATTTTATCTTCGTATTCGTCGATCACCTTGATGTTAATACGAACTTCGACGCGAATTTTGGCTCCGTTCTCGGTATTTTCGATCACGACCCCCTGAAACTCTCGAAGGTCCGGGGCTATTACATAATCGGCCCGCAGGCCAACGGTTGAGCGTCCAACAGCTGCGACTTTGCCCGAGTTCTCAAAGCTTTCAACCAACAAGGTTTGAACGATCAAGGGCGCGCGATCCACCCAGCGGGCGCGGGGCAAATATTGAACCTGCAACGAGGTGGGCTGAATGGCAATCTGGTCCGTGTTTACAGCGGCAGTTGCCGTGGGTTCCTGAACGACGATCTGCTTTTCAATCCTGGGCAGCGCCGAGGAAAACGTGCTTTTTGGGGTCAGCAGATACAAATCATTCGGTTTCGCCGCTTGTTGCAACGTGCCCAGACCAGCGCAGCCGCCAAACAACGCGACCATCAACATTGCAAGTGCAGGCTTGATCATTGACGGAACTCCGATGCTTGGGTGCCCAGAAGGAAACGTGCCGGATCGCGTTCAACTTTGTCTACGAGGCGATCCAGACTGATAACAAGACGCTGGGATTCTTCGATGAAACGAACAAACTGAGGCAACCCGACCCGCAGGAAGTCTGACACTTGTCGGCGGTTGCTCTGAACAATGCCGTCGATGGTTCCCAGCAATTCGGACGCGGAATTTGACGCGCTCAGGACGTCGTCCGAGATCTGGTCGATCTTTTCCGTTATGCCCGCGACGGTTTCAGTCACCTGATTGGCCGCCTTCCGGACATCTTCCGCAACAGGTGCCACGTCTTCCTCCATGACACGATTTGCAGAGTCAAAAGCGGATTCTGCCGAAGCCAGCGCCCCCTTGGCGGACTCCATCGTCGTAGTAATCGAACCAAGCGTCGAATTGGCGTTCATCACGGTTTCGTTCACAATTCCAAGGGTAACGCTGCCTTCATCAGACAAAACGGTCAATCGTTCAGCCAGTTGCGAGCCTCGCTCGATGAAAGGCTTCACGTCCTGCTGCAAAATGCGGTCCGCCGTCTGAAGGGTTGTTTTAGCTTCGTCCAGCGCTGTCTTGGCGGACTCGGATGCTGTTTTGACAGCTTCCAGTGTTTCAGAGCCGGTCTTGAGCGTTGTTTGCGCAGTTTCGATCAGCGGGTCCAGCCGCTTTGAAAACGCGCCAATATCCTGCGCAGCGCTGCCGATGTCATTTGCCACGGATTCAAAACTTGTCAGTGTATTGTCCAGTTTACCTGTGGCCGAAGCAAGATTATCCAGAATACCGCTCACAGCTTCCCTGTTTTTGTCATCGACGACTTTGTTCAGGTTTTCCAAAAGCGTTACGGCTTCATCCAGAACTTTTGGCGCGCCTTCGAACAGGGATTGAATTGTGCTTCGTTTGCTCTTGATAATGCTCTTTTGTGGCAATCGTTCGGCGTTAGCGGATCCCCCTGTCAGTTCGACATAACCAACACCAGTCACACCAAGTGACTGAAGCTGTGCGATTGTATCATTGGTTATCGGAATGTCTGCGTCCACTTCGATCCGCACGCGAACCTTTGACGGATCATTATCATCCAGTTGCAAGGAAACGACCTGCCCGACCGGCAGGCCGTTGAAGTTCACGCCGCTGGCTGCCGACAGACCTGCGACATTGTCAAATAGTACATCGTAATAAGCGTATTGGCGCGTGATCTCAAACTTGGCGAGCCACAGGAAAAAGCCGAATGCGCCCAGCAACCCTGCAAGAGTAAACGCGCCGATCAGGATGTAGTTCGCCCGGGTTTCCATTGCCTTTACCTGTTTTGCCCCTTCTGTTGCGCCGCGCGGGCGCGGGGGCCTGTGAAGTATTCCTGTACCCAAGGATGGTCGACCTTGGTCATGTCCTCAATCGGACCTTCAACCAGTACGCGCTTTTCTGCAAGCACTGCAACGCGGTCGCAGATCGCGTAAAGACTGTCCAGATCATGGGTGACCATGAAAACGGTCAACCCAAGTGCCTGCTGTAATTCGCCGATCAGTTCATCATACGCCGCTGCGCCGATCGGGTCCAATCCTGCGGTTGGTTCGTCCAGAAAAACGATCTCGGGGTCAAGGGCCAGCGCCCGAGCCAGCGCAGCGCGCTTGCGCATGCCACCCGACAGTTCTGACGGAAACTTGCCGCAACTCAGCTGTGGCAGTCCCACGAGGCTGATCTTCAACGCACCCAGAGACTCCATTAGTTTTTCGCTGAGACCTGTGTGTTCCCGCAACGGAGCCATCACGTTTTGCAGCACGGTCAGTGACGAAAACAGTGCCCCGTCCTGAAAGGCAACACCCCAGCGGCGTTCGATCCTGCGGCGGTCATCCTCTGGGCCATTCAGAACATCGACGCCCAGCACCTCGATTTCTCCGGCGGCGGGTTTGTTCAGCCCTACGATAGTTCTGAGTAATACGGATTTACCGGTGCCCGACCCGCCAACGATTCCCAGAACTTCTCCCTTCCAGACATCAAGATTCAGGTTTTCGTGTACCACCTGGGTACCGAACTGAGTTCGGAGCCCGCTTACACGAATGACAGCCTCACGGTCTGTAGTTGTGGCGACTGATGGCTGTGGTGTATCCCCGGTCATGTCATATTCCGATCTCTGAGAAGAAGATCGAAAACAAAGCGTCGATTGCGATCACCATGAAAATGGATTGAACAACTGATGCTGTCGTACGTTGACCGACACTTTGGGCGGACCCTTTGACCTGCATTGCCTGCCAGCAGGCAATAACGCCAATAACGAGCGCAAAGAACGGAGCTTTGATAAGACCGACCGCCAATTGCCAGACGTCGGTGTTTTCCTTCAAGCGAGTAAGAAACATGCCGGGGCTTACCCCCAGGTCGATCCAGCTCATCAATGCGCCACCAAACAGACCCGCGATATCGGCGACAAATCCCAGTATGGGCAGCATGATCAACAAGGCCAAAACGCGGGGAATGACCAAAACTTCGATCGGGTCCAGACCCAGCGTTCGCATTGCGTCGATTTCTTCCTGCACTTTCATCGAACCGATAGATGCGGTGAATGCAGAACCCGAGCGCCCGGCAACGATTATAGCAGTCAGCAATATGCCCAGTTCACGCAGAACCGAGATCGAGATCAGCTCGACAACGAATATCTCAGCTCCAAATTGCTTCAACTGGGTTGCGCCCTGAAAGGCCAGTACGACACCGATCAGAAATCCCATAAGGGCCACGATTGGCAGTGCTTTGAACCCGGTCTCTTCCATGTGTGTGACCAGCGCTGCCTTGCGCAGTCGCCATGGCATGACAATGGTACGAAACAGCCGATGCAGTGTCAGACCCAGAAATTCGAGGATGGAAAGCGTATCCCGCCAGGCACCTACGGTGATGTGACCCATCTGTGCGATCAAATCCAACAGACTTCGCGGTTTATCAAGTTCACCGGGTTCGTCGGGTATGCTGCGGGTTACAGTATCTATCAGAGTGGCATGTGCCGGTTTCACCCCTTGAAATTCAAGTGTTGCACCTTGCGACGTGAAGCGTTTGCCAAGGTCCGCGATCAGCCAGGCACCGCCGGTATCCAGAGCTTCGACCTCGGACAGATCGAGAACAAGCCTGTCTCCGGTTGGGCGGACAGAGGCAAAACCTTGTTCAACGGTTTGAAGCGATTGCGTGAGCAGCTCTCCGGATATGCGTACACGAGTACCGCTGGAATCGTGTTCTGAGATAATCGAAGGTTGCGTCATGAGGTCATGTGAATTGAAACATTCAATGACCGCAATGGCTTTGTGCCATTGGACTTCTTTTTGCCGCGCTGGATGGCCTTGACGTCACGCCGACCGTCGCATTGGAGCTATGCAGAACAGGTGCATGCCAGAGGTTGTCGCACAACAACTTTGTCGGGATAGCACGTCTTTGCCTGACCGACAAATTGGTTGCGCTGTGGCGGGAAGCAATACACATTCCGCGTTGGTTATTACGGCGCGGAATCGGAGAAGTCGGTATGCATCAGACCAAGAACGTCTTGTTTGTCATCATCGACCAACTTAGAGCGGATTGCCTGTCCGGGGCCTTGGCAGACCATGTGAACCTTCCGAATTTGCGGGCTTTTATGGATGAGGCCGTGACCTTTACCCGACATTTTTCGGTCACCAATCCCTGTGGTCCCTCGCGCGCATCGATTCTGACCGGCCAATATGCGATGAATCATCGGTCGGTAAGAAACGGAACGCCGTTACGGCACGATACCCCAAACATCGCCACGGAGATGCGCAAAGCTGGTTACTTGCCAATGTTGTTTGGGTACACAGATACCTCCGCCGACCCGCGCGTCCATGATCCCAATGACCCTGACCTCAAGTCTTACGAACAGTCGATGACTGGGTTTGTTGAAGTTGTCGAAATGCGCCTTGAAGAATCATATCCTTGGCAAGCGCATCTGATGAAAAAGGGGTACCAGTTCGAAAAGTACTGGGATGTCTACAAGCCCGTTTCGCCCGACGGTGGACACCCGCGGCTGAATGATCCCGCGCTGTATCGGGCGGAAGACAGCGATACAGCTTTTCTGACAGATGCCTTTCTTGATGGGATCGCGCCGCATCGTGGAAACGGTTGGTTCGCCCATTTGACCTATATCCGCCCGCATCCGCCCTTGGTCGCACCGGCCCCGTACAATGACATGTATGACCCGGCGGATATCCCTCTGCCGCACTGCTTGCCGAGCGCAGCAGCAGAAAAAGCACTGCACCCGTTCTTCGGACCAAAGCTGGATACCTTTAGCGCGAAAAAGTTTGTTCATGGTTTCGATGACGTTGAACCTACGGACGAAAACATTCGCACCTTGCGTGCTATATATCTGGGCCTGGCGACCGAGGTTGATCACCACATCGGTCGTGTTGTCCAGTACCTGAAGGACAGCGGGCAATACGACGATACATTGCTGGTTATCACCGCCGATCATGGTGAAATGCTGGGGGATCGACACAGCTGGGGCAAAATGACGGTCTACGACGCAGCGTATCACACACCGCTGATGATCCGTTTGCCCGGGAACGAAGCTGTAGCGGGAAGCAAGATCACCGTTCCAACCGAGTCCGTGGATGTCACTCCGACCATACTGGACTGGATTGGACAGGCTGCTCCGAACGCTATGGATGGTCGGTCCTTGCTGCCATTGTTGCGCGGTAATATCCCAGACGATTGGCGCGACTATTCTTTCAGTGAACTTGATTTTTCAGAACCTGAAAACCCGACGCTGTGGCAGCAAGACTTGGGGACCGGTAACAGCGACTCGTGTTTGGGAATATTGCGGGATGAACGGTTCACACTGGTCGAGTTCGCTGCCGACCTGCCCCCGATCCTGTTCGACCACCAAGGTAAGGGCGAATTCGAGAACGTCGCGGAGAATCCAGATTTTGCAACGGACCTCGCACGGTTAAGCCGACAGATGTTGCGCCACCGGATGAGAAATATGGACCACACATTGTCCTTGCATTCGATCACATCTGAGGGTGCAAAATCCCGCCCCAGATACACATCTTAGAACGCGGTTTTTTGTCAACGTTCATCTGTTCTAACTATACCGGGCACTCGGTCACGGGCAGGTGTGTCGACGTATTTCTCTTTGCGCATTCGCGGATTGGCAAAAGCACTTGAACGAAGGCAGAGTCCGAAACGCCTCCCCTCAATTCCACTACCCGTGCATGATTTCTGATGCTAGGCATGAGCCGTGGAGAAAACGAAGTTGGACATAACGGAAAAGCGTATCAAGGCGATGACGACCGCTGGGCTGAACCTGATCGGTCAGGCGCTTTCCATTTATGACAACAAGTTGCAACTGGTGCTCAGCAATCGCCGCTTCCAGGAAATGTTCGGTTTGCCGGATGAGCTGGTTCAAAGGGGCGCTCTGTTTCGCGACACGATCCACTTTCTTGCCAGCCGCGGTGAGTATGGCGACGATGAAAGTGTCGAGGAAATGGTCAATTTACGTGTCCAGCAAGCCTTGGCGTTTGAGCCCCACTACATGGAGCGTGTACGCCCCAATGGGCAGGTTGTTTCAATTGAAGGCGCGCCGCTGCCCCAAGGCGGGTGGGTCGCGGTCTACACGGATATCACCGGCACGCGGCGGGCGGAAAACCTGTTGCGGGCGCGGTCAGAGGAACTGTCGGAACAGTTGCTGAGCCACGCGGAAGAACTGTCCGCAACCAACCGCAAACTTGCGGCCACGATCGCGGCGCTGGAAGAGGCCAAGCGGGAACTGACCGAAATCGAAGCGCGTACTCGTATGGTGACCGAGATGATGCCGGCTCATATCGCACATTTGGACAGCGACGGCCGTTACGATTACTCGAACCGCCGCCTGAGCGCCGTCATGCCCGGGCGTCCGTCCGATATTCTGGGGCTTCACATTTCTGAAGCGCTGGGTGCGGCCGCCTTTGAACGGGTTCAGGCCCATTTGCTTAAGGCCTATAGCGGAGAGCCGTCGGTTTTCGAGTTCACAGAAGATCAGGATTCCCGCCGTATTCGGGTTTCGTTTACGCCAGATGGGGCAGGGGGTGTGTACGTGATGTCGGTGGACATCACCGAAGAGACACAGGCACGCGTTGCATTACAACAAACCCGCCGCCGGGCGATGGCAGCCCAGATGACCAGCGGGCTTGCCCATGACTTCTCCAATCTGCTCACTATCATCCTTGGGATGCAGTCCCGCCTCGACAAGATGGATTTGCCGGATGGCGCGCAGGAACTTGTGGCCGCAACTCAACAAACGGCGCGCCGGGGCGGGCAGCTGTTGAACCGGATCGCCGACATGACTGGAAACCGAACGCCGCAACCGCAGGCCACTGACATCGGGGGATTGTTGGAAGACCTGAGGATCCTGGCGACGCCCTCGCTGCCTCGCGGTGTGGGCCTGTCCGTCGTAAACACCTTGCCAAAACAGACATTGATGCTTGATCCGGGTATGGTTCAGGATGCGCTTTTGAATTTGGTTCTGAATGCCAGGGATGCCTGCGGGAGCACGGGCCAGATCACAATCAGTGCACATGCCATTGGTGAGATCTGGATCGAAGTCACGGTTTCCGACACTGGGCCGGGGTTTTCACCCGAGGCGCTTGAAAAGGCGCTGAACCCGTTTTTCACAACAAAAGGGAGCGACGGTTCGGGTCTGGGGCTGCCGATGGTTTATGATACGGTCAAGCTTGCTGGTGGCGATCTGAATCTAAGAAATACGCCATCTGGGGCCTCAGTTGTCATGCGTTTGCCTTTTCGGCCCGCTCCTCCGGCGCAGGACGGATTGGTACTGTTGGTTGAAGACAGCGAAGACCTGCGCGGGCAGTTTCGGGACATGCTGGTGGATTTGGGCTTTACTGTCATTGAAGCAAATTCAGTTGATGAAGCACTGGCCTTGATATCAAGTGTGAAGGACATTTCGCTGGTCTTGTCCGATATCCGTTTGGAAGGACACGGTACAGGCTTGGATATCCTTGAACAGTTGAAACCGGGGTTGCCGCTTATCCTTATGACATCTCTGCCAAATTCAGATCCGCTGCATCAACGGGCCCTTGCTTTGGCACCTGTTTTGCGTAAACCGTTCTCACAGGCCCAATTGTCCGCTCTCATCCAAGCCGAGGCCGCCTGATGTCGCAACCAATGGTGACCATTCTCGACGACGAACCCGAAATTCGGCGCATTCTGACGGATGCGCTGGAGGATGCCGGTTTCAGAACGCAGAGTTTTTCGCGTGCCAGAGAGTTTGAAGCATCCCTTAATCGAGTAACCCCTGATGTCTGCCTTGTGGACCTTTCCTTACCAGATACCGATGGGCTGGCGCTTGTTCATCGCTTGGCGCTAGAACAGGGTGCAGCAGTGATCATAATTTCTGGCCGGGCGCAGGTTCAGGACCGTGTGACAGGACTGGAGCTTGGCGCAGATGACTATATTACCAAGCCGTTTGACCCTACCGAGGTCGTAGCCCGGGTACGGGCCAGGTTGCGCGCGCCGCGCGGTCGGACATCACAATCGGACAGGGCGGAATTCAACGGCTGGATTGCGCATTTTGATCGGTATGTTCTGGAAGACGGGTCAGGGGCTGAAACACCTTTCAGCCATGCAGAAGGCGAGGTTCTGCGTTTGTTTCTGGAAAGCCCCAAGCGGCTGATCAGCAGGGGGCAGATGCAGGAATCCTTGGGCGGTGCAGCGGGCGACAGCTTTGATCGTGCTATGGATGTCAGAATCTCCAGGTTGCGTACGAAACTTGGTGAAGACCCGAAGAATCCGCGCCTGATCAAAACGATTTACGGTGCTGGGTATATTTTTTTAGGGGATGTCGACTGGAAATAGCGACGCTCTGTTGGCCAGAGTGTGAACCTGAATTTCTTTCGATCCCCTCTGCGTCAGGCAGTGTAGATAGAAAACACAGTAAGCGTCGCAAGAACGAATATTTTGGTCTTTGCGCTCACTCACGCAAAGCTTGATCTTTTATCTTCACGACAGGTTCCAGTAGATACTCCAATACGGATTTTCGACCTGACAAAATGTCAACCTCTGCGATCATGCCGGGTATGATTTCCACTGCGACACCATTTCCATCGAGCATGGTGTTGCTCGTGCGGATTTCCACAACGAACACCTCTTCATCGTTCCGCTCTGATCGTGTGACGGTATCGGCGCCAATCCGTACGATTTCACCATCCAGCGCCCCGTATCGCGCAAAATCATAAGCCGTGATCTTTACCTTTACGGGCTGTCCAGCACGCAAGAATGCAATATCTTCGGGCTTTACGTAAGCTTCGACCAATAGTGTGTCGTCCAGGGGAACAATCTCGACAAGATCTTCGCCACTCCGCGCCAAACCTCCAATGGTGGTTCGGTGGATGCGGTTGACGATCCCGCGAACCGGAGAGCGAACCTGCGCTCGTGCAGCGCGGTCGCGTAGGGCAGGCAAGGCGGGTTGCAAGGCCGCCAGTTCCGCAGTTGCAATGGCCAATTCAGTAAGCGCGGCACTTCGAAATCGGCTGTGAGCAGCTTGAATCCGATCATCTATTTCATTTAAACCGGTTTGCAACCTGCTGGTCACGGCTTCGGCACGGACTTTGCGGCCGCGCCACTCGGCTTCGCTGCGCCGTAACGCCAGCAATGTCGTTGCCGGTTCCATTTGCCGCTCAACAAGCGGAGCTATGATCGCACGCTCTTCACCAAGCACTTTTAAGGTTTCGTCTGCTGTTACCTGATCCACGAGACCTTCTTCGTGTTCTCGCTGCTTTTGCTCACGTTGTCGTTCTAAGATGGCGATTTCTGCCGCCAGCTCTGCTTGCCGACCCTGATACAGAGCAGTTTCCGAACGCACGACACTGGGCGCACCTTCGATCAGCTGAGCACCGAAATTCAATTGCGTACCATCTATTTCTGCCTGCAGTCGTTGTGCACGGGCTTGCAGCCCGAAAGCGCGCTGTTGTTCCTGGCTAAGTTGGCTGTCGATTTGTGTGGCGTCCAATTCCATCAACAATGCCCCTTTGTCGACCAACTGGCCTTCGCGCACATGAAGCGACCGCAGCACGCCAGGCTCGGCGGCGTCGATCACCTGTATGTCTCCCGAAGGCACGATCCGCCCATCGACCCTCGTTACGTCATCCAATTCGGTCAAATGCGCCCACAACCCGGCCGAGACAATACACGACAGGATCAACAGCAAGAGCAATGAACCACGAACGGGGGACCGCCCCTGCATTTCGCGCGCCAACTTCGCCAGATCAGGATGCTGCGACATTCAGGTGCCTCCCTTTCTGACGCATGTGCTGCGTCAGCAGGCTCTTGGGTCCATCAGCTGCGATTTTTCCGTTTTCCAGAACGATAACCCTGTCCACAAGCTCCAGCAGACTGGTTCTGTGCGTTACAATGACCAGGGTTGACCCGGAGGTTGACGCACTCAGGCGTTGAACCAGTTGGGCTTCGGTTTTGACGTCCATCGCACTGGTTGGTTCATCAAAAAGCAAAACCGGAGGTCGCCCGATAAGTGCCCGTGCCAGGGCGATTGCCTGCCGTTGCCCACCGGAAAGCCCCTCACCGCGTTCAGCGAGTTGAAGGTCATAGCCCGAAGGATGGCTGTTCACGAATTCTTCGACACCGGCAATACGGCCGGCTTCGACGATGTCGCAATCTCTGGGCCGGACTGCGCCACTTGCGATATTGTCCCTGACAGACCCCGAAAAAAGCCAGACATCCTGCAGAACGGATCCGATATTGCGTCGCAAGTCACCCGGGTCGATCTGACGTATGTCTAATCCATCAATCATGACCGAGCCCACTCGCGGCGTGTAAAGCCCCAATAGCAGGCGCGCAATCGTGCTTTTCCCGCACCCGATTTGACCGAGAATTGCGACTTTCTCGCCAGGCTTGATTGTGAATGAGACACCATGCAGGGTATCTTCGCTTTGGTCAGAATACGAGAAATGCACGTTATTGAAGGCAATTGCCCCTTTGAAATCAGATCGGGTCAGCCATGTGCGCCCTTCCGGGCGTTCGCTTTCTGCATGCATTAGCGCATTGAGGTTGCGATAGGCGCACCTGGCCTGATTTACGCGGGTCAAAGTCTGCGCCAGTTGACCCAGAGGGGCCAACGCCCGACCAGTCAACATTACCGAAGCCACCAGCGCACCCATGCTGGCTTGCCCGTTTGTAATCAGAAAAACACCAAGAAATACGACAAGCACTTGTGCGGCCTGTTGGGTGAATCCGGTCAGGTTCAGGGCAAATTGCGTGACAGTTCGGCTTCGTGCACCATGCGCTGACTGCTGTTCGATGGCCTGTTCCCATCGTGCGCGCATTTTTCTGCCTGCTGCCGTTGTTTTAATGGTTTCAAGTCCCGAGACAGCCTCAACCAGAACTGATTGCTTGGACTGTCCATCGGACAAGCTTCGTTCCGCCATCCTTGATAAAACTGGCTGCACCGCCAAACCTGTCAGGAGCACCACCGGTACGGCCAGTGCAGGGATCAAAGCCAGTTGTCCCCCAACCAGATAGATCACCAGGATGAACAACCCGATGAAAGGCAGGTCAACAACGGCCACCAGCGTCGCGGATGTAAAGAATTCTCGCAGAGTTTCAAACTCGCGAATGGTGCTGGTCATGGCACCGGTAGACCCAGTGCGCGATTTCATCTGGATGTTCAGCAACTGGTCGAAAATGCGCCGGCCCATCAACAAGTCGGCTTTCTGCCCAGCCTTGTCGATAAATCCCGCCCGCAGCAACTTGAGGGCAAAGTCAAAACACAGTGCCAACGCCACACCCAGGGTCAAAGCGATCAGAGACTCTGTTGCTTCGTTGGGCAATACCCGGTCATAGACCACCATGATGAAAACGGACGTAGACAAACCAAGGAGGTTTGCCAGCGCCGCAGCGAGTGCGACTTGAACGTATGACCACCGGCTGGCGGACAGGGCGTTCCAGAACCAGTGACCGCCATGTGAACCGGGCCCGTCCAATGTTTCGCCGTCGTGATGGCGACGGAACAGGATTGCGTAACCGGTATGACAGGCTGCCAGCATGTCTTCGGAAACTTCACCGATACCTTCGCCAAGCTCTGGGTCGAAGACCAAAAAGGCGCCAGCTTGCGTTCGTCCGTGAAAGACAACGGCTTTACCCTCTGCCAACAGCAACAGGGTGGGTGTCAGATTGTCATCCAAGTCGGAAAGGCGCATTGCCCCATATCCCGCCTGCATGCCCGCCTTTGGCGCGAGGGCGAGAATGTCCCGTACTGTCAAATCCCCATCTGCGCCAGTTTGCGCCGCGTGCAGCGCCGCGAGACTCAATGGCCGTTCAAGTGCCGACGAGATATTCAACAGACAGGCTTCAAACGGTGTAAGTAACGAGGCATCGGTGGCAGGGTGGGATGCGTTCATTGTGTAGTGCCCCAGTCGCCCAATGAAACCCCAAGCAGGTCGAGTATGTCTCCGGTCAGGCTTAGGGCTGCATAATTGGTTAGAAAGTAGCTCTGTTCCGCAAGGATCAAACGTTCCTGAGCATTTACGTAGTCGCGCTGAGCATCCAGAATTTCAATGAGGCTACGGCGGCCGATTGAAAATTGTTCACGGGATGCAGCGACACTTTCCGCGTTAGCCTCTACGGCAATCCGGGCTTCGCGTAACCGATCGGCACCCGCTTTTTGATCCGAACGGATAAAACCCAATTCTCGCGTAATTTCTCGGATAAGCTGCTCGCGCGCAAACTCTGTCTCTTTGACCAACGATTCCGCCGCTGCTATTGCGGCGCGGCGTTGGCCGGTGCTGTCCAACTCGTAATTGAAAGAAAGATCCACTCCAAAATTCGCGTCACGATTGTTGTCCTGGTTTGCGAATGCGGCGACCCTGACATCAGGGCTGCGGCGCGCTTGCGCTGCGGACCATTCCGCCTTGGCGGCCAGAAGGCTTGCATCGGACCGCCGAACCTGAGGACTGTTCATTATGATCTGCATGTCACTTCTTTCCAGCCCAGGTGCCGGAACTGGTGCAGAAAGAGTGCCAGGTTCATCCCCAAATACTTCGCGGAACCGCGCTTCGGCACGGTCTGTGCGCGCATACGCATCAGCCAGCTTTGTGCGCGCATCGGACATGCGTGACCGGGCTGCCAGGACGTCGGCACTTGAACCGACGCCGTTTTCTGTTCGGTCGGTTATCTGGCGAACAAGCTCTTCATGGGTCAAAACATTCTGTGCTGCGATGCTTTGAATCTTTCGTTGATCGAGGACAAGTACATAGGTCTCGATAGCTGCGAGCGCAGTGGATGAGGCCGTTTGAATCTGATCGCCTCTGCTTTCCAAGACACGTGCCCGCGCAGCGGTCAGATCCCCTGAAGCCGCCCCGCCGTCGTAGACCAATTGTGAGACCCTCAGATACGGCGATACATCCGCAATATCTGATGCAATCCTTTCAGATCGCGCGTTTAGCCCCAGCGAAATCTCCGGGAGAAAAGCGCCTTCAGCCGCGTTTTGTTTGGCCTTCGCGATTCCCATTCTGGATTTGACTTGCGCCAGGTTTGGGCTGTTCTCAACCGCCTTTTTTACCCGCTGCCCGAAGGCGCTGTGACTGAGTGTTTTTGATGGTTTAGTTGCCCCAGCACCGGCTGTTTGGGCTGCGAAGGACATCGTCACAGGCGTCAAATCGGGTGGACGCGTGCAGGCGGAAACCGAAGCCAGAAGCAGACTGAGCGCGACAAAATACTGCGAATACTTACTAAATGGCATACTGACCCTCCTGCCACCGATGGTCGAGCAAGCTTTCCTTTCGTTGGGCGGCTGCCAGCGCCTCCATAAATTCTGAAGCACCCGACCTAACGCCGGTCGACGACTTTTTCTCCAATTGCTCGACGCGCATTTGAGCTGGCAAGAGCCACGCGCAATGAGTCAAGGAAACTTGGTGGGCATGTATGAGGCGCAGGCCTCCGTTCATGGCGAGCAATGACAGATGCGCTGAAGGAACTTGCCGCAAGGCACCCAGCTTGACACCAAAGTAACCATCGAGGCATTCGTCCATTTGTGCGCAGGCGAGTGGGGAAAAAAGCCCCATAACGCCTATCGTACGGCACAACTGATATGTGTTCTCCAGTGATGCTGTAAGAGTGCGAAAGAACGCCTGGACATTTCGCAGTTCAGCCCCCAGCGCTCCGGTTCGGTCAAAGAATGGCTCATCGTCAGGGTTGTCGGTAACCAGCTCCAGGCTTTCGTTGACAAGCAAGTCAAACTCCCCCTCTCCGGTTTTGTCCTGAAGCTCAGGTGGTCGGGATTGAAAGGGCACACACCGTAGTGCCGAGGGAACATAGCTTGCGCGCCATTCCCCTTTTGCTGACACGTATGGCGTCGGTTTGTCTGGTGTCATCGATAAGATTGCCACGGGGTAAAATCCCCGTTTGGATTTCCGGAACGCGATCGGAAAATTGGCCGCTGCCTGTAGGATCTCTGCCTCAGCCACCGGGCAGTCGACCATATCGCGCGCGAATTCGAACGACGTGTAACGTTTCCAGAACCGATGACCATGTCGTACTCGTGTGACCGGGGTTAAGCCATTCTGTGCCATAACTGCCTCGTGTTTCTGATGAACGCCAATTTGTTCCTGAGCTGGCTCAGGCCGTCGCACCGGTTGGGTCGGTGTGTATGATGTTGTCGGCTGTCAAGCCGCTGAGATCGGCGAGTCCATGGAAAGTGGCGAGGGTCTCGACGTTGGCATCGCCAGGTGTCACGAAATCAACTTTGATCAGGACACTGTCCGTTCCGTCCGTTGCCATCACATAGAGCGCGTCACCTGCAATTGCTCCGGCAAGGCTCTCTACAGCCGTTTCGAGTGTAACGGCATTGAGGTCTGCAAGAACGGTATCGAGGCCTACAAATCCAGTGTCTGTGCCCAATGTGTCACCGACAGTAAGAAGCTCAAAACCCGTGCCATCACCTCGGAGCGTAGCGACATTCAGTCCGCTGAACATCAGAGCGTCGGTTACATCTGCTGCGGGCCCAATTGTGAAACCGGTTATGCTGTCTACGCCATTGTTGTTCGGGTCGGCTTCAAAGACAACGACGTCACGCCCGGCTTCGGTGATGTCAATGCTGTCATCGCCACCACCGCCACGAATGATTGTATCCGTGTTTGCCGCGGTTAGGATGTCATTGCCATTGGTGCCAAACTGAACTGCAACAGGTCCACCTTCAGGTGTTTTGATCGTTAACTCAATGGGTTGAGCAGCGTCCTGTACTGTCATCGTGAAGGTGACAAGAGGCTGAGACAAATCGGAAAAAACAGTCGCCGCGCCAGCGAAGTTGATGATGTCACCTGTGCCTGGGTTTGCCAGGAACAAATCAAACGCGCTGTGTTCCGTGTCTGATCCGATGTCGAAAGTGGCGACAGATGAGTCAAACTCAAGCTCCGCTGTAAAAGCCAAGCCACCAGAGATGTCACGATTAGCATCAGCATAAATGGCAAATGTAACGGTTGATCCACTGCGCCCGACCTCTGAGACCACGTAGGCAGCTGGTTCATGAGCAACCGCCTGATCCGATACAGGTAAGGGATCTGGTCCCCCTGCAACGGTTGCCTGGGCTGATATAGTCAGGGCATCCCCAGCTTCTATGGCGGTGAAATCTGACGACGCAACAGCCAGTGTCCAGGATCCGTCCGCGGTTACTGTCGCGCTGCCGACGGAACTGCCGTTCAGCAAAACATCTACAATCTGGCCGTTTGAAAGCCCGGCAGAGGAACCGCTGACAGTAATGCCTGACGCCTTGGCATCAGCAAGGGCCACTGCGTTGTTCACGCCGACATCGTCCAGCATCAGAACTGGCCGAAAGTCCGTTGTTACCGAACTGCTTGCCGCTACTGCGCTGTTGCCAGCGATATCGTCAACTGTTGCGGTGACGGTGTAGTTTGTTCCATCGGAAAGCGCACCCAGGTCGCTGGCTGGCACAGTTATCGCCCAGGTTCCACCCGATGCAACACCTGTATAGGTTTGCCCGCCAAACGTGACAGAGACTATTTGGCCATCTTCCGAGGTTGTCGTGCCTGAAATTGTCAGGTCTGTAGCTTGTTCCATTACATCCAATACGGAGCCAACCGGCAAACTGTCGATCGTGATTGCTGGCGCTGTAAAATCGGTTGTGAAACTCGTCGAGATTTGGTTGCCATTCCCAGCAGTGTCTGAAACAGAAGCCGTGACATTATAAGTACTTGCGTCCTGGAGGCCTGAAAGTTCGGCAACTGTTGCGGTATAGGTCCAGACACCACCGGTTACCGTTGCTGTACCGCTTACATCTACAGTTCCGTCTGCGCGCGCGATCTCCACAGTAATGACCGTTCCATCCTGAGCGTCAGAGGTTCCCGAGACAATCAGGTCGGTACCTTGCTCAGCAGCGTTCATGACAGTGCCGTCAGAAATACTGGTTATTCCCAGGGTAGGGGGTGTGAAATCGGTCGTGAAACTGTTGCTGGCCTGTGACGCCGGATTTCCTGCGGCGTCGGAGACATCCGCCGTTACCGCCACGGTGGCAGCATCAGAGAGGGCCGCAAGGTCGGCAGCGGGGACAACTGTGCTCCAAGACCCTCCGGTGGCTGTAGCAGTGTAAAATTGACCGTTCAAAGTGACGGTCACGACTTGGCCATCTTCGGCCGACGTTGCGCCCGATATTGTCAGGTCCACCGCTTGTTCGGCAGCATTCATGAATGCGCCGGTCGAGAACGTGTCGATGCTGAGGGTCGGTCCTGTGACGTCTTTAGAAAGTGTCACATCAGCCTGAGGCGCTGTCAGCCCGTTTGCGTCGCTGACATCTGCGGTGATCTGAAAGCTGCCTCCGTCGGCCAAAGATGCCAGATCACCGGCTGGGACAGTTACAGTCCATGTTCCGCCCGTCACTGTCGAGGTATATGTTTGACCATCCAGTGTGACGGTGACTTGCTGGCCATCCTCGACATTGGCGGTTGTCCCGCTTATAGCCAAGTTTGCCGCTGCTTCAGCGGCGTTGAGAACTGCGCCGACGGAAAGCGGAGATATCGAAATTGAGGGGCCGGTCAGGTCTACTGGTACAGTAACAAGAATCGGCACGGCCGGGTTGCCAGCGATATCCTCGACCGCCACAACAATTGCAGCAGGTGTTCCGGTCGACAGACCGCTGAGGTCAGAATTGGGGATCGTGACAGTCCAGTTTCCGCCTGTCGCAGTGCCGGTGTACACCTGCCCGTCGAACGTGACGATGATGGTTTGCCCGTCCTCGGCCGTGGTGGAACCCGTTAAGGTTAAGTCACCAGCCACATCAATCAGGTCAATTGATCCACCCGCAACAGGATCCAGAGAAACACTTGGCGCGGTGAAATCCGTATCAAAGCTTCCGCTGGCCTGTGCGGCCGGGTTTCCAGCCGCGTCAGTCACGTCTGCGGTGACATTTACGATTGCGCCGTCAGGCAAGGCACTAAGGTCAGCCGCCGGGACGGTTGCGCTCCACTGTCCTCCGGAAACCGTACCGGAATAGCTTTGCCCGTTCAGTGAAACCGTTACGATTTGCCCGTCTTCAGCATCAGTTACACCGGTGACCGTCAGATCGGTGGCCTGCTCTGCCAGGTTGAGTACCGGCCCGTCAGAAAACCCGGTGATCGACAGGCTTGGCGGGACAGTATCGATGTCAAACTGAACGGATTGTGTCGACAGCTCGGCCCCCGACCCATCCAGGTTCCTGATGGTCACCGTCGACACACCCTGTGGAAGCCCGCTGGCTTCGGCTGCTGTCAGAGAGATGCTCCAGCTGCCATCGGGGTTAGGTGTCACGGTTTTCACCAGTGACCCTATTGTTACTTCGATGGTCGCAGTCCCTTCGGGAGCGATGGCGTTGGTGCTAACGTTGTTCAACGCAGTGGATTGCAACTCGGCGAGGTTGAGGCTTGTGTAAGTCGGGGTGGGTTCGGATACGACGGGGCTGTCTTCACCGCCACCGCCGCCACCTCCTGCGGCCGCAGCCGCCCCTGCCAGGCCCAATCCGCCCAACGCCGCGCCGGCACCACTGATGCCGCCTGCGGACGCACCCGCGGAAACACCTGCTTCCACAGCGCTGAACTGGGCAATCTCCTGAACCGCGTTCTCAGCGATCATGATTGCACCGCTGTCCAGGATCTGGACGTTTTCAGCTGCCACGATCATTGTCCGGCCATCGGCCATTTTTAGAAGAACATCGCCATTCTTCATCAACTTGACCGAGCGAACGCCTGGAATGGTTTCCGCGAACTGAAAAGCATACAGTTCTTCGATTGTGGCTTGTGATAACGCGGGCAAGGCCATCAAAGTTGAAATCAACCCGCCGGCCGCGCCGCGCCCTGCCCAGCGGCCAAGTTTTCCATCGATCCACTGGCGAATGTGTTGCTTGCGGTCCGTTTCCGAAGGTTCAGCCGCCGGACGGTTGTTGAACTCTGGTGCTTTGGTCATCTTACCCTCACATGTGGTTTCCGCGATCACCGAAATGGAAGACAGATCGCGCTGATAACGGCTGGCTCATCTGTCTTTCCCACTGGTTACTGTTGCGATCGAAAGTGAAAAATTGAGTTAATCTGAAACCGAACTTCTCGTTTTCACCACAATTCCGCTTTTGTTTCGGTCCGTGCATCAGGTCATCTTTTGGTCAAGGCCAGGGGTGGCGATGGAGGTGTGGCTGTGATGCTTCAATTCGAAGGTGTGGTGGCAACGGGGAGCGCGGCGCTCGATTCAGGTATCGGCGATACGGCTTTAAAAACGTTTAACGGAACCACGTATCTTTATACCGTCACCGGACCGGGTGGCGGCGTCGCGGTCTGGAGGCTGGTCGAGGGCGCGTTACCGCAACTGGTCGACACGGAATATTACAGCGGCACAATCACGTTTCACGTTGGTCGCAGTGGCACACCGATAACGCTGGCGGGATCCGAACAACTTGTACTGGATGTGAATATGGCGGTCGGGTTGGTCGGATATGACCTGAACGTGGATGGCACCCTGGACAGCCTTACGGAAACCGGATCTCTGGCAGGAGGAGGAGATATCTCGGCGATTGTTCAAGTGTCGATCGGACCCATGGATGTTCTGGCAATGGCTCATGAAGAAACGGGTCAAATCGGGACATATCTTGTTAATCCAGATGGAACGCTGAGCCTTGCTGGTCTTGTTGCTGGCTCTGGAGACGCGATGCAGACGCTGCGCGCAGGAACAGACCATTTCCTGATCTCAAGTGATGCGGCCAGCAATACAGTCTCAACTTATCGGATCGACAGCATTTCCGGTCAGTTGACCGAGATTGACAACAGTTCAGCCATGGGAACCCTTGGAATCTCGACTCCGACAGCCGTCGAAACGATCGATGCCTACGGCAAGCCCTGGGTGATCGTGGCGGGCGCAGGCAGCGACTCGCTCAGTGTGCTTCAATTGAAAGCTGACGGCAGCCTGAGCGCCACAGACCATATTCTGGATTCGCACACGACCCGCTTTGAATCCGTGCAGGACCTTGAAGTCGTGGACATCAACGGGCGCGTATTCGTCGTGGCGGGTGGCGGCGACGATGGGCTTACATTGTTCACGCTGACACCGGAAGGCCAGTTGGTCTATCTGGACAGTTTCGCCGACACTTTGAGTAGTGGATTGCAGAATGTCGAATCGCTGAGCCTTGCTCACGTCGGCAATGAGTTGCAGATTCTGGTTACGTCGCAACAAGACGCTGGAGTCACTGTCATTTCGGTTCCTGTCGATGATCTTGGGGTCGTGAACAAAGGGTTTGGAACAGTATCGGGGACGGCCTTTGACGACATGCTGAGTGGCAGTATTCTGGATACCACCCTGATGGGTGGCGATGGCGATGACATACTGATAGCAGGAACAGGTGCTACGACCATGTCAGGTGGGGCAGGGGCCGACATTTTCGTGATGCAGTCGGGCAGCGGTCTGACCACGATCACGGATTTTCAACCGGGTGTGGACCGTCTGGACATGTTCGACTACCTGCTGTTGCGGTCCCCTCAGCAACTGACATTCACCAGCACCACCCAAGGGGCGCGGATAGAGTATCGGGGCGAGGTGGTGCAGGTTCAGTCCGCTTCGGGCGGAACGCTGACCAGTACCGATATTTTCGGGGCCGGGTTTGAAGGCCCCGATCACATTCCGGTTGAATTCGGTGATTTCGGCGGTTTGAAGCCGGACAGTTCGGATGGCGTGCTTGGGCCAATCACAGTGGACAGCCGATCTGTAAATCCCGGATTGTCGGATGCGGAGATTAGATTCACTCCGATCGGCGGTGGCACGGTATCTGTCACGGCTGACGATCAGGGGCAATTTGACTTGGACCTTCCGGATGGCACGTTCCCCGGAAGACTGGACATCGTCAAACATTATTCAACGGCGAGCAAAGAGATCGACGCGATGGATGCTTTGCAAGTGTTACGCATTTCGGTTGGCCTCGATCCGACATGGGGGCCCGCCGATGCGGAAAACCTAATCGCAGCGGATATCAATCAAGATGGAACCATCAATGCCCTGGATGCACTGGCGATTTTGCAGGTGGCTGTTGGGAAAACCACTGCGCATGAACCTCAATGGGTCTTCTTGGATTCAGATGCGGATTTGTCGGGAGTTACAAAAAGCAACGTTGATTATCAGACTGGAATGGATGTTGTAGCCATAGACGGGGTGATAACCGCCGATATGACGTCCATTTTGCTCGGCAACCTCGAGGCGGCATGAATTGAATTGAACGGTGCTGCAACTCAGTCATTGCAAGCCTTCCGCTTGGACCGCAATGTTGGCCTTAGATACACAAACACAAAAGGACAGGCCATGAATCGTCTTTCGGAACGCAGAGATTTTGCCATCGCGGTCTGTGAAGAAGCTGGGGTGATGGCCGAGAAATACTTCTTGGACAGGAGTAATCTGGTTATCGATCAAAAAGGTGCTCAGGACTGGGTGAGCGAGGCGGACAAAAACGTCGAAGCCTTCATTCGCCAAAAGATCATGGATGCTTGGCCGCAGGATGGGATATTTGGCGAAGAACACGGCGCTGCCACAGGCAAGAGCGGTTTTGACTGGGTGATTGATCCAATTGATGGAACTACGAATTTCGTCAATGGCATACCCGTTTGGACGATTGTTCTGGCCGGTGTCACCGAAGGGCGTACTGTGGTCGGTGTGATCCGGGATCCGAATATGGACGAGACCTTTGTGGCAACACGCGGAGAGGGCGCGACACTGAACGGTTCACCGATACACGTGGCCTCTGGGGTTGCTCTTCGGGATGGGACGGTTTCTGTGGGGTATTCGAACCGGATCGAAACTCGCCACGTCGTGCCGGTGGTTGCAGAACTGATCGAGCGCGGTTCCATGTTTCACAGAAACGCCAGCGGTGCATTGTCATTGGCCTATGTCGCAGCCGGGCGACTTCTGGGTTATGTGGAAGAACACATGAACGCCTGGGATTGTCTGGCTGGGCAATTGTTGGTTGCAGAAGCGGGCGGTGTTGTCGAAGATCAAGACGCCGACGCGATGATCCGCGACGGTGGGCGCGTGATCGTCGGCACACCAGATGTATTTGAAAGTTTGTTGGAAATCGCAGAGAACGCTTGGGGGGCTTAACGCCTAGGCCATTGGCAACCAAGTGGAATTAGGTTGCAAAGTTGTCAGGCTTGCCTGCCAATAATGGCCTTGTGACGGTTGATCGTACTGGCGGTCAATCGGATTTCCGGAAAGCTCACACCACAACAATGTCCCGACCGCGCCATGTGTAACGATGGCGAGGTCTCCGGTGCCATGGGCACGAGTGATTTCCAAGACTGCCCGGTGAATGCGCCTCTGCGCGTCGGCCGCAGTTTCCCAACCGCGAAAGCTAATGTCCGGCTGGGCAAAGAATGCGTCGGCGGCCGCCTCGAACCTTTCCCGTGGCAGGAAACCAGTGGTACTCCGATCATTCTCGCCAAGTTCCGGGTGGATATTTAGAGGCAACCCCAAGGGCGCGGCCATAATCTCACCAGTGTCGCGAGCCTTTCGTTCGCTGCTGGCCCAGATATGGCTGACATTGGCCATAGCTTCACCGGCGGCAAAGGATGCGGCGCGCCGGCGACCTGTCGTGCTCAGACCCCATTCCGTAATGGGGGTATCCGGATCAATATCGACCTCGGGGTGAGTGATGATCAGTAAATTCGACATCTAGTCAGGCAGAAGTACCGGCCCTTTGCCCGCAAACCCCATCCTGATTTCGGTACCCGGTGCAAGCGGTGCATCAACATCATCGTGGACCGCAAAAACCTGACCAAATGCGCCGGTCAGCGTGTATTCCATCCGCACGCCAACATAGGTTGCCTTCGCCACTGTAGCGGCGATGCCGTCATCAGAACCAATCACAAGGCGCGAGGGTCGTACAGCGATGGTTGCGGGCCCATTGGTCAAACCCCGACGCGGCAGAGTGTGACGGTATCCTTCGATCTCGATCGTTGCAGTATCACCGTCAGTTGCAATGATTTGACAGTTGAGCAGGTTTGCCTCGCCTATGAAATCGGCAACAAACCGGTCATTCGGGGCATCATAAAGCTCGCGAGGTGTACCCATCTGAGCGATCGCGGCGTTCCGCATCACAACAATCTCGTCCGAGACGGCCAGGGCCTCTTCCTGATCGTGGGTGACATAGACAACCGTCAATCCAAGGTCTTGCTGAATGGCCCGGATATCCTCGCGCACCTGGCGTCGCAGCTTGGCATCAAGGTTGGATAGCGGCTCGTCAAACAGCAGAACCTGTGGTTCTAGAACCAGCGCTCGCGCGACGGCGACACGTTGTTGCTGACCACCCGAGAGTTCGGAGGGAAGGCGATTGTCGAACCCCTTGAGCCCTACCAATTGCAAGCCATGCAAGGCGCGGCTGCGAGCCTCATCCTTGGCAAAGCCCGAGAATGTGAGGCCGTACATCACGTTCTCCAGCACGCTCATGTGGGGAAACAGCGCGTATGATTGAAACACCATTGATACGTCGCGGTCTGTTGCGGGCAGTTTGGTGACGTCCCGGTTGCCAATCATAATCTTGCCAGAGCTTGCCATCTCTAACCCGGCGATCATGCGCAACGTCGTTGTTTTCCCACAGCCTGACGGACCAAGCAGCGTGACCAGTTTTCCCGCTTCGACATGAAGGTTAATGTTATCAACAGCCACAACGTTTTTGCCGAACACTTTCGACACTTTCTCAAATAATACCGGGGCGGCCTTGGAACCGATTTTGTTGTCGGTCATGAGGGTGTCTCCGTTGTGTTCTGTGTGCGCCGACCGATCTGGACCCGACCGACGAGAATTTGCAATAAACCGACCGCTGCCAGCATCACGAAGATCAGCGTCGTCGAATACGCAATGGCGAGACCATAGTCGTTATTCTCGACCCGCCCGATGATATAGCTGGTTGCCATGTCGTATTCGGCACTGACCAGAAAAATCACAGCCGAGATCGCCGTCATCGCGCGGACAAAACTGTAAACAAGCGCGGCAAGTATCGCGGGACGTAGCAGCGGCAGAATGACACGACGAAATGTCTGCCACGAGTTTGCACCAAGGGTCAGCGAGGATTCATCGAGACTGCGGTCAAGTTGCGACATGCTGGCGATGCCCGCACGGACCCCAACCGGCATGTTGCGGAATATGAAGCTGATAACAAGGATAACGCCTGTGCCGGTTATCTCGATGGGCGGAACGTTGAAGGCAAGAATATAGCTGACACCAATCACCGTACCGGGGATTGCAAAGGACAGCATGGTCCCAAACTCGAAAGCGTTCTTTCCCGCAAAGCTTTGCCGGGTCAATAGGTAAGCCGTGACCAACCCAACCGCTGCCGTCAGAGGCGCAGCAATCGCCGCAATGGTTATGGTAGTCCAGAAGCTGTCCCACGCGGCGCCGGTCCAACGAATGCCCTCTTCTTCAAATCGAACAGAGAATGCCGTGACGTAGTGCTTTAGGGTCAGGGAGTTATTGACCCCCCAAAGCTCGACCACACTGCCGTAGATGATCATTGCATAGACAATGATCGTGAACACCGCCCAGCCAAGAGCGATTACCAGCACTGGAACAGAAAGACCCGTAGGCATCAAAGGGTGCACGCCTGCGTCGCCTTTGCCTGTTACGGTGGTATAGCTTTTCTTGCCCAGCCAAACACGCTGTGCGTAAAAGGCCGAAAGAGTAAAAAACAGCAATACCATGGCCAGAACGGCGGCCCGTCCTTGGTCATATTGCGCCCCGACGATGGCAAAGAAAATCTCGGTCGATAGAACGTCGAAATTCCCACCCAGAACAAGCGGGTTTCCGAAGTCGGCCATGCTTTCGATGAAGCCCAAAAGAAATGCATTGGCAAGACCGGGGCGCATCAGGGGCAGGGACACTGTCCTGAACGTTTGCCATCTGCTGGCGCGGAGAGTCTGGGCCGCTTCCTCCATAGATGGCGAGACGCCTTCCACCACGCCGATAAGAACGAGGAATGCAATGGGCGTGAATGCAAGGGCCTGTGCGATGAATATGCCTGGCATTCCGTACAGCCAGCGCGTTGGCTGCGTGCCGAACAGCTCGGCGACGAACCGTGTGACCGAGCCTGACAGACCAAAAAGCAGGATCAGCGCGAGGCCAATCACAAATGGCGGGGTGATGATCGGAAGAACAGTCAAAGCCCGCAGCACGCGTTTGTAGCGGAAACCCGAGCGGGTCACGACCAGTGCAAAGCACAAACCCAGGGCAGTCGTGACGAAGCCAACCAGGATGGCAAGAAACAGCGAGTTCCATGCCGCGCCGCATCTGGCACCATAAAAACACCCCAACCCCCAAAGCCGGGCATCAAAGAACTTTGAAAAGAAGACAGCAATGGAATATGCGCCATCTTCAGTGACAAAGGCAGCGAACAGCATCTTGGCGATCGGAAAAAAAACAAAGACGGTGACGATGGTAATCACACCGCCAATCGCACTAACAACAAAGACGTCACCGTTGATGGCACCTCTTGCCGCAATGCCTTGGGTCAACAGGAACAGAAAGCTTGAAGCGCAAATCATTGCGCCATAGCCCATACCGAATTGGCGATCACCAAGTTCGCCAAAATAGGCTTCCAACCAATTGAAATTGAAACCCCTGATGCCAATCCCGAATCCCTGTGCGATCAACCAGCCGAAGCCGAGCGCACCGGAAAGGATCAGAACCCGGGCATAGAGGGGGTCAGACTTGGCTCGCTTCAGCGCCAGAAGGGGTAAGGTCAGAGCGATCAACAGTGGGGCAAGCCAAAGCTTCTCACCCTGTGCGATCAGGAATGCAGCGGGGGCATAATCTTCGTCAAACGGGTAACCGTCAAAAAGCCATTCGAATGACCACAGGCCGCCGTCGACCATATACCACGGCAGCAGGCAAAACCCGACCCACCCGGCGATGACCCAAAAGATCAGAACCGGACGGGTCTTTTTTGTAATATGGTTGGCCATTTACTGCGGCAGAACCGAAACCTCTTCGTCCCATTTCTGCAACAGACGCTTTCGTTCGTCTGAGGAACCATACTTTTTGAAGTCATAGTCGATCAGCTTGATCTGACTCATGTCAGGCGCGCTTTCCGACGTTTCTGCGCTCTTATTTGATGGCACCTGAAACGCGCTGACCTGAAGAGCAAGGTTCTGCGCCTCGGGCGACAGCGCCCAGTCATAGAATTTCTTCGCCTCTTCCTCGTTGCGGGCGCCTTCAATAATGGACATCGAGCCAATTTCGTATCCCGTACCCTCACAAGGCGCGACTACCTTGATCGGGAAACCCGAAACAGCCTGCTTTACCGCATCATGCATGAAGACGATGCCAATCGTGTTCTCGCCTCGACCGGCTGCTTTGATTGGTGCAGATCCGGATTTTGTATACTGGTTGATATTCGAATGCAGGCCTTTCATGAACTCAAAACCTTCATCCTCGCCAAAGATCTGCACCATCGAGGCCAGCGTTGTGTAGGCCGTACCAGACGAGTTCGGGTTGGCCATCTGAACGTGACCCTTGTATTCAGGCTTTAGCAGGTCTTTCCAACAGGCGGGTTCGGGTAGGTTATTGGCCGCCAGCAGGTCTGCGTTATAGCCATACCCAAGTGCGCCGGAATAAATGCCGATCGTTCTGTTTCCGGCACTTTCGGCTTGGGAAATTGCCCAATCATGAAGCTGGTCGCGCATTGGCGACATGTATTCCATTGTTAGGTCCTCTTCGGCGGCCTGCAAATGCGGATCACCCGTGCCGCCCCACCAAACGTCTCCTTTCGGGTTCGAGCTTTCGGCACGAATCTGGGCAAAGGTTTCGCCTGACGACTTACGCGTCATGTTGACGTCGATGCCCGTTGCATCTTCGAAACTGCGCGCCATGAGTTGGCACCAGTCTTCCTGCGCCGAGCAATAGAGTGTCAGCTTGTCTGCCTGCGCTGCCGACACAGATGCGGCTATTGCAATCAGCGACCCGACGGCCGTGGATGTAAGTTTTTTCATTATCATTCCTCCCTTTGGTTATCGTGCACCAGTATCTTTTGTTTTGTCAGGCGCTTTCTCATCCAGCTTTTCGTAGCTTGTTAATGACAGACTGGGCGTTCTGATTGCCCGTCAGATTTCTCAGAAAACTTGACAGATCTCTTTCTTCCACCAGCTTTGCCGCTTTCCCCGGTGAAAACCAGTGACGCGTCCGTTCTTCCCGTTCTTTCCAACGCCGCTTCAGTTTTTCAACGACCATGGGATAGAGGGTAACGCGGCAGCGAACGCTATTCGCGCCCTCAAAGCGCTTGTCGTAGAAAAATTGGCCAATCGGCTGTTTCGAGATTGCCCCGACTGCACCTGCTTCTTCCAGAGCTTCAATTTCGGCGGCATGCCAAGGTTTCTTTCCTTCCATCAACCAACCTTTTGGGATGACCCACCGCCCAGTATCGCGCGAAGTCACCATCAGAACGCGTAGTTTTCCATCCCTGTCCCAGCGCATCGGAAGTGCTGCAATCTGGTCTGTTATGTTGCCGTCGCTCATGCTGCCCTCAATGACACGGTATCAATAGCGCACCCAGAATAACCTTCAGTCGTTAACGGTGGTTCTTGGGTTTTCACTATGAAACGGTTCAATTCACACATTCTTGCCTTGCGCTTTGGACTCTTCCGAATTGTCACAACCTACTGAGGGTTATGCAACAAAAATTATTGCATTATGCCCGAAATCCCACAAAAGTGGGGTTTGAAACCTGATTGGGTTGTTGGATGTCCAAAACGAAAATACGTGCCAAAACGATTGAAAAGGGACGGGGTAGGGTAAAGAAATCCGACCGGCGCCAGCAAATACTGCTGGAGTTGAAGCTTCGCCCGCACGTTCGCATCAATGAATTGGCCCAGCGTTTCAACGTCTCTAACGAGACGGTGCGCAGGGATTTTGACGCCCTGTCGAATGACGGCCTGATCGCACGCGCGCACGGAGGGGCATCTGCCCCGGCACAAGGGCATTATCCAGGTCTGGACGAGCGGGCCAACGCGCGAATTGAGGAGCGCGAACGCATAGGAATCAGCGCGGCGGGGCTGGTGCGCGATGGTGAAACGGTCATGATCGATTCCGGTTCGACCACAATCGAGATGGCCCGTGCATTGGCCTATCTCGGCACTCCTTGCACAGTGATTACAAATTCTATTCCGGTGGCAATGACCCTCGGCCATGGGGCTGCCGAGGTTCTGCTTTGTCCAGGAGAATATCTGGCAACCGAATCTGCGACGATTGGAACCGAAACGCTGGAATTCCTGTCTCGGTTCAATGTCGACAGATGCATGATCGGCTCGTCGGGTTTTTCGGTTGAAGGCCCTTCAGAAACCGTGCGCGGTTTTGCGGCTGTCAAAAGAATGATGCTGACGCGCGCAGCAAATCGACATCTTTTAATCGATTCAGGGAAATTTGGCCGTAAAGGCCTGTCTCAGGTCGGAGACCTGACCAGCCTGGATTCCATAGTTTCCGACACGAAACCAACAGGAGAATTGCTTAACGCGATCAACGGTGCCGAGGTTGATGTTCTCGTCGCCCCGTAAACACTGAAACGAATGACGAACAGCGGACTGCAAAAAGACCGCGCATGACTGGGAGGAAAACATGAAGATAGACATCAGATTATTGATTGGGGCATCGGCAATTTCGCTTATGTCGCTTTCCGGCACAGCTTCGGCGCAAGATTGCCCGAGGGGTGATCTGGACGAGCGATTTTGCGACGTGGATGGGGATTTGATTGCGGATATCCCCACAGATTCTTCCCAGCTAATTGATCCTGACACCCTGATTTTTGCCTATACACCGGTCGAAGACCCAGCCGTATACAAAACCGCGTGGTCTGACTTTCTAGAGCATCTGAAGGCTGAGACAGGCAAGGACGTGGTCTTTTTTCCGGTCCAAAACAACGCCGCCCAGATCGAGGCGATGCGGTCGGGACGCCTGCATATTGCGGGCTTCAACACCGGGTCCAACCCACTGGCAGTAAACTGTGCCGGGTTCCGACCGTTTACGATTATGGCCTCAAAAGACGGTAACTTCGGTTATGAAATGGAGATCATCACCTACCCAGGCTCGGGCATCGAAAAGGTTGAGGATATCAAAGGTAAGCAACTTGCCTTCACGTCACCCACGTCCAACTCGGGCTTCAAAGCACCGTCGGCGATCCTGAAAAGTGACTTTGATCTTCTGCCCGATCGCGACTTCGAACCCGTCTATTCGGGAAAGCACGACAACTCGATCCTTGGTGTGGCGAACAAGGACTATCCAGCGGCATCGATTGCAAATTCGGTAAAGGCACGGATGATTTTGCGGGATGTGATCAAGGAGGAAGATGTTGTTACGATTTACAAATCGCAGACCTTCCCAACCACCGGATTTGGCACTGTCTACAACCTGACGCCCGAATTGCAGGAGAAAATCCGCAATGCTTTCTTCAACTTCGAGTGGGAAGGGACGACGCTTGAAGCGGAGTTTTCCAAGTCGAACGAAGGCCAATTTCTTGAGATGACTTACCAGGAATTCTGGGACGTCATTCGCAAAATTGACGCGGCAAACGGCGTCTCCTACGCCTGCCAATAAGTCTTGCTTAATCCAGCGGGCCTGAAAAGGCCCGCTAATCACCCTAATCGGGGGCAATTTATGCTGCGTCTTCAAAAGCTGACGAAAACCTACAAGACCGGAGATCAGGCACTGAAGGCCATCGATCTTGAGGTACCCAAAGGGCAGGTGCTTGCACTAATTGGACCCTCGGGCGCGGGAAAATCGACCATGATCCGTTGCATCAACCGCTTGGTTGAACCCACAAGCGGCGGTGTTCTTCTGGATGACATGGACCTGACCAAACTCGGGTCGGGTGCGTTGCGGAAAGCACGCCGCGAAATGGGTATGATCTTTCAGGAATATGCCCTGGTCGAACGCCTCACCGTGATGGAAAACGTATTGTCCGGTAGGTTGGGGTATGTGGGATTCTGGCGCAGCTTTCTGCGGCGGTATCCGCAGTCGGATGTGGACGAGGCTTTCCGCCTGCTGGACCGGGTGGGGCTGTTGCATATGGCTGACAAACGCGCGGACGAGTTGTCGGGTGGTCAACGCCAAAGGGTCGGTATCTGCCGCGCTCTGATCCAGGACCCAAAGTTGTTGCTGGTCGATGAACCGACCGCGTCGCTGGATCCGAAGACCAGTCGACAGATCATGCGGCTGATCACCGAGCTGTGTCAGGAGCGCGGGCTGGCGGCCATCATCAACATCCATGACGTGGCTCTAGCCCAGATGTTCGTTCCGCGTGTCGTGGGCCTCCGCTTTGGCGAAATCGTGTTTGATGGTCTTCCAACAGGGCTCACCCCGGAAAAGCTGACCGAGATTTACGGCGAGGAAGACTGGGAAGCGACCATCGAAAAAGTGGATGAGGATGAAGATGTCGAGGCCGCAGAATGAGCCATCGAGAACTTGACGACATGCTGGGAAAAGGCTGGCGCAAACCGGCCTTTATCAAAAACACGTTGCTGCGCAGGGCATTGATACTTGGGTTCTTCGCCTACCTGATTGCGGCTTTCATGACCATCGATGTTGATTGGGGCAGGGTCTATGAGGGACTGGACAGGGGATGGGCGTTCGTCCTTGCCTTTACCAGCCCGGATTTCATTTCACGGTGGTCGGATATCTGGGCCGGTCTTCTGGAAAGCATTGTGATGACCGTGGCCGCTTCGGTTGTCGGTATCCTGATTTCGATCCCGATAGGATTGGGGGCTGCACGTAATATCGCCCCGTTGCCAATTTACATAATGTGCCGCGGCATTGTCGCGTTAAGCCGGGCATTGCAGGAAATTATCGTTGCCATTTTGCTTGTGGCCATCTTTGGCTTTGGCCCGCTGGCAGGATTTTTGACGCTGTCTTTCGCAACCATTGGGTTTCTTTCCAAGCTTTTGGCCGAAGATATCGAGGCGATGGACAAAGTTCAGGCTGAGGCGATTCAGGCCTCTGGTGCACGATGGCTGCAATGGATCAACTACGGGGTTCAGCCTCAGATCATGCCTAGGCTTGTGGGTCTTTCCATGTACCGGATCGACATCAATTTCCGGGAAAGCGCTATTCTCGGGCTGGTGGGGGCAGGCGGCATTGGCGCGACACTTAACACCGCGTTTGATCGATATGAATATGATACGGCTGCCGCCATTCTGATCCTTATCATCGGGATCGTCATGGCCCTTGAATACCTTTCGGGAATTATCCGCGCGAGGGTTCAGTAATGCCGGTTCTTGAACGCGACGATACACAAATCTGGCGCAGGCGGACGACGCGCCAAAGCCTGGTTCGCTGGTTTGGCTGGCTTCTGGGAGTAGCGGTTTTTGTCTACTGTTGGCAGCTCATTTCGGAATCGACAACCTGGTTTTTCGTCTGGGACGCACCCCGTATCGCCAACGATATCTGGACCCGCGCAACACCTCCGAAATGGGATTATATTACCCAGCTGGGTCGCCCGATCTGGGATACACTGAACATCGCTACACTGGGCACGATCATCGCTCTGTGCATGGCCGTGCCGGTTGCCTTTTTGGCGGCCCGCAATACTACCCCGTCGGCGTTGTTCATCCGCCCCATTGCCTTGTTGGTCATTGTCTCGACCCGCTCAATCAACTCGCTGATCTGGGCGCTTCTATTGATCGCTATCATCGGACCGGGCGTGTTCGCCGGTGTCATAGCAATCGCCATTCGTTCAATCGGGTTTTGCGCCAAACTTCTTTATGAAGCGATTGAAGAGATTGATCACGGTCAGGTCGAGGCGATCACAGCCACCGGTGCTTCGCGGTGGCAAGTCATGGCATATGGGATCGTTCCGCAAATCCTGCCAGCTTTTGCCGGAATTGCGGTCTTTCGTTGGGATATCAATATTCGCGAGTCTACAGTGCTTGGTCTGGTTGGTGCCGGTGGCATCGGGTTGCAGCTCTCGGCCTCGCTTAATGTTCTGGCGTGGCCGCAAGTCAGCCTCATCCTGATTGTAATTCTTTTTGCGGTCATGATCAGCGAATGGGTTTCGGCAAAGGTACGAGGAGCGATCATTTGACCGGATTCTCAGCGCAGGAGGCTTTTAAGGCATACGAAGCCGTCCGGCACCGCCTTCCAGATATTGAACCGAACGACGTGAGTTATCGTCGTATCGAGACCCTTTCCGAAATTATGGATGAGTTTGACGTATTTCTTCTGGATGCGTTCGGGGTTCTCAATATCGGAGAAACAGCAATCCCCGATACGCCGGAACGGATCAAGTCACTAACGGCTGCGGGCAAACGTGTCCTGGTGGTGTCGAATGCCGCCGGGTTTCCCCACGCCACGCTGTTGGAGAAATACACCAGGCTGGGATATGACTTCGCTCCGCAGGATGTGATTACCAGTCGGGCTACGTTGCTGTCCGGGCTGAATGGTCAACATGGGCTGCACTGGGGTTTGATGGCGACACCCAGCGCCGGGCTTCGCGATTTGGAAGATTTGAAACTAACCTATCTGGAGGATGACCCGCAACCCTACGAAACTGTTGATGGTTTTCTGATGATCGGGTCAGCCGCCTGGACCGAAACCCGGCAGGCGATGTTGGAGGCGGCATTGCTAAGCCGACCCCGCCCGGTATTGGTTGGCAACCCGGACATCGTTGCCCCACGCGAGTACGGCTTTTCCAAAGAACCCGGTCTTTTCGCGCACCGTTTGGCCGACCGGACGGGCGTAACCCCGCAGTTTTATGGAAAGCCTTTCGGCAATATCTATGATCTTGCTTTTAAGCGACTTGGGCCTGTCGACAAATCCCGCGTTCTGATGGTGGGTGATAGTCTGCATACTGACATTCTGGGCGCGCGTCATGCCGGAGTGGCTTCGGCACTTGTCTCGGATTTTGGATTCTTCGCCGGGCATGATGTTGAGGAAGCTATCAAACAAGCAGCGATTGTGCCGGATTTTGTCGTGACCCGACCCTGAGATTTCGAACTAAGGCGTATTTTAGGAAGAGTGTACGGGCAGGTTGCCTTGCAGAAGATGCGTGTAATGATGATTATGTTGCTTTTGTGGAGGTGTATCCAGTAGGTGAATTTTCTAACGGCAAATACCCATAGTCTCAGAACCTCGAAACCGGTTATTTTGCATCCTAACAATCTGGAACTCAATGCTAAGGGTCACTTTCGAGAACTCAAGCCATCTCAGGCTGGAAACACCGCTGTTTTCTTGACTGTTCCATAGACAAAACTGGTGTCGATCGAAGCTATTCCGCCGATCGGGTGAATTCGGTTTCGAATAAAGTCTTCGTATGCTTCGAGGTCCGATACCAATACCCGCAACTGGTAATCCATTGCGCCGGTCAGCACATGGCATTCTAAAACTTCATCGATCATTCGAACGCGTTTTTCGAATTTCTGCACATCTGTTTCATTGTGCCGCTCAAGCCGGATGCGGACAAAGACGGTAATCGCCATCCCGTATGCGGCAGCGTCCACATCGGCGCTGTATCCTTTGATGACACCGCTGGCCTCAAGGTTTTTGACCCGCCGCAGACACGGTGAAGGAGACAGGTTGACCTCATCAGCAAGATCCTGGTTCGTCATACGCCCGTCCCGCTGCAACGCTCGAATGATCTGCCTGTCTTTGGCGTCCATCTTCTCTCCATTATTAGCATAATATGCCAATATTGATCCTTACCTTGGCATTATTCGCAACCTATTGCTCAAAGTAAAGGCGCAAAGTGATAACAACTTAGATCAGGAGCCCACCGTGACCCGCACAACCGGATTTGCCACTCGCGCCATTCATCATGCCTACAACCCGTTTGAAAACGATGGTGCGCTGACCCCGCCCCTCCACTTGACCTCAACTTTCTCCTTCGAAACCGCAGAGGCTGGTGGGGAAATGTTTGCCGGTGAGCGCGCAGGTCATATCTATAGCCGGATATCGAACCCGACATGTGACCTTCTTGAAAAGCGCATTGCCGTGCTGGAAGGTGCCGAGGCTGGACTTGCACTGTCCAGCGGGATGGGTGCAATTACCGCCGTACTTTGGACCCTGCTGTCGCCAGGTGACGAAGTCATTGTCGACAAGACGCTCTACGGCTGCACATTCGCTTTCATGCGCCACGGTCTGGCAAAATGGGGTGTCACTATTACCCATGTCGACATGACGGACCCTGCGAACCTGAAAGCCGCTGTTTCCGAAAAAACCCGCGTCGTCTATTTTGAAACCCCAGCCAATCCAAACATGCGCTTGGTGGATATCGCTGCCAGTTCAGAGATTGCACATTCTGTCGGTGCACAGGTTGTGGTCGACAATACATATGCCAGCCCATATCTGACCCGCCCGATCGAGCACGGCGCGGATATCGTCCTGCACTCCGCCACCAAATATCTGGGCGGGCATGGCGATGTGGTCGCGGGTCTTGTGGTCGGAACCGCCGAGCAGATTTCTGAGATCCGGCTTGTCGGCATGAAGGACATGACAGGCGCAGTGATGGCACCTTTCAACGCAATGCTGATCCTGCGTGGACTGAAGACACTGAACCTGCGACTGGATCGCCACTGTGCGTCCGCCAAGGTTGTCGCCGATTACCTTCAGGCACACCCGGCCGTCAGTGAGGTTTATTTCCCGGGGCTTGAGAGTTTTGGCCAGCACGATGTCGCACAACGCCAGATGTCGCAGCCCGGCGCCATGATCGCCTTTGAAATCAAGTCTGGCCTGTCCGGTGGCATCGAGTTCATGAACCGCCTGAACATGATCCAGCGCGCCGTGTCCTTGGGGGACGCAGAAACCCTGATCCAGCACCCGGCATCCATGACTCATTCGACTTATACTGCGGAAGAACGGGCAGAACATGGGATCAGCGACGGTCTGATCCGTCTTTCCGTCGGGCTGGAAGACGTTGATGATATCCTTGCAGATTTAGAGCAAGCTTTGCCCTACCCTGCCCGCAGTGCCGCCTGAGTCTCGGAGACCACCATGCCATATGATCCCAACCAGTTGAAAACCGTTGAACAGCGTCTGCTGTGGTTGTCGCATTGGATGATCCACCATGCCAATCATATCCGGCCCAAGGTTGATGGGATAAAGGTCGGTGGTCACCAAGCGTCGTCCGCGTCGATGGTTTCGATCATGACTGCGCTATACTTTTCGGCTTTGCGTCCGGAAGATCGGGTTGCGGTCAAACCGCATGCGTCACCGGTTTTCCACGCGATGCAGTACCTCATGGGCAACCAGACCCGCGAAAAGATGGTAAACTTTCGCGGGTTTGGCGGCGTGCAAAGTTATCCCAGCCGGACAAAGGATATCGATGATGTCGACTTCTCGACAGGTTCGGTAGGTTTGGGTGTCGCGATCACCTCGTTTGCTTCGATCATTCAGGACTATGTCAAGGCCAAAAACTGGGGGGCAGATGCCCCGATGGGGCGCATGGTGGCGCTTGTAGGCGACGCTGAACTGGATGAAGGCAACGTATACGAAGCATTGCAGGAAGGCTGGAAAAACGGCCTGCGCAACACGTGGTGGATTATCGACTACAATCGGCAGTCGCTTGACGGCATCGTTCGTGAAGGATTGTTCGAACGGATCGAAAAAATCTTTGATGCCTTCGGATGGGATGTTGTGCGCGTGAAGCACGGCGTGTTGCAGCGCGCGGCCTTCAAAGAACCTGGCGGCGATCGGCTGCGAGACTGGATTGATGCCTGCTCGAACCAGGAATACTCGGCCCTGACGTTCATGGGTGGCGAGGTTTGGCGAAAGCGCCTCATGGACGATCTTGGCGATCAGGGTGATGTGACGGCGCTGATCGAACGGCGCACAGATGCCGAACTCGCTGCATTGATGGAAAACCTCGGCGGCAACTGCGTTGAGACCATGGCCCAAACTTTTGCCGCCATCGAACATGACCGCCCAACCTGTTTCCTTGCATATACCGTAAAGGGATGGGGCACGCCAATTGCGGGCCACAAGGACAACCACGGCGGGCTGATGAACAACAGCCAGTTCGCCGCGTGGCAAGAACATATGGGCGTGCCCGCCGGCGAGGAATGGGAACCGCTTGCGGCAGTGCAGGACCCGGAGGCGCTGAAAGACTTTCTGTCGAAAGTTCCCTTCTTTGCCAAAGGTCCGCGACGCTATTTCGATGGCAAGCTGGATGTTCCAGCGATTGACATCGAAACAAGCCGCGAAATTTCAACCCAAATGGCTTTCGGCAAGATTTTGGACGACTTGTCGAAAGGCGACAGCCAATTGGCCGAGCGCATCCTGACGACGTCTCCTGATGTCACTGGTACAACAAACCTTGGCCCGTGGGTTAATCGGCGCAAACTGTTTGCCAGATCCGAGCAAGCCGACGCTTTTATTGAACATCGTATCCCCTCGACGGCAAAATGGGAATTTACTCCCGAAGGGCAACATATCGAGCTTGGTATTGCCGAGATGAACCTCATGTTGCTTTTGGGCGCTGCGGGCCTTTCGCATTCCCTGTTCGGCAAGCGGCTTATCCCGATCGGTACTGTGTATGACCCCTTTGTCAGCCGTGGCCTCGATGCGCTCAATTATGCTTGTTATCAGGATGCGCGCTTTATGCTGGTCGGCACGCCTTCGGGCATAACTCTGGCCCCAGAAGGCGGCGCGCATCAATCCATTGGCACACCTTTGATCGGGATGAGCCAGGACGGACTGGCGGCCTTTGAGCCAGCCTTTGCTGATGAACTGGCTGTGATCATGGAGTGGGCCTTTGACTACCTGCAGCGTGATGGCGAAGGGCAACCGGACGAACGCACCTGGCTGCGTGACGAAACAGGCGGTTCGGTTTATCTGCGCTTGACGACAAACCCGATTGAACAGCCTGGCAAACGCGTGGACGATGAGTTCCGTCAAGGTGCTATTGATGGCGCATACTGGTTGCGAAAACCGGGGCCGAATTGCGAGGTCGTAATCGCCTATCAGGGGGCCGTTGCACCCGAAGCGATCAAAGCCGCTGGCGTGATGGGCGAAGGACGCAAAGACATTGGAGTGCTGGCGGTGACTTCGGCAGACCGGCTAAACGCTGGGTGGACGGCAGCGCAACGGGCGCGTTCGCGCGGCAATCAGGCGGCTCGGTCCCACATCGAAACTTTGATGTCCGGTCTGCCGTGCCACTGCAAGCTGGTTACCGTGATCGACGGACACCCCGCGACATTGTCTTGGCTGGGTGCCGTACAGGGACATCAGACCATCCCATTGGGGGTCGAACATTTTGGTCAGACAGGGACAATCGGCGACCTCCATCGGCACCATTGCATTGACGCAGACGCTATCCTGGAGAAGGTGAATGGTCTGACCCATGGCAAGGCTTTGCTTCGCACATGAGCGGCGGTGTTGGACGTCACAGCCAGGGCCTTACCCTCAGGGTAATTGGGCCCTTTGTGCAGGCGCGCGCTTGGGTTCGAAACCCCGAACGAAAGGCACCTTGTTCGAACCAAACTTTTGGGATCTGAGAAGAATTACGACTCGGGACTAAAGAAAAGATCCGCGCGCCTTTGCTTCTGCCACTACAGGTGCTCAAAACTGTCGTTGGTATGGACCGCCAGGAAAATCAATTTTGCGTGTATTAAGTCGGCCTATGCACGCTATCCGACCGGTTTTTTGGAAATATTCTTATTCATGTATGCGCTTAATAAAAATGGGTCTGTTCCTCTAGAATGTAACTCTTGAATAGCCGTTGATAATGTAGTTTGCAGGAGACACTCCAGTACGCGTTTGCCCCAAAAAGAACACTTTGTTCGAGCAGTTTCAGCGCAATCAATAACACCTAATTTCTAAGACAGAAAATGGCCACCGTTACAACAATCCCCAGACCGTCCGTAAGTTCTCCGCTCAGCTCTATCCAGGGCACCTATGCATATGGTGACGGGAATCCGTCGACCACGACGGTGATTTCCTACAGTTTCGGGCACTTCTCTGATACGCAGGCTTGGTCATCAGAGCATAAGGCGGAGTTCCGTGCGGCGCTGGCCGCAATAGAAGCCGTTGCAAACATTACTTTTGTCGAAGTCACCTCCGGTTCCGCTGACTTGGTTGAGGTTCTCGCGCCTTCCTCATTCTTTGAAAACCCGCGAACTCTCGGATTTCATTATTCGCCATCGAGCGGGACATCCTATGGCGCGTTCAACACGTCATACTGGACTGCTTCTTTCAACGGAAACGGTGATCCGGGCGGGTATTTCTTTACTACTTTGGTCCATGAATTAGGTCACGCCCTTGGGTTGGGGCATCCTCATGACACCGGATTGGGTACAACCGTGTTGAGCGGTGTAACGTCGCCATTCGACTCGTTTGGGGCGGCGGGCCTCAATCAGGGTGTCTACACTGTGATGTCGTATAACGATGGATGGACTTCACAAAACGGGGGGCTACACTTTAACGCAACGTACGGTGGTTCAACGGGGCTTGGGGCTTTGGATATTGCCGCGTTGCAGGCCATGTATGGGGCGAATACTTCATATAATTCCGGGGGCAATACCTACACACTTCCCTCTGCAAACGTCGCAGGAACTGGTTATCAGGCCATTTGGGATACTGGCGGGATTGACACAATACAACATGTTGGCAGTTCGAACGCACACATAGATCTCCGGGCCGCCACATTGGACTATTCCGTCACCGGAGGTGGGCTGATTTCGCATGCGGCTGGAATAAAAGGTGGTTTCACAATCGCGCATGGTGTTGTGATTGAAAACGCGTCTGGCGGATCGGGTGCTGATACTATTGTCGGCAATACCGCTCAGAACGTCTTGCGCGGGAACGACGGAAACGACACCATTCACTCGCTGTCCAACGGAAGCAATAACAACACCATCTATGGCGGCCAAGGCAACGATATCATTTTTGTGGCCCAAGGTACCGGCGCTGACCAGGTCTTTGGGGACCAGGGCAATGATCTGGCTGTTGTGCAGAGCAACGCAGGCACGTTTACAGGTGGAACCGGCACAGACACTGTCAGATTTGTCAGCGCGATAAGTAACTATTTATTCTTTGAAAACGGCGTTTTGTACGAGTTTTTGGACGTCGTCACGCGCACAACTTTCACCATTGCAGACGACGTAGAGTTGGTCCAGTTTCTTGACGGGTTACAGCAGTATGCCCGGTCGAATATCAAGTCTGCAATGCAGCTTTCAGATATTGATACACAGGGAACGACGTTACAACATGCCAGCCAAGGGCTTTATGTGCTGGATGGTGGAAGTTCGAACATTGCTTTGATTTATGGTGGCCAGTCTATTGGGCAGAACTCGCTGGCGGGCTGGCAGGCGCTTCAGGCCGAAGCCTCGGGCGGTGGCTACAAGGTGCTGTGGCAAAATGCGAACGGGTCATATGCTGAATGGACCACGGATGCCTCGGGGCAATATGTTAGCGGGACCGGCATCGCCAATGTCGTGGATGTCGAGGCCTTTTATGGTGTTGATCTGAACAATGACGGCCAGACCGGCCACGCCACAACCAATATCGAGACCAGCGGGTCGACCACACTCGCGTCTTCAACCCGCGGTGAGTACCTGATCAACGGTACCATCAACCTGACGTATAATGGCAATACAATTGGGCCAGACAGCCTGCCGGGCTGGCAGGCGCTTCAGGCCGAAGCTTCGGGCGGTGGCTACAAGGTGCTGTGGCAAAATGCGAACGGGTCATATGCTGAATGGACCACGGATGCCTCGGGGCAATATGTTAGCGGGA
>NZ_JBQFZK010000006.1:0-163748 GCF_056542185.1 Ruegeria sp. AE4 | reverse complement strand
TCTACCAAAGCATCGAAAAACAAATGGGACGAGAAAAACTCAATCAACTCCTCGACCTGCTCGAAGAACTACAAGCCGTCAAAGTCTGACCGAACGCGCATTTGGCTGCGCGGGTCAGCATTGCCGCTTTTCTTTGAAAGACACAGGCTGGAGTTGCCTGGGCGTCGCACGCTCCCATCACAAAACGTTTTCCGTCTCAAGCTGAAAGCTCCCCAGCCTCCGAGCACAATGCACCTTCACGTTTGACGACGGACCACGTTCAGCCAAAAACCTCCAACTCCAGTAGAACATGGTGTCAAATCCATTTGGCCGCCGACGAACGAGGGCCTACCACGCGGGCCAAGTCAGTCATTTCAATCACATCCAAGAGCCACGACACCTTTTAAAAGCTGGCTCTTCCTGTTCAACAAAATACTGGATGTTGGATACAATATCCTCTATAGCTGCGCGTATCGACTGATTCAGGGAGGATCACATGCTCAAGAAACTCGCCGCACTGGCGGCCCTCACCACTATCACCACAACTCCTGCGATGGCGGACACGCTGGACGATGTCGTAGATCGCGGGACATTGCGCTGCGGTGTTGTGTTGGATTTTCCGCCAATTGGGTATCGCGACGCGAATAACGAACCGGCAGGCTTTGACGTCGAATACTGCAATGATCTGGCCGCCGCACTTGAAGTTGAGGCCGAAATCCTGCCGTTGACCTGGGCCGAACGCCTGCCAGTGATCGTCACCGGACGCGCAGACGTTGTGTTCGGAGCAACCTCGGACAGCCTTGAACGGGCGCGGACGGTAGGCTTTACCATTCCTTACGCCATCTATTATGCGCAGGGTGTCGTGAATGCCGAAAGCGGCATTGAGACCTTCGAGGATATCCGTGGCAAGCGCGTGGCCGCCGCGATCGGCACCGTGCCCGAGCAGGAATGGCTGAAGATCGCCGCCGAATGGGGCGAAGAAGGCAATTACCAGGGCTACCAGTCCGAGAATGAGGTTTTCCTGGCGGTGGCTCAGGGCAAGGCCGATATCGGCATTACCACAAACACTGCCGTGCTGCCGATTACCCAGCAATATGACACTGTTGTTGCCGGCCCTCGCATGCCATGGACCACCGACTACACTTCGGTTGTAGGCAAGCGCGAAGATGTCACCTGGCTGAACTTCCTGAACCTGTTCGTGACCCACCAGGTGCGTTCGGGCCGCTATCAGGAGCATTGGGGTAAATATGTCGGCGGCGAAGCGCCTGAGCTGCGCATTCCCGGCGTAATGTACTGACCCTTTCCTACTCCATGCTTTCGTCCGGCTATGGCCGGGCGAAAGGACCGGTAGATTGCTTGAGGAACACCCGTGTTCGACTATAACTTCCATTGGCGACCGGTGATGAAAAGCCTGCCGGACCTGCTTGAGGCGTCGCTGCTGACGATACAGGTTGCCGTGCTGGCAATGGTCCTTGGCATTATCATCGGACTTTGTCTGGCGCTGACGCGGCTGCACCTGAAAGGTCCGCTTTACTGGTTCGCCTCAGCCTGGGTCGAACTGGCGCGCAATACTCCGGCGCTGTTCCAGCTGTTCTTTTTCGGCTTCGGGCTTGGTGCCTTTGGCCTGCATCTGTCGCCGTACTTCATCGTGCTGGCCGGGCTGACATTCAATTGCGCCGGTTATCTGGCTGAAAACTTCCGTGGCGGCTTTCAGGCCGTCCCCGAGACACAGCTACGCGCGTCCCGATCGCTGGGCATGACAGCGTGGCAGGCTTACACACGCGTCGTGATCCCGCAGGTGTTTCGCATTGTCTATCATCCGATCACGAACCAGATGGTCTGGGCTGTTCTAATGTCGTCACTGGGTATGCTGGTCGGCTTCCGGGAATTGTCGGGCGAGACCCAGTTCTTTGCCTCGCGCACTTTCCGAATCTTTGAATATTTCGCCGTCACCGCGGTCATCTACTACGTGATTGTCAAAATCATCCTGCTTGCCTCGCGCCTGCTGGCGTCCCGGCTTTTCCGCTACTGAAGGAGGCACAGATGCAACCCACTGTCAGCTTTTTCAGCGGCTTCAACATCAACGATCTGTGGTTTCTGGGCGAAGCCGCGCTGCGAACGCTCTGGATTTCAGTGCTTTCGATTTCCATTGGAACGGTTTTTGGCGTGGTGTGCGGTTGGCTTCTGTACGAGGGCAAACTGGCAGCGACCCTGACGTTGGCTCCGGTTCTGGATATTTTCCGGTCGGTCCCTCTGATCATCCAGCTGGTGCTGTTTTACAACTTTGCACCTATTGTCGGGCTCAATCTGGACCCGTTTGCCTCGGGCGTGGTGATCCTGTCCATCTACACGGCAGCACTGGTTGCGAATGTGGCGCGCGGCGGGATTGAAGCCGTTGGTGATCCGATGCGCCGCGCCGCGCGCAGCCTGGGCATGACCTATTGGCAGGATCTGCGATATGTCGTCTTCCCGATCGGAGGGCGCGCGGTGTTCCCTGCATGGGTCGGGGTCGCGCTGGGTGTGATGAAAGACAGCGCGCTGGTCTCGGTTCTGGGCTATGTTGAACTGCTGAAAGCCAGCCAGATCCTGATCACCCGCACGCAGGAACCATTCCTGATCCTGACAATCGCTGGCGCGTTCTATTTCGCGCTCAGCTATCCGATTTCGCGGTATTCCGCGTCGCTAGAAAAAAGGTGGGCCCAATGATCGAAATTCGCGACCTGCACAAATATTTCGGATCGCTGCATGTGCTGAAAGGTATCGATCTGGATGTGCAGAAAGGAGAAGTTCTGTCGGTGATCGGTGCGTCAGGCTCCGGCAAATCGACCCTTCTCTATTGCATCAACGCGCTGGAACCGATCCAGCAGGGATCGGTCAGGGTTGATGGCATTGATGTTCATGCAAAAGGCACCGACATCAACAAGCTGCGCACAAAGCTGGGGATGGTGTTCCAGCAATGGAACAGCTTTCCGCATCTGACAGCACTGGAAAACGTTGCGTTGGCCCCGAAGATTGTCAAAGGCAAGTCGAGAGACGAGGCGCGTGACATTGCCGCAAAGCAGTTGACCCATGTAGGGTTGGGCGAAAAGCTGAACGTCTTCCCCTCGGCCTTATCGGGTGGTCAGCAGCAGCGTCTTGCCATTGCCCGCGCGCTGGCGATGGAGCCGGAATACATGCTGTTTGACGAAGCAACCTCGGCGCTGGATCCTGAACTGGTGGGCGAAGTTCTCGACACGATGCGGCTTTTGGCCGAAGAAGGGATGACGATGATTTGCGTCACGCATGAGATGGGTTTCGCTCGTGATGTATCAGACCGGGTTGCTTTTTTTCATCAGGGCGTGATGGAAGAGATCGGCCCGCCCGCCCAGATTTTTAACGAAGCCCAATCTGAACACACCCGCAAATTCCTGGCGAATGTGCGATAAAAGCCCCCGCCCCAAAACAATTAGGAAGGTTACCTTCATGTCCCAGAATATCTTCACCGGCACCATGCCAGCCCTGATGACCCCCTGCAAACCGGACCGGACACCGGATTTTGACGCGCTGGTGAAAAAGGGCAAGGAAATGATCGCAGCGGGTATGTCTGCCGTGGTCTATTGCGGCTCGATGGGCGACTGGCCTCTCTTGTCGGATGCCGAACGGATGGAAGGTGTCGAACGTCTGATCGCGGCCGGACTGCCCGTTGTCGTCGGCACAGGTGCGATAAATTCGAAATCCGCCGTGGCGCTTGCCGCGCATGCGCAAAAGGTTGGAGCGGCAGGGCTTATGGTGATCCCGCGTGTATTGTCGCGTGGATCGTCCATCGCGGCGCAGCGTAATCATTTCAAAGCGATCCTGTCGGCCGCACCTGATATTCCGGCAATCATCTATAACAGCCCGGTTTACGGCTTCGCGACGCGCGCCGATCTGTTCCTGGAATTGCGCGCAGATCATCCCAACCTGGTTGGGTTCAAGGAATTCGGTGGCAAAAGCGATCTGCGCTATGCGGCGGAACACATTACCTCGAAGGATGATCAGGTTACACTGATGGTTGGTGTGGACACCGAGGTCTACCATGGCTTCGTCAATTGCGGCGCCACCGGTTCGATCACAGGGATTGGCACTGCCCTGCCGAAAGAAGCACTGCTGCTGGCTGCCCTGTGCCAGAAAGCGGCGGCCGGTCATGCCGAAGCGCGCCTGCGCGCGCGGGAACTGGAAGAGGCCTTTGGTGTGCTGGCCAGCTTTGACGAGGGCACCGATCTGGTGCTGTATTACAAACACCTGCTGGTCCTGAACGGCGAAGAGGAATACCGTTTGCACTTCAACGAAACCGACGAGTTGACAGATGCCCAGCGCAACTATTGCGAACAGCAATACGACCTGTTCCGCACTTGGTTTACTGATTGGTTCGGCCAGGGCGGAGTCATTGCTGAATGCATGTGATTGACAGTCACACCGGGGGAATGCCTACGCGGGTGATCCTCGACGGCGGCCCCGATCTGGGGTCCGGCCCGCTGGCCGAGCGTGCACGACGCTTGGCCAGCGAGCATGAGGTGTTCTACAAATCCATCTTGCTGGAGCCGCGTGGGCAGCCCGGAATGGTGGGGGCGCTTCTGGTCGCGCCCGAAGATCCAGGGTGTGAGACCGGCGTGATCTATTTTGATGCGGATGCAGTTCTTGGCATGTGCGGTCATGGCACCATCGGTCTGGGCGTCACTCTGGCACATATGGGCAGAATCCGGCCGGGCACGCATCGGGTTGAAACTCCGGTCGGTGTCGTCTCGGTGGATTTACTGGACGCCAATACCGTACGCGTCACAAATGTCGAGAGCCGTCGCGTGCGGGCAGCAGTGCAGATTGAGGTTGGCGGCTATGGGTCGATAACCGGCGATCTTGCCTTTGGCGGAAATTGGTTCTTCATTGTTGATCCCAGCCCAATCCCGGTGAACCCGGGAAACATTCGGGCGATTACCGATCTGACCATCACCATACGCGAAGCCTGCATCGCACAGGGCGTGCATGGCGAAAACGGAGAACTGGTCGACCATGTGATCCTTCAGGATCAATCCCCCAACAAGGATGTTCACAGCCGCAACTTTGTACTGTGCCCGGACAATCAATATGACCGGTCGCCCTGCGGTACCGGCAGTTCGGCGCGCCTCGCCTGTCTGGCGGCAAACGGGGTGCTGGAAGCAGGGGAAGAGATTGTGCAGGAAAGCGTGATCGGCAGCCCCTACGTGCTGAGCTACCAACCCGGCCCGAACGGGGGTGTCATTCCCACCCTGACCGGGCAGGCGCATATCATGTCGGAAGGCAGGTTGGTTTTCGCGCCGAATGATCCGTTCCGTGATGGCATCGCGCTTTGAAGTCAAGGCCGGGGACAGACGCTGTCCGGTCCCCGACCCCGTACCACTATTTGAGAACCTGTAACCATGCAGCATGACACCAAGACGGACATAGTTGTGATCGGTGCTGGCATCATTGGCATCAGCGCTGCGCTAGCGTTGCAAAAGCGGGGAAGGCAGGTGCTGGTGCTGGACCGTGAAGGCGTTGCAGCCGGGGCGTCAAAGGGCAATGCCGGGGCCTTTGCCTTTACAGATATCGTGCCGCTTGCAACGCCTGGGATCATGCGCAAAGCGCCAAAATGGTTGCTTGATCCGTTGGGGCCTTTGTCGATCCCGCCCGTTTATGCGCTGAGTATTGCACCGTGGATGCTCCGGTTCTGGCGGGCCAGTTGGCGCGATCGTTATGCAGCCTCACTATCCGCACAAGCCGCGCTGATGAACCACAGCCGTGCGGCGCTGGAGCGTCAGATCGAGCATGTAGACGGCGAGGCGCTGATGCAGCGCGAAGGCCAGTTGCAGTTGTTCGAGAGTGAGGGCGAATTCCGTGCCAGTCTGCCCACCTGGAACTTGCGCAAGGACCATGGCATCCCGTTTGATCTTCTGGACAGCCCGGATGCTATTGCCGAAATTCAGCCCGGGCTGAACCGGCGATTTACCCATGCGGGTTTTACCTCGACATGGATGAATACCGTCGACCCTGCCCACTGGACCGAGCATCTGGCGGCACAGTTCATCGCGCGCGGTGGGCAGGTAAAGATCTCAGGGATCACGGCACTGAAACCAACCGATGACGGCGTGCGCCTTGACACGGACAACGGCGACATTTCGGCAGGTCAGGTGATTGTTGCCGCCGGAGCCTGGTCACACCAACTGGCCAAGACCCTGGGGGATCATATCCCGCTTGAGACCGAGCGGGGTTATAACACGACCCTTCCCGAAGGCGCTTTTGACCTGCGCACTCATCTGACCTTTGGGGGGCATGGGTTTGTGGTAACCCGGATCAACGGCGGCGTGCGCATCGGCGGTGCAGTCGAACTGGGTGGATTGAAGCTGGCCCCGAATTACCGGCGCGCTGACACGTTGCTGGCCAAGGCCGGGCGCTTCATGCCAGACCTGAACCTGGAAGGCGGCACGCAATGGATGGGCTTTCGCCCTTCACTGCCTGACAGCCTGCCAGTGATTGACCGATCTTCGCGCGCACCACAGGTACTTTATGCCTTTGGCCATGGTCATCTGGGGCTGACCCAATCCGCAGGCACGGCCGAACTGGTGGCCGATCTGGTCACTGACGCCAAGCCGGTGCTCGATATGTCACCTTTCGCATCCACACGCTTCTAATCTGGAGAACACCTTATGAAAATCACCGGGCTGAACGTATATCAGGTGAATCTGCCGCTGAAAGAAGGCCGCTATAGCTGGTCCAACGGCAATTTTGTCGAAGTGTTTGACAGCACCGTTTTGGAAATCATCACGGATGAAGGGTTGAAAGGCTATGCCGAATGCTGCCCGCTTGGCTCGGCCTATCTGCCGTCTTTCGCGCTCGGCGTCCGGGCCGGGCTGGCAGAGCTGGCCCCGCATTTGATCGGGCAGGACCCACTGAATATCGGTCAGATCAACCGCACGATGGATGCGGCCTTGCGGGGTCATCCTTATGCCAAGGCCCCGGTGGATATTGCCTGCTGGGATCTGCTGGGCAAGGCCACGGAACAGCCGCTTTACACCTTGCTGGGGGGCGCGGCGCAGGACGATGTGGTGCTTTATCGCGCGATCAGTCAGGAAGCACCCGAGATCATGGCCAAAAAGATCGAAGGCTATGCCGCCGAAGGCTACACCAAGTTTCAGCTCAAGGTGGGTGGCGAGGCCAATGACGACATCGACCGTATCCACGCCACCCGCGCCGTTCTGAAAAAGTCGGACCTGCTTGTAGCAGACGCCAATACCGGCTGGACCCGGCACGAGGCCGCACGCGTGGTGGGCGCGATTTCGGGTCTGGATGTCTATGTGGAACAGCCTTGCCTGACCTATGAGGAATGCGTGTCGATCCGCCGCCGCACCGCGTTGCCCTTCGTGATGGACGAGGTGATCGACACTCCCAACACGCTGGTCCGCGGCATTGCCGAAGACGCGATGGATGTGATCAACCTGAAGATCTCGAAAGTCGGAGGGTTGACCAAAGCCCGTCTTATGCGTGACCTCTGCGTGGCGCACGGCATCCCCATGACGATCGAAGACACCTGGGGCGGTGACATCACCACGGCGGCCATCGCACATCTGGCCCGTTCAACGCCGTCCGAGTTCACATTCTCTGCCACGGATTTCAACTCTTACGGCACGGTGGACATTGCCGAGGGTGCGCCAAAGCGTGTCAACGGCCGGATGACCGCACCCGCCCATCCGGGTCTGGGCGTTACACCGATTTTTGACGCTCTGGGCGAGCCTGTCGCACAATATTGAGAGATCCGATGCGGAGCAGCAAAACCGTTCATATCATTTCAGCCCATGCAGAAGGCGAAGTAGGGGATGTTATCGTTGGGGGCGTCGCCCCGCCACCGGGCGACACCTTGTGGGAACAGCGCAGCTTTGTCGCGGGCGACCAGACGCTGCGCAACTTCGTTCTGAACGAACCCCGAGGCGGTGTTTTCCGTCATGTCAATCTTCTGGTGCCCCCAAAACACCCCAAGGCCGACGCGGCCTTTATCATTATGGAACCCGAAGACACACCGCCGATGTCAGGTTCGAACTCAATCTGTGTTTCAACCGTATTGCTGGATGGCGGGATCATTCCGATGCAGGAACCCGAAACTCATATGGTGCTTGAGGCCCCGGGCGGGCTGGTTCATGTCCGGGCAGAATGCAGCGGTGGCAAAGCGCAACGCATTTTCGTGCAGAACCTGCCCAGCTTTGCCGACAAACTGTCCGTCCCGCTTGAGGTGCCCGGATTGGATACGATCATGGTTGATACTGCTTATGGGGGTGACAGTTTTGTCGTGGTCGATGCAAAGGCATTGGGATTCGAAATTGTCGAACATGAGGCCCGTGACATTGCCCGATTGGGGGTGAAGATTACCAATGCAGCCAATGAACAGCTTGGGTTTTCGCATCCTGAAAACCCGGATTGGGACCATATCTCATTCTGTGCTTTCTGCGGCCCGCTGAGCCAGACCAAAACCGGATTGACCGGAAAATCTGCCGTGGCGATCCAGCCCGGCAAGGTTGATCGGTCGCCTACGGGTACAGCGGTTTCCGCACGCATGGCGCTGATGGCTGCAAAAGGGTTGATGTCGCCGGGTCAGACATTCGAGGCAGTCTCGATCATCGGATCACGGTTCACCGGTCGGATTGTCGATACCACCGAAGTGGCGGGCCGTGCCGCGATTGTCCCCGAAATCAGTGGGCGCGGCTGGATCACCGGCATTCACCAACACATGCTTGACCCGGATGACCCCTGGCCTGGCGGGTATCGCTTGTCGGACACCTGGGGTGTCTGACTAAACAGTGCATTGGCCGTGCCCACTCTCAGGGACAGGCAGTTACAGAAGGTTCCATTCGCTCTTGGTCTTACCGTGTTGTCTCAGCAGGGTTGAATCAACATGGATATTGGATGCATTATCAAACGGAGTGTCCTTAATCAGCTTTCTGGGTGGCCGAGTCGCGGCTTAACTTGGAATAACGCCGGTAACCGGTAGCTGTACCCAAACAAGTGGCAGGAAAGATATGGCAGGAAAGCGCGCGATAACCAAGCAAAGCCTACCAGATGTCATCGCGAACGATCTTCGTGAACGTATTCTGAACGGTGAACTTGCCGAAGGTGAAGCTATTCGCCAGGAAGCTCTGGCTGAGGAATACGACGTATCGCGGATGCCCATCCGCGAAGCCCTAAAGCGTCTGAACGCTGAAGGTCTGATTCAATGGGCCAATAATCGGGGCGGATCAGTCACCAAACACTCGCTGAACGAAATCGGAGAAATATTCGACCTTCGAATGCTTATTGAAGTCGATCTTTTCCGCAGAGCCATTCCGCAGATGACATCTGCCGACTTCGCACGATGCAACGAGATATTGACACAGATGGAAGCGTCTTATGACGAGAATGACGTCGGGAAGTGGGGGATCCTGAACTATCAATATCACTCCGCCCTCTACGCGGCGTCACAGAGGAAACTGACAAATGAATTGCTGGATCGCGTCAATCTGCAATCTGACCGCTATGTCCGAATGCATCTGAGCGTGATGAAACAGCGGGAACCGGCGAAAAAAGAGCATCGAGAACTGTTGAAACTGGCGCAAACAGGGAACGTTGACGAAGCCTGTGACATGCTGATGCGGCACATCCGACGAACAAAGGAACAGTTGCTGGAAATGATCGTAGCAAAACGCGCCATGGAGGAGACCTAACAGGGCGCTTGATTGTCTCTCTTAATTGGATACATTATCCATAGCTTCAGAATCGTAAATATGGAACCTTCATGACCTGCTCCCCCCATGGCAAGCACCTCATCGCTGGAAATTGGCTTTCAGGTGACACGTTTTTTCAGTCACAGCCCGCTTTTGGACCGTCACACAGTTTTTCGGTGGGGCGCCTTCAGGATGTTGACGCGGCTGCGGAAGCTGCCGAAGAAGCGTTCTGGAGCTATGGTTTGTCGACCCGGGAAGACCGCGCGGCATTTCTGAATGCCATCGCAGATGAGATCGAAGCCCGCGCCGAGGCGATTACTGCAATCGGAACGCAGGAAACCGGCCTGCCCGAGGCCCGTCTGCAAGGAGAGCGGGGTCGCACATCGGGCCAACTTCGCTTGTTTGCCACACATATTCTGAGTGGTGAGTATCTGGATCGGCGCCACGACGGCCCGTTGCCAGACCGCTCGCCGCTGCCGCGCCCGGATCTGAAAATGATCCAGCGCCCAATTGGCCCTGTCGCCGTATTCGGTGCTTCGAATTTCCCTTTGGCCTTCTCAACCGCAGGCGGCGACACCGCTGCCGCCTTGGCTGCTGGGTGCCCCGTTGTCGTAAAAGGGCACAGCGCCCACCCGGGCACTGGTGAGATCATAGCCGAGGCTATACATGCTGCCATCGAACGCTGCAAAATTAATCCCGGTGTCTTCAGTCTTATTCAGGGGGGTGACCGGACCGTGGGTTCCGCTTTGGTACAGCACCCGCTGATCAGGGCTGTCGGGTTCACTGGCTCATTGGCTGGTGGTCGGGCACTGTTCGATCTATGTGCCGCACGTCCTGAGCCAATCCCGTTTTTCGGTGAACTTGGCTCGGTCAACCCGATGTTCATTCTCGATGCTGCGCTGACGAACCGGGGCGACAACATTGCTCAGAACTGGGCGGGGTCGCTGACCATGGGCGCAGGTCAGTTCTGTACCAACCCCGGGGTCGCCGTTATGCTGGCGGGTGCAGCAGCGGACCGCTTCGCTGAGACCGCGCGAACCGCCCTGTCAAAGACACCCGCGCAGACCATGCTAACCGACGGCATCGCCGACGCTTATCGAGCTGGTCAGGCAAGGATCGCCAATACAACAGGTGTGCAGGAGGTTCTGACCTCGATGTGTGGCCAACGCACCGCGTCCCCGCACCTGTATCGCACCAATGCTGTGAACTGGCTGGCAAACGAAACCCTTGGTGAAGAGGTTTTTGGCCCGCTAGGCGTTATTGTGACCGCCGAAACGCCTGACGAAATGCAGGCCGTCGCACACAGCCTGCAAGGTCAGCTGACCTGTACACTGCATATGGATGATGCGGACATGGACACCGCGCGTTCCCTGATGCCGATCCTCGAGCGCAAGGCCGGGCGTGTGCTGGCCAATGGCTTTCCCACGGGCGTCGAGGTCTGCGACAGCATGGTGCATGGCGGCCCCTACCCCGCTTCGACCAATTTCGGTGCTACCTCGGTTGGCACATTGTCAATCCGGCGGTTCCTGAGACCAGTGTGTTACCAAAACATGCCAGACGCTTTGTTACCCGAACAATTCCTCTGATCCTTCAACAACACGCTGCAAAAGCATCAAGGCTCATCGCGAGAAAAGCGATGAGCCACGTGCCCTATGCGCGAATTTGACGGGTGCTGCGCTTTGGCCTGTTCAGTTGCTTTGCTAAACACCTGCCAGTTAGCCCCACTTACGACTCTCTTTTCCATTGGTGTTAGCATGTTGTTCATACCTACTGACCATGGCGGAGACCATCGCCCACATATCCGTAAGTGTTTAAGCTGGTAAACGCGGATTAAAAAACAACTTGCTACAAATACACACCATAATGCATAAATATTGCTAGCATTTTAGAGCATTTGAATAAGAATAACACATTTCTGGGGGCAAAAATCGAGCTTGGCGCGCTTCGCGCTTACTTAGACCCGTGGGGGGAAGGGGCTCTGGTTTGACTTGGTTAAAGATTGTGTTGGTTGTATTTGTTGTTGCGCTCATGCCAGCGCAAGCCCTTGCCAACATCGGGACAGTTATCAGCGCCAAGCAAGGCGCTCAGATCATTCGCGCCGGAAACGCACAGCCTGTCATTTCAGGAATGGATGTGGTGTCGGGCGATACGATTTCTACAGACCACAGCGGTTTGGTGCAGATCGTATTTGTGGATGAAACCAAAATTGCCGTAGGCCCCAATGCGCATATGGTTTTGGATGTGACCATGCTGCGCGGCAACCGAAAGGCCAAAAGCTTTGCCGTGCAGGCCTTGGGCGGCAGCTTTCGATTCATTTCAGGCAAAAGCAGAAAAAGAGCCTATTCGATCAAGACCCCGACAGCGACAATGGCAGTTCGTGGCACAACCTTCGATATGTGGGTCGTATCACAAACCCAAAGCGCAATGCTTGTCCTGCACGGAACTGTTCAAATGTGCAGTGCACAAGGGTCTTGCAGGTCCACAGGCCGCGTGTGCAGCATGTATGCCACCGGTGGAGGCGGAACAGTCGGGCGGCCCGCTGATCAGGCACAGTACGATCAAGCACTGAAAGAGGGATTCCCATTTATTCAGTCGCAGGAAGGCCTTCTGCCTCCTTTGCAGGTACGGGTTGAGGGATGTTCTGGCGAAGGCGCGCCCGTGCAGCAGGCCAAAGTCGACAGGGCCGATTTTCGCAGAACTGCGCCCCAGCCGCGCCCAGTCAGCGTCGCAGCGCCGCCAGCACCTCCGTCAAACCCAGAGCCAGAAGTAGAACCAGAACCGGAGCTGGAAGAACCAGAACCAGAACCAGAACCGGAGCCAGAAGAACCGGAACCGGAACCGGAAGAGCCTGATCCGGAAGAGCCTGAACCGGAACCCGAAGAACCTGATCGAGAGGAACCAGGTCAGGAAGATCCAGAGCAGCAAGAATCAAATAGTGAGCTGTTCCGGTAGCGATGTCGAAAAAGCGGAAATGGACTCACTTGTCCGGGGAACGACATGAGCGACGAAAAGCGCAAAACCAGGACAGGGAAATGGGCGTTCCGCCTTGTCGGATTGTGTCTGATCCTGGTGGGTTGTTTCATCCGAGTCATGGATCCTTATCCTGTGCGAATGACCCGTCTGATCTATTTCGACGTTCTGCAAAGGTCGTCTCCGCGAGAGTTCAATCCTGACCTCCCCATCCGGGTTGTAGATATCGACGAAGCCTCTCTGGCCAATTGGGGGCAATGGCCCTGGCCCCGAACACTGGTGGCGCAGATGGTTCAAAATCTGGGTGAATACGGTGCTGCGGCCATCGCGTTTGATATGTTGTTCGCTGAACCTGACCGGTTTTCGCCCTCGCGTCTTCTGAACGATCCATCTTTGGCAGGGGTCCTCACAGTGGAACGCCACGCTCAGAAGCTCGATAACGATGTCTTGCTTGGGATGGAAATCGCCTATTGGCCAGTCGTTCTTGGGACTGCCGCACGATTGTCGGCGGAAGGAAACCCCATCACTGCAAAAGCAGGTATCATTGAGTTCGGGGAAAATCCCGCCGCGGGTCTAATTTCAGTTCCTCATTGGACGCCAATCGCGCCCCCTTTGGACCGGACCGCTGCGGGTATTGGTGGGGTCAACGTCTCGCCCATCGGCGGAACCGGTATCATGCGCCGTGTGCCGGTTCTTTGGCGCGGGCCGGACGGGCTGTTGCCGGGTCTGTCAATTGAAGCCCTGAGAGTTGCCTTGGGTGAAACCAATATCGTAGCCGAAGGTGCGCAGGACGAAACAGGCATCATGTTGGCGGTTGAGGTCGGGGGATACCGTATACCAACGACAGAAAACGGCGAGATTTGGCTGAGATACCGGCGGGATGCGCCCGAACTGTACATCTCGGCCAGCGATATCCTCAAAAGCTCGGATGATGCGGATGTTCGGGCGGAAGTTGAGGGGCGGATCATCCTGATCGGAACGTCGGCCGCCGGTTTATTCGATATGCATCAGACAGCGCTTGGAGAGAGCGTTCCCGGCGTTTCAATTCATGCTCAGGTGCTGGAACAGGTCCTGACCAACGAAATGCTAAGCCGTTCGGACGTGACCGCAGCGCAGGAAATGCTTGCCTTCGCCTTTCTCGGGCTTGTCGTGATTGCCGTCATGTCCAGTTTTGGTGCGGTTGCATCTTTCATTGCAGGCGGTGTCGCCGCTGCCGCCGTTCTGATATTGAGTTGGCTGGTCTTTCAAAACCAGTCGGTTTTGTTCGACGCCACATTTCCGCTTATCGGTGGCATGGCCAATTTCGGGCTGCTGGCAGGGTATCTTTTCCTGTCCAGCGAACGGGAAAAGCGCAAAATCCGGAAAGTCTTCTCTCATTACGTCGCCCCGGAAATCCTTGATGAGATGGAAGCCACCGGGCATCAGCTGCAATTGGGAGGCGAGACGCAGGATATCACAGTGATGTTTTCCGACATCCGGGGTTTCACACCTCTGTCTGAATCCGCATCTGCCACCGAGCTAGTCTCACTGCTGAATGCGCTTTTTTCCAGTATCGGCGATCAGATACTGGCTGAACGAGGAACCATCGACAAGTTTATCGGCGACGCTGTTATGGCGTTCTGGAACGCGCCTTTGCCTGTCGCTGACCACCCGTGCCGGGCTTCATTAGCCGCGCTGAAAATGCGGCGCGCTTTGGCAGAGTTCAATGCATCCGACATCATGCAAAACCGCCCCCCTATCGCGCTGGCAACGGGACTTGCCACAGGGCAGGCCTGCGTCGGCAACATCGGCTCGCAGAAACGGTTCAACTACACGGTTATCGGTGACGTCGTGAATGTCTCAGCACGGATCGAACAATGCTGTCGAACAGTCGACTATGACATCGTCGTTTCCAACGGCGTCCATGAAATCACGCATGGGGATCTGGCCATGTTAGAGGCCGGGCATGTTGATCTGAAAGGCAAAGCCAACCCGGAACCCGTCTTTGTTTTGGTGGGCGATCAGGCCCTGTTGCAAACAGCGGCATTCCAGGATCTCAGGGCTGCACATGCAGAGCTGATTTTGGCGATCACCAATCGACACCCGAACAGCCTGGTCAAGACCTTGTGCCAACAGTGCGAAGAACTGGCTGAAGACATCGAGCCCGGCTTGCGTCAGTTCTACAGGGTGCTGCCCGGTCGTGCCGCTGACTTCCGGTCGAACCTACCATCCGGGCAATTCATGTTCACACGCCACAATCTTGGTTAACCAGCCACGTTTTCCGGCGTTTGCCCTCTTTGGGTCACGCTCACACCGGAACAAACTGATGCAGAACGGGTCGAAAACTGCCGTTACTGTAGTCTCTGCCCGTCATTTCCGAAGTAATATGCACGGTTGGGATCAAACCCGAATTGTACATCGTCACCCGGAGCAATTGCATGCTGGCCAAACAAACGAACTGTAATTGGCACGTTACTGGTTTGCAGAATGACATTGGTATCACCGCCCAACTGCTCAACATGCGAAACGGTGCCGGCGATCGGTCCGCCGCTTTCCAGGCGGATGTCCTCCGGGCGCAACCCCAGTTCGCGCGCATCGCCCGGGGTCAGGTTGTCCGCAGGCAGAAAATTCATGGACGGTGAACCAAGAAAGCCCGCGACAAAGCGGTTTGCCGGGTTGTTGTACAGCTCCATCGGGCTGCCGACCTGTTCCACCCGTCCGTCGCGCAGCACCACAATCTTGTCGGCCAGTGTCATCGCTTCTGTCTGATCGTGCGTGACATAAATCATCGAGGCCGAGAGTTGCCTGTGCAGATTTGCGATCTCGATCCGGGTGTTCATGCGCAAAGCAGCATCAAGATTGGAGAGCGGTTCGTCGAACAGGAACAGCTTGGGTTGGCGCACGATGGCGCGACCGATGGCAACACGCTGGCGCTGCCCCCCCGACAGTTCGGATGGGTAGCGGTCAAGATAGGGCTCCAACCCCAGCATCCGGCTCGCCTCCGCGACCCGCTCGTCGATCACGGCTTTCGGCTGGCGTTCCTGTTTCAGGGCAAGGGTTAGGTTGCCGCGTACATTCAGGTGCGGATAAAGCGCGTAGCTCTGGAACACCATGGCGATGCCACGTTTCGAGGGCGGGGTCAGATTGACCTGCTCGCCAGCAATTCTGATCTCACCCGATGTGGCATCTTCAAGCCCTGCAATAACGCGCAGAAGAGTGGACTTGCCGCATCCGGAGGGGCCGACAAAAACCACAAACTCGCCGTCCTCAACCTCAAGATTGATGTCCTTCAGGACCTCTACATTGCCAAAGGATTTGTGAATGTTTTTCAGTGAAAGGGCGGTCATTGGCGGGTCTCCTCAAGAGAAACGGGTTGGCCAGTGCGGATGCTTTGATCAGCGGCCAGGCAGATGGCAAGGGATTGTACGGCGTCGGACATATGGCGGGTCAGGTCGATATCCTCGGCGATGGCGCGCAGCATATAGGCTTGTTCAGCATCGCACAGTTCCTGATGGCCGGGCTCATCAGGCATGTCGATAATCCTGTCGCCCTGCGGCGTGTGAACCAGAAGGCCACCAACCTTGGTGTGACCATCGATGTCCGCTGACGCGCCCTTGTTTCCGTCGGTGATCGAAACAGACCCGTTGGGTGACACGATGTCCTTCACGAAAAACGCGGTTTCGGACATCATCGGACCCCAACCAGCCTCGTACCACCCGACCGAACCGTCGTCGAACACGACCTGAAACTGGCCGTAATTGTACATGTCAGGCGCGATTTCATCCGACAGGCGCAGACCCATGCCATGAACGCGAAGGGGGTTTGCATCGGTGATCTGGCACATCACATCGACATAATGCACACCGCAATCCACGATGGGCGACGTGGTCTGCATCAGGGCCTTGTGCGTCTCCCACTCAGGGCCCGAGGATTGTTGATTCAGGTTCAGACGGAACACATAGGGGCCACCCAGAGTGCGAGCCTCGGCGATCAGACGCATCCAGGATGGGTGGTGGCGCAGGATGTAGCCCACGACCAGCTTACGGTTCAGACGCGCCGCTGTTTCGACCACACGCCGCGCATCGGCAACGTTGGTGGCGAGCGGTTTTTCGACAAACACATGCGCACCCGCCTCCATCGCGGCGCAGGCGTAATCCGCGTGACTGTCCGAATAGGTCGCAACCACAACCAGATCCGGTTTGGTTTCGGTCAGAGCGGCTTCAAAACTTGAATACACCGAATAGCGCGTCAGATCAGGGTGATCCACGCGGCCGGATCGGTTCACCAGCCCGACAATCTGTGCGTCCGGGTGGTGGTGATGTGCCAGCGCATGGCTCAGCCCCATATTTCCAAGGCCTGCGATCAGGACGCGGGTCATTTCACCGCTCCTGACGTGATGCCGCGGATAAGCTGTCGCGAGAAGATCACATAGAGGATCAGCACCGGCAGGATCGCCATTGAAAGGGCTGACAAGACCGCATTCCAGTCTGTCACAAACTGACCGATGAAGACCTGGCTGCCCAGCGTCAGTGTCTTGGTCTCTTCCGCAGGGGCGAGGATCAGCGGGAACCATAGATCGTTCCAGATCGGGATCATGTTGAACACGGCAACCGTTGCCATTGCCGGACGCACCAGCGGCAACACAAGCCGAAAGAAGATTGTGTATTCGCTTAGCCCGTCAATGCGGCCCGCATTCTTGAGGTCGTCACTCACCTGTTTCATGAACTCGCTGAGGATGAACACCGCCAAGGGCAGGCCCTGCGCCGTATAGACAAGGATCAGCGCCCACAGGGTGTTCACCAGCCCGGTCGCCACCATCATTTCCAGGATGGCCACAGTGCCGATGCGGATCGGGATCATGATTCCAAGCGCCAGGTACAGACCCATAAGCATGTTGCCCTTGAACCGGTACTCACTCAGCGCATAAGCCGCCATTGCGCCAAACAGCAGGACCAAAGTCAGGGATGCAACGGTCACAATCAGAGAGTTTTGGAAATAAAGGAAGAAATCCCCCTGTTTCATCACTGTCTGATACCCGATCATCGAAAAACTGTCGGCATCGGGCAGCGCCAGCGGTTCGCGAAAGATCGCCTTGCGGGTCTTGAAGCTGTTGATCAGGATCACGAAAACCGGAAACAGTGCGATCAGCGTATAGAAGATCAGTGCACCATGCATCGCGAAGGTGTTTAGCGGGTTGGAGCGGGCCTTGTTCATGTCATCTGCTCCTTACAGCTGGTACCGGCGCATCCGGGTCTGGATGCCGAAAAGGTAGACACAGACACCCAGCAGGATGATTGCAAACATCGCACCAGCGATGGCCGAACCCATATGCGGATCACCCAATTGCAGCTGGAAGCCAAAGAATGTGCGATACATGAAGGTGCCAAGAATATCGGTCGAGAAGTCAGGCCCCGCCAGAGCGCCCTGTGCAGCATAGATCAGATCGAAGGCGTTGAAATTGCCGACAAATGTCAGAATTGAGATGATCCCGATCGAGGGCAGGATCAGCGGCAGCTTGATTTTCCAAAAGGCACTTGTACCGGTGATGCCATCCACTTCCCCGGCTTCCAGGATTTCCTCGGGAATCGACAGCAAGGCCGCGTAGATCAACATCATCGGGATGCCAACGAACTGCCAGACCGAAATCAACGCCAGTGTGGTCAGGGCATATTCCTCCTTCCCCAACCACGGGGCAAAGAGGGATTTCAACCCAACCGCGTCCAGCATCGAAGGCGCGATGCCCCAGATGGGCGACAAGATCAGTTTCCATGCAAACCCGACAATCACAAAACTGAGGATTGTCGGAATGAAGATCGCCGACCGATAGAGCACCGCAAATCGCAGGCGCGGATGACTGAGAAGCGCGGCCAGCGCGATGCCGATGGGGTTCTGCACCAGCATATGGATCAGAAAGAACCAGAAATTGTTGCCCAGCGCATTCCAGAACTGTTCCGACCAAATCGGATCGAAGAACAGCGTTTGAAAGTTCTGCAGTCCAACAAATATGCGGCTCTGGTCGACTTCAGAGTAAAGGGCCAGACGGAGCGTGTTGAACAGGGGAAAGATCATCACCGCTGTGTAGACAAGCACGGCTGGTGCCAGAAACACGACGATATGCCAGCGGATGCGGGGGCGGGTCATGGGGAGCGCTTTCGATGGAATGCCGGGCGTACCCGGGCAACTCATGCTGCCCGGGTATGGTTCAGCTTACTGATGTGGTGCGTACCACGAGGCGAGGCCCGCCTGTAGTTCTGCACCCAGCTCTTCGGGCGACTTGGCACCTTTGATCGCGGCAACGGATGCACCCCAGGTCTCGTTCTCGAGGTTTGGTGTGCCGCGCGACAGGATTTGATAGGTCGAGCGGATAGTCGATTCACATTCTTCACGCCAGCCGACGATTTCCTTGGCCAGCGGGTCCTGCAACTCGACCGGAGTGCTCGACAGCGGGAAGAAGCCGGGAAGAGCGTTGCCGAAGATTTCAGCAAACTCGGGGCTTGCGACCCAGGTCAGGAATGTTTCAGCGGCCTCAGGATTCTTTGTGGCCGCGTTCATGCCGATGCCAATATCCGTGTGGTCCGAGATATAGCAGGTGTCACCTGCGTTCTGAACCGGCGGCTTGAAAGCGCCCATTTCGAAATCGGCTTGTGCGTTGAAGCCGGAAATCTCCCATGATCCCGCAGGATAGATGGCTGCGCGGCCCAAAGTGAAGATGTTCTGGCTGTCGGGATAGGTCTGTGCTTCGTACCCGTCACCCAGATACGCACCCCAGCGGGCCAGCGTTGCATAAGGGGCTGTCCAGGCTTCATCGGTCAGCTTCTGTTCACCTGCGATCAACGCCTGACGACCTTCTTCACCCTTCCAGTAGTTCGGCCCGATGTTATTGTAACCCATCGTGGCAGCTTCCCATTGGTCGTTGGTACCCATCGCCATTGGGATGTAAGTGCCGTCTTCCTTGATCTTGTCCAAAGCGGCAAAGAACTCGTCTTCTGTGGTCGGCACTTCGAGGCCCAACTCGGCAAAAGCGTCCTTGTTGTAGATGAAGCCGTGAATAACCGATGCCATCGGCACGCAGAAGCTGGCCGAACCGTCATCCGTCTGCCAGGCAGACTTTGCAACGTCCGAGAAGTTGTTCATCGCCTCGACCGAGGACAGATCGGTCAGGTGACCGGCCTCATAAAGCGCCAGCGAAGCATCGAAGGGGCGGCAGGTAATCAGGTCACCGGCAGACCCCGCATCAAGTTTCGAGTTCAAAACCGCGTTGTATTCTGCCGGGGCAGACGGCGTGAACTGGACTTTGATGCCAGGATGCTTTGCTTCAAAGGCCGGGATGATCTGGTCCTGCCACAGTGTCAGGTCATCGTTACGCCAGCTTTCGATAGTCAGCGTGACGTCCTCGGCATAGGCGGCAGAGGCTAACAGCGTCCCACCAAGCAAGGCCAGTTTCAGGCTATTACGTTTCATTGTACTCTCCCATTTGGTTTGCAGTTATTTATCAGGTGTCAGTGCCGCGCTCAGAACTCCGCCCGTTTCTTTCAGGCGCACATTGGCTGCCGCCAGTGAAACGCCGCGAGCGGCGATGAGAATGGCGGATTTGGTGTCTCCTTGCGCTTCAGCCAAGGCGTTTTGGGCGGTGCCTGCATCAACTCCGGCGATCCGGGCGACGATGCCGGTCGCACGCGCCCGCAGCTTTGCGTTGTCTGCTCGCAGGTTGACCATCATGCCCTCGTGAACATGACCCAACTTGATTGCCATAAGGCTGGACAGCATGTTCAGCGCGATTTTCTGGGCTGTACCGGCGCCCATTCGGGTTGAGCCTGAAATCAGTTCAGGCGGGGTGGCAAGCAGAATCGCGTGATCGCATTGCGCCAACAGCGGGCTGCCCGGGTTGTTGGCTATCCCGATCGTGCTGGCACCCGCAGCACGCGCAAGTCGCGCGGCCTCAAGTGTATAGGGGGTGGTGCCACTGGCAGAGACAGCAATGACCGTGTCGCTGCGCATAAGCCCGGCCAGCCCTTCGACCAGCCCGTCGGTGTCATCCTCGGTTCCACCGGGCATATGCGCGGATTGCGGCAACCCTCCGGCCATCAGGATATGGACTTGGTTTTCGTCGATGCCGAAAGTACCGCCCAGTTCCATTGCATCAGCCGCAGCCATCAGCCCCGAAGACCCCGCCGCCGCGTAATACAATGAACCACCTGATGCCAGACTGCGGGCCATGGCGTCGGCACCGTCGCAAATCGCACGCAGGGCACCCTGCGGGGCACCGGCCGCTTCCTGCTGACCCCTGGACAGGGCCAGCGCCGCCTCTTCCAGCGGTCGGTTACCCAAATCGTATGCGTCCGGGTGGAGTTGTTCGGTGATGTGTGGCAGCACGTGTTTCTCCTCGTTGCCAGAAAGCATACCTATACAATACCATTTGTCCACTAATTTTTTTTCAGCCGCTATTGGCCTTATAATTCAACGTATTTTCGATCTTTCCGCCCTTATTGGATTTACTTTGGCATTTACAGTTCAACATAGGCATTATATAGGTATCATCATGCTTAGTTCGAAAAACAACCCTATCATCGCAGCAGACGGCGGCGGAACGAACTGTCGGATCGCCTATGACGATGGCCAGCAGCGACTGGTGGTCGAGGTTGGCCCCGCCAACGTCGCCAGCGATTATGACGGCGCGATTGTACGGCTGAAAGACGGCCTGAAGATGCTTGCGACCAAGCTCAGTGTTCAGCCCGAGACCCTGAAGCCGATACCGGCGTATTTTGGACTTGCGGGAGTTACAGGTGATCAGATCGCCCAGCGGGTGGCGGCGGATTTGCCGTTGGACAGTATACTGGTCGAGGATGATCGCCACCCTGCGCTGGCGGGTGCGCATCAAGCAACCGACGGTGCAATCGCCCATTGCGGAACGGGTTCGTTTCTGGCCCTGCAATCGCAAGCCGGCCGACGCTTTGCCGGTGGCTGGGGCTCTGTTCTGGGGGATGAGGCCTCTGCTCAGTGGATTGGGCGCAGAGCGCTTTCCGTTACGCTGGATGCATGGGACGGGCTGGTGCCAAAATCCAACCTGACTGAGGGCTTGCTGAACGCATTTGGCAGTACAAGCGGTATTGTCGCTTTCGCGGCCGCGGCACGACCACATGAATTCGGCCAGATCGCGCGACAGGTGACAGCGGCAGCGAGGTCAGGGGACGAACGGGCGGTTTCGCTTATGCACGAAGGTGCTGCGCATCTTTTGCAAGCACTGGAAGCAATGGGCTGGACCCCGGCCATGCCATTATGCCTGACCGGGGGTATTGGCCCTCACTATGAGGCGTATCTGCCGGATCGTGCGCGTGGCGCAGTAACAGAGCCCAATGGTGCGCCTATCGACGGGGCCATCGCGTTGGCCCGGGCTTTCCAAGTGGAGCATTCGGCATGAACGCGGCATCTTTTCTGGCTTCTGACGACTGGCTCGAGAACGGCGGCGGGCCGCGCTATGTCCGGCTGCGCCAGCGGCTGGAAGAAGGCATCGACGCTGGAGTCCTTCCCCCGAATTCCTCATTACCGCCCGAGCGCGAGATCGCCGAGATCACCGGCCTGTCCAGGGTCACCGTGCGCAAGGCCATTCAGGAACTGGTGAAACAGGGCGCAATCGTACAGCGGCAGGGTTCCGGGTCTTTCGTACGGAACGCCGCGCCGAAATTGGAACAATCGCTTTCGCATCTGACGTCTTTCAGTGAGGACATGCGCCTGCGCGGTATGGAATCAACCTCCAAGTGGTTGGAACGGGGCGTTTTTCTACCATCACCCGAGGAAACGGCGGTGCTCGGGCTGCCCGCTGACGGACAGGTGGCCCGCATTTGCCGCCTGCGAGAGGCTGGCGGGCGCCCCATGGCAGTCGAACGTGCCTCGTTGCCATTGGACATTCTGCCAAACCCGCTTGCCGTGCGCGACTCACTCTATGATCTTCTGGAAGAAAACGGCTGCCGACCTGTTCGCGCCATCCAGAAGATTTCCGCCGTTAATCTTGAGGCTGAAGATGCAGCTCTGCTTGGTGTCGCCGAAGGCGCGGCGGGGTTAAGCATCCAGCGGATTTCCCATCTGGAAGGCGGGCGCGTCGCCGAGTTCACAAAATCCAACTATCGCGGCGATGCCTATGACTTTGTGGCTGAGCTGCGACTTACTCCATGATCTGCGATTCTGATGGAAAGGCTGCCCCGATGACCCCGAAAACGACCCTGATGCGTCAGGAAATCGAAGAGATCCCTGTTGCCGTCGAGCGATTGCTCAGCAATGGCGGAGATGCCCTGAGCACAGCCGCGGACGTCGCCCGGAACGGCGGGCTGAAGTTCATGATTTCGGCGGCGCGCGGCTCTTCCGACCACGCCTGTACTTTTCTGAAATACGCAAGCGAATTGCTTCTTGGCTTGCCTATGGCATCCGTCGGCCCATCGGTCGCGTCAGTGTATGGCGCTGACCTGCATGTGGCCGGGGCGCTTTGCCTTTCTGTTTCACAATCAGGAAAAAGCCCGGATATCGTGCAGCTTACGAAAAATGCCCGAAAGGCCGGGGCCAGCACCGTAGCAATCACAAATGACCCATCTTCCCCCCTTGCACTGGCGGCTGAGGCGGCTTTGCCGCTGCACGCAGGCCCCGAGCTTAGTGTAGCGGCGACAAAGACATTCGTGACCTCGCTGGTTGCCGGGCTTTGGCTACTGGCGGAACTGAAAGGCGACAAAGATCTTCTGGCTGCGCTGCGTGGCCTGCCAAAGCACCTTGATGCCGCCACACGGTGTGACTGGGGCAAAGCGGCGGCTGCCGTCACCCAAAGCTCGCTTTATACGCTTGGTCGCGGACCAAGCGTAGCGATCTCGAACGAGGCCGCGCTGAAATTCAAGGAAACCTGCCAGATCCATGCCGAAAGTTATTCCTCGGCCGAGGTGCTGCATGGCCCTGTCTCGATCGTGGAAGGCGGATTTCCGGTTATTGCCTTTGCCGCCAATGATCCCGCAGAGCCGCTGTTGGCCGAGGTTGCCGACACGCTCGCGGCCAAAGGGGCACAGGTATTTGCCACCAGCCCAATGGTCACAAAGGCCGAGGTGCTGCCTCATGTCCGCACGGATCATTGGCTGACGGACCCGGTGGCAGCTATCGTGTCCTTTTATTCAATGGTCGAGCAGGTCGCAGTACAGCGCGGGATCAACCCGGATGCGCCACGTCACCTGCGGAAAGTGACGGAAACGGTATGAGCGGCCAGGCGACCATCTACCACGGCGGGCTTGTTTATGACGGCACCAGTTTGCATGACGGTGCCGCGCTGCGGCTGGAGGCTGGCCGCATCACCGATATTGGCGTTGACGTGAAGACAAGCGCTGGCAAGCTTGTCGATCTGCAAGGCGATATTCTGGCCCCCGGCTATGTTGACCTGCAAGTGAATGGCGGTGGCGGAGTGATGTTCAACGCCGCCCCGTCTGTCGATACACTGGCACGCATCGCCAAGGCGCACCGGACGCTTGGGGCAACCTCGATCCTTCCCACCCTGATCACGGATACCGCAGCCAAGACCCGCGCCGCCATCGAAGCGGCCAAGGCGGCGGTAGCTGCGGGTATTGCGGGGATCGCTGGCCTGCATCTTGAGGGACCACATCTTTCGGTGGCTCGGAAAGGTGCCCATGATGCAGCCCTGATCCGCCCCATGGATGACGAGGACCTGACAACGCTTGTCGCGGCAGCACAAGCGCTACCCGCATTGATGCTGACGGTTGCGCCAGAAAACGTGTCAATTGCGCAGGTGAAAGCGCTGGTCTCAGCAGGTGCCATTGTTTCGCTGGGCCACAGTGATGCGGATTTTGATACCTGCCTTTCTTATGCTGAGGCCGGTGCGTCCTGCGTCACGCATCTGTTCAACGCCATGAGTCAACTGGGCAATCGATCTCCCGGGCTTGTCGGGGCGGTTCTGGCCGCGGGTCGATTAAACGCCGGGCTAATCGCCGACGGTATTCACGTTCACCCTGAAGCCATGCGCACAGCCTGGGCCGCCAAGCGGGGCCCAGGCCGGATATTTCTAGTCAGCGATGCGATGGCGCCGGCTGGCACGGACCAGCGCATGTTCGAACTGGAAGGCCGCCGCATTTCCCGCAAAGACGGGCGTTTGACACTGTCTGATGGTACTTTGGCGGGGGCCGATCTGGACTTGACCACAGCGTTGCGTGTCCTGACCATGCAAGCAGAAGTTCCACTGGAAGACGCATTGGCATCCGCGACGCGTATACCCGCCGAAGTGATGGGATTGTCCGACGCGGGGCGGTTAACCATAGGAAAACAATGCCCGCTGATCCGCATTGCCAGAGATCTGAGCAACGTAGACGTGCTGGTTTGAACCAGCACTCCAAACGTTTTTTGCGTTACTCAGAACCAGTGTCATAAGACCTGCACTGACAAAATCCAGAATTTCTGCAACCAATAGTCAATTCACTGAACGGGAACGGATTTCAGGTAAGCTGCAATGGCCAATCGGTCTTCATCGCTTAGTTTCGTGGTGTTCTCGATGACTTCGACCATTTCGCCACCAGCGCTGTCATAATCCGGTGTGAAACCGGATTTCAGATATTCAGCGATGTCAGCCTCGGACCAGTCAAGCTGGGCGGTGGTCAAACCGGGGATGCGCCCCTTTCCATTCGGATTTGGCGCTCCGGTCAGCCATAGACCCCGCTTCAACCCTCCCAGTCCGTTTCGTGGTGTATGGCATTCTGCGCAGTGCCCCAAAGCTTCCACCAAATACCGGCCTCGGATTTGCTGGTCGGTCAGATCACCTTCAACCACCCAGCCCGAGTCTGAAAACAGAAGTTTCCACAACCCCAGCCCGCGCCGGATATTGAAAGGGAACCCAATGTCATGCGGGATATTTGCCGCGTCAGACGCAGGCAGGGTGTTCAAAAACGCATGAAGCGCCGCAACATCCTCGACCGTCATCTTGGCATAAGACGTATAGGGGAAGGCCGGGTAATAATGCTGTCCCTTGGGGCCTGTTCCGTGTTTAAGGGCATTGGCCAGATCCAGCGCGGACCATGTTCCAATTCCGGCGTCCGGATCACTGGAGATGTTTGGAGCTACAAACGTACCAAAATCCGTTTCGAACCGCCGCCCGCCGGAAAGAATAAGCTTTCCTTCCTCGCTGGCATCCGGGGCCGAGTGGCATGAGGCGCATCCTGCTGAATAGAAGACAGACGCCCCTCTGGTCACGTCGGGGGTCAGACCGGCCAACCGGGCTGGATCAACCCTTTGCGGCCGGGTCAACAGCAAACCGGCCAACCCGACCATAAGCATGACCAGAACGGCGAAAAGTAGAATGCGCCGCACTGATCAATTCTCCTTTAATTTTCCGGTGCTCTGTAAGCTTTGTGACAGGCAGAGCAGGTTCCGCCAAGCTGACCCATCGCCCCTTTCAGGGCTTCAACATCCTGACCTGCCGCAGCCTGCATCGCAACAGCGGCGTCGGCCAGTGCCTGCCCTTTGGCCCCAACATCTGCGAAGTTTTCCCAAATTGCAGGCAAGGCACGGGTAGACGGGTCTGACACATTATCCGATCCGGCTGGCCACATCGCAGACTGGTCGATCTGCGACACGACAACAATATTATTTGCGGCCCGTGTAGCCGCTTCGGCATCATATTCTGCCTCTCCCTTGGCCATGGCGCCCAGCGTTCCAAGGTTGAAAGCGTAAAGCTGCATAATCGAAGTCCGCGCTTTTACAGCCGGGTTTTCGCTATCCTGAGCAATTGCAGTTCCAACTACGGCCAAGGACAAAAGACCTGCCGCAAAGATCGAAGACTTCTTCATCATGGTGTGGCTCCCTGTTTAATGTGCCATATGATAGCTTGAACGATTTTTCTTGTAATTGTTTGTTATTCGGCCTCACTTGTTCATTTATGAACAACGACAATTGGGACGATATTCGATATGCCCTAGCCGTCAGCAAACACGGCTCGTTGAATGCGGCGGCGACAGCCCTGGGCGTTGCACATGCAACCGTCCTGCGCAGAGTTGCCGCCTTCGAACACCGATATGGCTGTGTTGTTTTTCGGAAAGACCCGTCAGGGTATACGGTTCTTCCCGAAGCCAGAAAAATTCTGTCCGCAATGGAAAGCGTTGAAGAGGCCGTGCTTTCGGTCGAACGCGCCGTTGTGGGCGCAAATCGTTCGCCTACGGGTCATGTGCGTATCGCGTCCACGGACAGCCTTTGCCAGTTTATCCTGCCACAGATACTAAACTCAATTTCCGCCCTCTATCCCAGCCTCGAACTGACGATCCTCAGCGGTAACAGCCACCATGATCTGACCAGGTTAACTGCGGATATCGTTGTCCGCCCTTCGGTTCAACTAGGTGAAGGGTTGACCGGAGAGCGCGCAGGAACGTTGCGCTTCGGGGTTTATAGTGACGGTACCCATAACCAAAGATGGATGCGGCTTGATGGGGCCCTCAGCCGTTCACTCCCGGCCAAATGGTTGGCTGAACATGTTCGTGCCGATGACATGACAAACGGAGCAGACAGTTTTCTGGTGCTTCAGCAGATGGTTGCATCCGGTGTGGGGAGAGCTTTTTTACCTGCGTTTATAGGCGACGCTGATCCCCGGCTTCATAGGTTGAACGACATTGATCCCCGAATCGAGGTTCCACTTTGGGTCGCAACGCTAGAGGAAATCGCACACACGCCAAGATTTGCGGTCGTGCAACGGGCACTGGTTGAACACCTGCCGCATGCACTGGCTGGGTGACGTCACAACTAAAGTGAATTGGTGGGTCATTTGGCGTTGAAATCTCCGGCAAGTCGTGGCGGGTGCCCTGCACCTGCAACAAGACGTCCTGCGCCGCGATGCTCAGGTTTTCACCGCCGCTCCAGATAGTCCTTACTGAACCTGTTTCGCCAAGACGTGTCAAAGGTACTTTGGGAAGGGCCAGATATGCGACACCTTGCTGCGAACGTTCCAACGCAAGTGGTGAAAAGCCCCAGAGAGAATGTGCCGCCCGTGCCATTCATCATTTACAAATATAAACATTCATCTTATTGATTTTGTATGAGCAGAGACCCAAATTTCTCCCGGCGGAACTTCCTGTCCCAAGGCGCATGTCTGGCGGCGCTCTGCCTGCGACCCAGCTTTGCGGTTGCGGAAATGACACTTGGCCAATCGGCAAGGATATCAACTTTGGCAGATGGGTATCTGTCATTGCCGCCCGAAATGGTCTTTGGGGCAATGCCCGAGGCAGAGCTGACAGAACTTCTGAACCGCTATCAGGCAGATCTGACCAGTTACGAGCCCGAGTGCAACATCGTGCTCTACCGCGATGACCAGAATACCATACTGTTCGACGTCGGGGCCGGGCCAGACTTCATGCAAACCGCTGGCAAACTTCCGGAAACTCTGGACGCCGTCGGGTTGTCTCCGGATGAGGTCACGCAGGTGATCTTCACCCATGCTCATCCGGATCACATCTGGGGTGTGCTGGACGACTTCGGAGATCCCCTCTTTCCCAATGCCAGATATCATCTTGGCCGCAAGGAATGGGACTATTGGTGGAACCCTGCAACCGTTGACACGATAGGAGCCGACCGCACGGCATTCGCGGTGGGCGCAAAGCGGCGCATGGAAGCCATCGAAGACATGGTTGCGTTCTTTGATGACGGGCAGGAAATCCTTCCCGGTATCGCAGCACGCGCTAGTTTCGGGCACACGCCCGGACACATGGCCTTCGAAATTCGCAAAGGCGGTGATGCGGTGATGGTCGTGGGCGATGCGCTCGGCAATCCACACGTCGCGTTCGAGCGTCCAGACTGGCTGAGCGGTACAGATCAGGACCCTGACGGCGCGGCAAGTACCCGGAAATCGCTGCTGGATCAGATTTCTCATGCCCAAATGAAGATTATTGGTTTCCATTTGCCAAATGGCGGAATTGGCCGTGTCGAAAAGGCTGGTTCGACCTATCGATTTATTGGAGAGCCTGCATGATGCGCGCTTTGTTGATTGCCTGTACCCTGGCCACGCAAACCTGGGCCAGTGAGGATATTGCAGACCAGTACCCGCAGAGCGTTCTTTACTCGAAACCTGTCGAATTTATTCCCGGCGTCTTTTCCGCCATCGGTGCAACCGCACCCCCGACTTATGAGAATTCGGGCCACAACAATAACCTCAGCTTTATCGTAACCGGAGAGGGCGTTGTTGTCATCAACGGTGGCGCGGCCTATGTGCTTGCCGAAGCGCTTCATAAGGAGATTCAAGCGCTCACGGATCAGCCCGTGATGCTTGTCTTCAACGAAAACGGTCAGGGGCACGCTATGCTGGGGAACGCCTACTGGTCGGAACTTGGGGTGCCCATCGTCGCTCATTCAGATGCTGCGGCTGAATTCGAAGAATATGGGCCTCAAATCCTTGAAGGGATGCAGGCATATAACAAGGACAAGGCAAAAGGAACGTTTTTGGCCGGTCCGACAGAAACGTTTGACGATGAATACGTTGTCGAACTCGGCGATTTTCGCATCGAGGCCAAACATCTTGGACCTGCGCACAGCCCCGGCGACATTTCGATCTGGTTGCCCAATCAAAGCCTTGTCATCGCCGGTGACATGGCATTTCACGAACGTATGCTGCCGATCTTTCAGGACACCTACACTGCAGATTGGCTTGAGACCTGGGACAACGAATTCGAGGCACTGGAAGCCAGATATGTGATCCCCGGGCACGGTCATCCTACGAACATGGATCAGGTGCGCCGGTTTACACGCGACTATCTGATCTACCTGCGCGCAAAGATCCAGGAACATATGGATGCTGGCGGGGATCTGGCCGAGGCCTATTACGTCGACCAAAGCCCTTATGCCCATTTGGACACGTTCGAAGAACTGGCCACGAAAAACGCGGGTCGGGTCTACGAACAGATGGAATTCGAATAAGTCAGGACCGCCGAAGAACGGGCATTCGCATCATCATCCGATGGGTGGCGACGGCCCCGACCCACATCGAGAAGACGGCAAGCCACGCAGTCAGCGACAAGGCCGATCCCCCGGACAATCCGGCACCAACGGCGCAGCCACCTGCCAACATTGCACCAAAGCCCATCAAGACGGCCCCGACAAGGTAACGCTCCATCGGAGTATCCGGGCCGAACTGTTCGATCTTCCACTCGCCGGACAGAACGGCAGAAACAGCGGCGCCAATTGCAACGCCCGGAACCAGACCAATGCCAAAGGACAGCGCAATGTTCCGTTCGGCCACCAGCGCCATCAATGTATCCGTTGCCGGGCCGGTGAACGTGACCGAAGACACCGGCACGACTTCGAAGGAGGCTTGTGCAATCGCAAATGTCATCAACCAGCCAAGCGCCACGGCGACACCAACTCCGGCGGCCGTGACAATCTTTGTCACTGTCACCTGCTGGCGCACTGCAAACACGACGGCCAGAACAAAGGTCCCTGCGGCAAAGACTGTGTACGCGATGGGCGAAAACCCAAGTAGTGCCGAAAGGTCGCGCGCATTGCCACCTGCGATCGTCCAAATACCGGAGAGCGTCTCGCGCGCGGGGCTGAGCACACCCGTGTAAGCCGCTTGCGCGACCAACGTCAGAACCAACCCTGTCACCATTGCCCGCAGGTTGCCGCATGAGGCCAGCACCAACAGGCGCGACGCGCATCCGCGCGCCAAAATCATTCCGGCGCCAAACATCAGACCGCCGATCACCGCCCCACTCAGGCTGCCTGTTGACGCAATTGAACGCGCCCCGGACAAATCCAGCCATTCAATCGAGACGAACCCCTGTACCAGCATCAACGCCGACGTGAATGCGATCAGCCAGACGGCCAGACGGGGCCCAAGTTCGCCCTCGGCGACTTCAACAGTAGATGCCCGCAAACAGAAATGAGATTTCTGAGCGGTAACCCCGAACAGGATGCCAACAAGCAAACCGGCGACAGCCAATGTGCCCGAATCTCCCAGCAGATCGATGAGGCGTTCCATAGACAAAAACTCTCACCTCTTTACGTGTCCGTCTTTGCCTTCCGTCAAGTTCTCACTGTGCGGCCATCGGTTTGCGCGCAAGCTGGCACTGTGTCCACAACGCACCCAATGCCTCGACCAACAGGGTTACATCTTCTGACGAATGTACAGGTGAAGGCGTAATCCGTAGACGTTCGGTGCCTTTTGGGACAGTGGGATAGTTTATCGGCTGGATATAAATCCCGTAGTCGCGCATCAAGACATCTGAGATAAAGCGGCACTTAACCGGATCGCCGACCATGACCGGGATTATGTGGCTTGGGTTGGGTGTGTGCGGTATGCCCAAAGCGTCCAGCCTGCCTCGAACCTCGCATACGCGTTGTTGATGCAGACACCTCTCCTCATTGCTTTGTTTGAGGTGCCGTACGGACGCTGCGGCACCAGCGGCGACGGCCGGGGGCAATGCGGTGGTAAAGATAAATCCGCTGGCAAAAGAACGGACAAAGTCGACAAGTTCCTTTGACGCCGCGATGTATCCACCAACCACGCCGAACGCTTTGCCCAACGTGCCTTCGATGACCGTCAGGCGATCCATCAACCCTTCGCGTTCGGCGATGCCACCACCACGCGGCCCATACAGCCCTACTGCATGAACCTCGTCCAGATAGGTCATCGCGCCGTACCGATCCGCCAGATCGCAGATTTCGGCGATTGGTGCTATATCGCCATCCATCGAGTACACACTTTCAAACGCGATCAGTTTTGGCGAGTTGGACGGCAGGTTCATGAGATGTCGTTCAAGGTCCTTCAAATCGTTATGCTTCCAGACCCGCTTTGCGCAACGACTGTGGCGGATACCCTCGATCATCGACGCGTGGTTCAATTCGTCGGACAGAACCGTGATACCGGGAATTCGAGAGGCCAGAGTTCCCAAAGCAGCCCAATTTGAAACATACCCGGACGTGAATAGCAGCGCTGCTTCCTTGCCATGCAGATCTGCAAGCTCGCGCTCAAGCAGAACATGCTCATGCGCGGTCCCCGAAATATTCCGGGTCCCGCCAGCCCCTGCGCCGCAGCTATCAATCGCCCGGTGCATGGCTGCCAGAACCTTTGGATGCTGACCCATTCCCAGATAGTCGTTCGAGCACCAGACAGTGACTTTCTCAGGTCCGTTTTCTGCATGGTTGTGTGCAGTTGGAAAGGCGCCGCAATGGCGCTCAAGCTCAGCGAAGACCCGGTAGTTTCCTTCGTTCTGCAATTGCTTCAGCTGGTCACGAAAATACTGTTGGTAGTTCATTTCAGTTTCCAACGGCTTCTTCTACAATACCGGCCAACAGGGCTTCGACTTTCTCCATCGGTCCGTCAGGATAGCTTCGGTAACCCACTTTGACACCGCCTTCGTCCTCGGCCACGAAGATCCCGTAGGGGCAATAGCCGATATTCATCGGGTCGGCCTCCATCATCTCGCGCGAGAGCTTTGCAGAACAGAAGATAAATATTTCAGCGGCTGTGAAAATCTGCTTGTCGCTGCCGACATCCGCCCCTGTCCGGTTCAGCATGTCACCAACATGGCTCACATAATCGATAACCAGCCCCTGCCCAACAATTGCTGATTCAACGGCAAAGGTTGCATCATCAAAGCTCCCGTCAAAGGGAACGGCAATGACCTCCTCAGCAATAACCGGGTTTGCCAATACAACTGAAAGTGCGGCTGATGCGATAAAGTGTTTCATGATGATGTTCCTCCTCCTGAACCACATTTCTTCAGATTTCACCGCCAAGGCTTTGACACCGGTCAAAGCCTTGGCGTTTCTTAGCCGAACATGTCCGATGTGATGCCGGCATACCAACCCAGCGACTCTTGGTAGGTTGCTTTTCTCAGGTCGGAATCCTCGCCGGTCTGGCTAATAAAGCCGTCCACCTTGGCAATTTTTTCAGACGTCGCCTCATAAGTCGCACCGACCTTGACCCCGTCATCCGTATCAATGAGAGACCAGCACGTGTTCGAAAACTTGGCCGGGAAGATCTTTGATCCGGTCAATGCGCCACGAACCGCATTGGCACAGACTTTCGCCTGGCTGTTGGCCGAAAAACCGGATTTCGGCATGTCGCCTTGCTGGCTGGCATCACCAAGAACATAGATGTCAGGGTCAGCTTTCGATGACATGTCCACCGCGTTCACCGGTGCCCAGGTGCCATCGGTTACACCGGCCATTTCCGCAATGCGCCCGGCTTTCATGGCCGGGATCACGTTGCAGACGTCGACCTTGGTTTCTTCACCGTCGATGGTCACCGTCATGGCATCCGGATTGACCGATACATTGCCGCCGCCAAAATCCTCTCCGATCCAGTCGATCATGCCTTCGTAATGGTCGGCCCAACCTTCCTGGAACAAAGACATCTTGGAGAATTTGGCCTTCGGATCAGCAATGATGATTTTCGCTGTCGGATTGTTCGCCTTCAGCACATGCGCAACCATCGAAACCCGCTCATAAGGTCCGGGCGGGCAACGGTACGGGTTCGGAGGTGCGACCATCGCAAAGGTTCCACCCTCGGGCATCGCCATAACCTGCGCCTTCAACAGCTCGGTTTGAGAGCCCGCCTTATACGCATGCGGCATCTTGTTCTGTGCAGTTACATCCCACCCCTCGACCGCGCCATCGACAAAGTCGATACCCGGGCTCAGGATCAATTTGTCATAAGGAATAGATCCGCCACCCGCCAATGAGACAGTTTTGGCGTCGCGGTCGACACCCACGGCCCAATCGTGAACCACGTTGATACCGTATTTTGCGGCAAGCGTGCCATAGCTGTGCGCAATGTCCGAAAGCTCTTGAAACCCGCCCAGATACAGGTTCGAGAAAAAACAGGTGTAATATGTTTTGGACGGCTCGATCAGAATGACATCAATCTCACCCTTGCTGTCTTTGGCGATATAGCGCGCCGCGGTTGCGCCGCCTGCCCCGCCCCCGATCACCACGACACGGGGCTTGCCCTGCGCCAGCACCATCGGGGCCGACAGCCCGGCAGCAAGTACCCCTGCGGTTCCCAGAAATGTCCGTCTGTCGAGTGTCATCGCGTTTCCTCCCCTTAGGCATTGTCACTGTGGGTTGTTGAAGTAAGCGGCCAATGCCGCGATCTCATCACTGCTCAGGCGGCCCGCGATCATCTGCATGACGGGATGGGGCCGCTGCTTGTCCTTGTAGGCGTGCATGGCGACAACAAAATCCTGGTCGGGCCAGTAAACGATCGAAGGAATCCCATCATCGCCACCCTCTATCTGGTGGCACGTCGTGCATTCGCTGCTCAGGTATTCGCCATATTCGGGATCGCCCTGAATCGCGAGGATTTCGGGGTTGACGGAATGGTCCGTTCCCTTTGCCGTTGGGTCGGCTTCGGGGATGTCTTGCGGGTTGTCGGAAAACACACGCAAATAGGCAATTACATTGGCCCGGTCTTCCGGGTTCTCGAGCCCGCGAAAGCTCATTCTGGTGCCGGATGCGAATGCGCGGGGGTTTTCAATGTAAGCCGACAATGTGTCGGCATGCCATTCCAGACCCGAGGTACCCGCACGGATCAGGCTTTTGGAATAGGTGAACTCCTCAAGCCCGGCAGCCCGGCGGCCAAAAATACCATTCAGGTGCGGACCGATCCTGTTTTCAGCGCCCGCGCCGACCTGATGACATCCTTCGCATTGGGCAAACACAAGTTTGCCAGCTGCTGCATCGCCAAGGTCCTCAGTCGCGGCGGCAGCGGTTGCCAGGATACTCGCAGCAAACATGACACCTGTTGCCCACCGCCGCCACATGATCAGCTTCCGAACGACTTAAGGTAAACAATGACAGCGTCGATATCATCCTGTTTCTTGAGGCCGGCAAAGGACATACGTGTCCCCTTCATATAGGCTTTGGGTTTGGCCAGAAATGCAGCCATTTCTTCATCTGTCCAAACCAACCCATCCTCGGCAGCAGCTTTCATCGCCTGAGAGTACTTAAAGCCTTCGGCACCAGCCGCATTGGCACCGGCAACACCGTTCAGTGCCGGACCGGTGCGATGCTTGGCGCCGTCCCCGACCTGATGGCAGGACTTGCACTTCTTGAAAACTTTTTCGCCACTTTCGATCATCACGGGATCAAGTGCCGCTATGTCCTCAGCAGGTTCATCGACTTCGACGGATGCTTCTTCGGAAACAGCCGCCTGGTCCGGACTGTCAGCCCCGGCTTCGTCAGGCGTTACATCCAGAACGGCGGCGCGCTTGGTGATTTCCACGCCTTCTTTGCAATCCGTCATGCATGGCTCATCCGTCCAGAAATGCGCCTCGGCCGTTTCGCGGTCATCCACGATGAAACCCCCGGCATTCGGCATTTCCACTTCAAGGAAATTTTCGTGCGAAAGCGTGAACTCATCATCAACGATGTCATTGGAATACAGTATATAGGCGACAATCGCGTAAACGTCGTCAGGCTCCAGCGTTTGTGCGTCTCCAAACGGCATCGAACGGTTCACATAGTCCCATACCGTCGAAAGGTGCGGCCAGTAAGAGCCCACTGTTTTCAGCGGGTCTTTATCTGCAAGCGTGCCCTCGCCGCCCGCCAGTTTCGGCCAGTTGTCCACACCTTCAGCAAAATCGCCATGACAGATCGCGCACCGTTCGGCAAAGACCTCTTCGCCGGTGAACACGTCGCCGGAACCTTCGGGCAATCCGGTTCCGTCAGGTGCAATGTCGTGGTCCCACGCCGCGATTTCTTCGGGCAACGCAGGGCGCCCAAGTCCAAGCTTGTCTGCATGGGCTGGAACCGCCACGCATAACCCAAGGGCCGAGGCGGCCAATAGCTTACGATACTTCGACATTTTCCGCCTCTCCGTTTTCCTTGATCCACCAGGTCTGGATACAATTGTTGTGGTAGATTGAGTTCTCGCCCCGCACGTCCCGCAGCTGAGCTTTGCTGGGTTGGACGTAACCGGTCGAATCCTTCGCGCGGGCCTGTAACAACATCTCTGAACCGTCCCAGTTATAGTCCAGATAAAACCGGGTCAGCGCCTTGTCTGTCCCGGAGGCCGCCAGACGTGCCGGAACCCAGTTCTTGCCACCATCCACCGACACGTCGACGCCGGTAATTGAGCCCCGCCCGGACCAGGCCAACCCGGTGATCACCAACGGCCCCGGCCCATGCGTGATCGGCGCTTGCGGGCTGGGCGATGTGACGACCGATTTGGCGTCCATGACCCATGTCCACTTGCGTGATGTTCCGTCTTCGAGAGTATCCGTATACTTGGATGTCTCTTCGCGGCTTTCGATAGCCATCTCGGTGACCTCGACCCGGCGCAACCACTTGACCCACATGTTGCCTTCCCAGCCGGGAACGACAAGACGAACGGGATATCCGTGCTCCTTGCGCAAAGCCTCACCATTGGCCTTGAACGCAACAAGTACGTCATCCATTGCCTTTTCCAGTGGGATCGAGCGACCATTCGAGGAAGCATCGGCGCCTTCTACGTAAACCCATTTGCCTTCGGGCTTTACCCCGGCCTCTTCCAGCAGAGTGCGCAGCGGAACACCGGAATATTCCATGTTGTGGATCATTCCGTGCGTGAACTGCGCGCCGTTGAGCTGCGCACCGGCCCATTCCATACCCGTATTGGCAGCGCATTCGCAGAAATAGATACGGTTTTCACGCGGGAAACGTTCCAGGTCTTCATATGTGAAAATCAGCGGAGTTTCGACCAGACCGTTGATCATCAGACGGTAGTCCGCCTTGCTCAGTTCGATCGCACCCGAATGGTGCCGCTCGAATGCGCATCCCTGCGGGGTGATCGTGCCGTCCAGCGCGTGGATCGGCGTGAAATTGATCGAACTGATTGTGTCTGCGGTCAACCACTCGACGTTGCGCCGTACGACATCACTCTCGAATTGGATTGGCAGGCCGTAGGGGGTTGCATCTACACCTTCGCCCGTTGCCTGTGCCCATTCCTGAACCTGAGTGATCAGCGGGTCAGGGCCTGCGGCGCGCGCCGCTGAGGCACCGACCGCACCTACGCCAACCGCGGCAGCACCGCTTAGAAACTGGCGACGCGATGGGGCTTTTGCCCTTGGATTCTCGCTCATTTTGTTTGCCTCCGTCATTCGATCAGCAAATCTTGTATTCAATGTTTGACATTCGGTTCGCGCTGTCAGGCTCCGATCACCTCGACCGATGTATTCGGCTCGACGGTGACGGTGCCCTGATTACGAATGTGGTTTTCGACGACATCCCAGATGGGCGGGCCTTCGGTGCCCTCGTTGACGCTGGCCCAACCGGCCACAACATAGGATTTCTCCGGATCAATCGCCTCACCCGTCTTGAGCAGGGTCATGTCGCTGATCCGCTGCCCTTGCGGTTTGGTAACATCGATACGGTACCCAAGGCCGCCGACACGCACCATGTCGCCACCCTGCTGGTAATAGGGATCGGGGTTGAACAGGTTGTCGCCAACATCCTCGAGGATCACGTGAATGAATTCACCCGTCATTTCCGTACGATACGCATTCGGATAGGACATCGAAGTGACGTTCCAGATATCCTCACGCGTGATCTCCTGACCGGGCAGGATCGACGGACCCCAGCGCACACCCGGCGACATGGCAATGTCTGCCTCGCGCTCGCTGATCAGTGCATCGCAGATCAGATCGTCCCACGTGCCATTGAAGTTTCCGCGCCGATAAAGCAGCGAGTCCGTCTTGCCGATCACTTCGCTTAGTGCCGCATCATATGGTGCACGCTGTTCGTTGATCAGGGCCGTGAGTGCCGGATCAGGTGCGATGACGTCTGAAAAGATCGGGATCAGCTTGTGCTTCAGCCCCATCATCTGGCCATCCCGCACGTCCAGATCAACGCGGCTGACGAATTTGCCGTTCGAGCCGGACGCGATAATATGCGTCTTTTCGACCAGAACCGGTTCAGGCAAAGCGTCATGGGTGTGACCGCTCAGGATTACGTCAATCCCTTGAACACGGCTCGCCATTTTTTTGTCCACGTCAAAGCCGTTATGGCTGAGGACGACGACCACATCGGCACCTGCGTCGCGCACCTCGTCCACCATGGCCTGCATGTTCTCATCCCGGATCCCGAACGAGTACTCCGGGAACATCCAACTGGGGTTGGCAATTGGCATATAGGGGAAAGCCTGTCCGATGACGGCAACCTTGGCCCCGCCGCGTTCGAAGAACTTGTAGGGCTTGAAAAGCTCCGCAGGTTCATCCCATTCCGCGTCAAAGATATTCTGACCCAGCGCCGCAAAAGGCAAACCCTCAACGATCTTGTTGACCCGCTCGCTGCCCAACGTGAACTCCCAATGGAATGTCATCGCATCGGGCTTGAGTGCATTCATCACGTTGACCATGTCCTGACCCGCTGTCTGATAGCAGGTATACGAGCCATGCCAGGTGTCGCCCCCATCCAGCAACAACGCATCTGGCCGGTCGGCACGGATGGCGTTGATAACGGTCGAGACCCGGTCAAGCCCTCCGACGCGGCCATAGGTCTTCGCCAATGCAGCAAAGTCATTGTAAGTCAGCGCATAGGCGGACGGGCTGCCATCTTCGATCCCGTAAGCCTTGCGAAATGCGGCCCCCGTCACATGCGGCATTTGCCCGCGCGCGTCTCCGATGCCCAGGTTGACCTCGGGCTCGCGGAAGTAAATCGGTTTGAGCTGCGCGTGGATATCCGTGATATGAATCAGGCTGATATTTCCGAAGGTCTCAAATTCCAGCAACTGGTCCTGTGTCAGGCTTTGCTGGGCTGCCAGCCTTGCCCAGTTCCCGAAACCGGATGCCCCGTACAGCGCTGAGGCCGCCATGGAGACCTGTAGAAAATCACGTCGCGATATCATCTGTTGGCTTTCCTATTTCACATATAAATGTGTGAATGTGGCAGAAATGAAAAACCCGCGCCCGGAAATCCCGGCGCGGGTTCTTTGTTACTGACGCACGGCTGGCGTTTCGACCGAAAGGCCGTTGCCGCGCGATGCTACATAAAGCTCCAGCGCTCGGAATTCGTCCGAACCTTCAGCAAAGGTTTCAGCGCGTGTATCACGAATACAGCCGCGGAAGCGGTTGTGACGCGAGATCAGCTTGGCCTGCTTCAGACGATAAGTCGGGAAACCGTTGATCATCCCCTGGCTCAGATGGTCGGCCCGGATCATGTTGCCCCAATTGTCTTCGTGACAGTTGGCGCAGCTCAACTCCAGCTGACCATATCGGGTGTAGTACATTTCCTTGCCTTGCTCCCAATATGGGGCAGCATCGCCGTCAATGGCGACATTCATGGGCAGCCCTCGTGACTGAAAGGCAATCAGCGCGACCATGCCCTGCATATCGGCACCAGACCATTTCCACGCATCTGCTTCCATGCGTTCCGTACGGCACTTGTTGATCAGATCTTCCATCACAACCAGCTTGCCGGTTTCCGCATCGACCTTCGGCATGGACGCTTGCAGCCCTTTGAAGCTTTCCACATCATCGTGGCACGAAGAGCAACTTTTGCCAGCCGCGCCATCGACAGCCTCATAAAGATCAGCGGCCTGGTCGACAAAGATCATAGCCGGGTTGTCGAAATCGTCGATCTGCAACGCCTGCGTTTCATCGGTCCTGAAATGCCACCCCGAGTAGATCGTATCGAAGTTCTCGACATGGGCCGGGGCCTCGGTCACCGAAACCATTTCCAGTTCTTCGTTGATCACCAGCTTGTCTTCGTCAGGTCCAGCTGCCACTGAAACCGGGAAAGCCAGAACTGCCGCGATCGCCGTGAGTGCTTTTTTATTCATTGCGTTCCTCCCTTGGGTGATCAGCGCAGGTTTTTACCACCGGCGCTGATCTGCCGTTACGGTCGAGCCGTCAGGCGATCTCGATCGGTTTTTTTGTGTCGTAAACGGACCCGTCATCGTCATACCAGGTGAAAACGAATTCCCCGGCTTCAGGCACGGTTGCATCGAACTGAAAATACGGGTTTGTCGAAATCGCCGGCTCCATCGTCACGTCTATCACCAGTTCTCCGTTAAATTCGCAGGTGAACCGATTGATGATCGAACGCGGAATGACGTTGCCTTCCTTATCCTTACGCTGGCCACTTTCCATATTGTGGCTGATCAGCGTTTTGATCGTGATTGCTTCGCCAGCAGCGGCTGTTTTTGGAACCTTGACGCGGGGTTTTACACCGGATGCCATTGGTTGTTCTCCTGTTCTTCAGGGCGCGTGGCGATCAGCCGCCGCAGCCGCCAATTGTCACTTTTACGGTTGCCGAAGCTTTGGCAAAGCTACCATCAGCCATTTTGGCCACAGCAATGACATCTTGCGTTCCTGCAAGACGAATGCGGGTCGAAGCCGCCTGCGCAGCAGCCAGCGGGCCAAAGTTGAACGTGGCAACGCCGGGCTCGGGGTTTCCGGCCGCTACGATCAGGATCGCAGCCGCACCCGGCGCGCTGACTTCGATCGGAACGGTGTTTCCGTTCTCGGCAATTTCCGGCGCCGTCAGTGTCACACCGCCGTCGGCCATGTCTGCACCGCCAGTAAACGCGGCTATCGCGTCTTCCGCAGCCGCATTTGCGCGGAACGGCATCAGGGTCAGGACCGCAGCGCCCAGACCAAGAGCCAGAGTCTCGCGACGAGAAAATTCCATTTTCAATCTCCTTTGGATCCTCACGAATTCACGCCTGAAAGCGTGATTATTGTTCTTTAAGGGTTGCGAGGAACGCGACGACGTCCTCGATTTCCTGTGCAGTCAGGATTGACGTCAAAGGCCCTGACGGGGCTTTGCCCGTATAGGCGTCGCCCGGGCGGATATAGCCGTCATCCTTGTAGAAAGCCGGCATGACCGTTCCGTCAAACGTCATCTTGGCATTTGCGACCAGTCCTCGAAGCTCCGCCTCGGACCACCGATCCCCGGCCCCATCCAGCAGAGGACCGACTTCGCCATGGAACGGAATATCCGCCAAAGCCGTGACCTGATGACAGGCCACACAGTTGCCCTTGGATTTCTCGCCCACGATGACCGCACCGTTTGCCGCATCGCCGGCGACGCCGGTCAATGAAGCCTCGATCGCACCATAATCGTCGAACTGTACGTCTTTTGGTCCTGTTTCTGCCGCGATGGCGGCACTGCCTGTTATGATACAAGCCAAAGTCAAGTGTCTCAGCTTCATGATCCCTCCCATTTGCTACCGCGCCGATGGCGCTTTGCGACCCAAAGCCTCTGTGTACCGTAGTCGACGGGCAGGGTTCATCGCAACATTAAATTCATCTTAATGAATTTTTTTATTTATATTGCAACACGTCAATCTTGCGAAACATTGTTTCTCTCTTGAATGCGGCGCGCGTGATACCGTTGAAAATCTTCCCCGTTATCAAGCTCGTACCGTTTTTCATTGACCCAGGTAAAAAGATCGAGGGTCGTTCCCTTCGAGAACGCCCCGGGCATGACCGCAACGGCCGCTTCGATTGCTGTGGCATCCTCTGACACGTCCTCCGGTAAGAAAACCAATGTAGGGGTGAACAGAATCCCCCATTTGCGCATCAGTGATCTTTGCTCGGCTTCTTCTCCGTCAAAATCGGTGGCCATCGTACTTCCGTGTAGGTCCAGCTGAACGACAAAGAAGTTTTCTTCGATATACGCAGACAGGTCGGGTTGCGGGAAAACCTCTTCATGCATCTTTTTGCAGTAGATGCAGCCCTGTTGTTCAATGAACAGAACCAGCCGCTTGCCTTCCCCCCTCGCTTCTTCAAGGTCTTCACGAAGGTCTTTGAACGTGTCTCGCATCCACGGCGTTTTATGCAGACCGTCATCCCCCAGTTCAGCTGCGTAAACCGCCCCAGCAAACAGCCCTGCAATCAAGAACAATACTATCCGTTTCATGGTGTTCTCCCGAATTAGCCAATGGCCGCCAGCCAAGGCATGTGATCCAGCATCCATTGTGCGATTAGATTTATGGAATTTGTCGCGATCAGGATGCCAAAAAGAATCAGCAAGACACCCATCGCCTTTTCAATCATTCCCAGATGTTTCCGGAAACGTGCCATCCATTGCATGAAGGGCCGAACCAGAAAGGCTGCCAGAACAAACGGCGCTGTCATGCCAACCCCATAGACGAACAAAAGCACGGCACCGCGCCAAGCGGTCTCGGTTCCAGCCGCCGTGAACAGGATCGCCGCCAAAACCGGCCCGACGCAAGGCGTCCAGCCAAAGGCAAAAGCCAGCCCCAGAACATATGCCCCGATCACGCTTACATTTGTCGTCTCGCCGATGTCTGCGCGAAACTGCCGATACAGGAAGCCGATACGGAAAAGACCCAGAAAATGCAGGCCCATCGCGATGATGATGAGCGCAGCGATCCATCGCAGAATGTCGAAATAAGCACGAACCAGCTGACCGAAGATCGACGCCGTGGCGCCAAGCGCCATGAAGACCGTGATGATCCCGGCGGCAAAAGCTATCGCTGACAGGGTCGCCCGGCGGCGAACATCCGGGGTGATCGTCGAACCGGCCGAAATCTGCTCCATCCCGACGCCCGCCAGATAGCTGAGGTAGAACGGGACAATGGGCAGAATGCAGGGGGACAGGAAAGACAAAAGCCCCGCGATCAAAGCCCCTGCAAACGTGATGTCGAGCATGGTCAAATCCGTCCAGACAGGTTACTATTCACACATTCAAAATAGTAAAGATGTGTCACCTAGGTCAATCGGAGCTTTTGATGCGTCACGTGTTGCAGACATTATTCGTAGTCACACTGCTGGCCTGGCCTGCTGCGTCGCGGGCCGAAATGGTATTGCTGATGGCCGAAGAAGACGGGTGCATGTGGTGCGCCCGCTGGGACGCCGAAATATCCGGGATCTACCCGCTGACAGCCGAAGGTAAAGCTGCCCCATTGCAACGAACGGATATCCACGCAACCACGCCCGAAGGGATTACCCTGGATCGGCCCCTTTTCTATACGCCGACCTTTGTATTGCTGGAGGACGGTCAAGAAATCGGCCGGATCGAAGGTTATCCTGGCGAAGACTTTTTCTGGGGGCTATTGGGTGTTTTACTACGCGACGCCGGAGTTAAGATCGAGAGCTCTGGTTAAATCCTCGGGATTTACATATACTGTTTTGAATACGTGAAGCCACGAAAGCGAGATGATCGTGTTGGACAAACCGTCGAAACTGCCCGTGTTCACCAAGGACATGTGCAACGAGGACTTGGACAGGATGATGGATAACGCCCAGACGGCGTCCAATTTCCTCAAGGCAATCAGCCATGAGGGGCGGCTGATGATTCTGTGCTATTTGTCATCTGGAGAAAAATCCGTCACGCAGATGGAGGAAATGCTGTCGGCCAGGCAGGCTGCCGTTTCCCAACAATTGTCCCGCTTGCGCTTTGAGGGGCTGGTCAAGACACGGCGCGAAGGCAAAACGATCTATTACAGATTGGCGGACGACCGGTCGACTCAGATCCTGGAAGTCGTCTACAATCTTTTCTGTCGGGACAAGTAGAAGCCCGAAATAAACACCGCCAGCTTTGGGAGGAGACTGGCCATGTTCGAACTTCTGGGAGACGCCAATACAGTTGCGCTGATCGGTCTGGTCGGCGGCATTGTACTTGGGCTTGCCGCGCGCATTGGGCGGTTCTGCACCTTGGGTGCAATAGAAGATTATCTTTATGCAAATGACGACCGGCGCCTGCGTATGTGGGCCGTCGCGATTGGTGTTGCGATCGTCGGCAGCCATTTGGGCATGGCGTTAGGGTGGATTGATCCACTCAGCACGACCTATATTGCGCAGACGTGGAATCCGATCGGAACGGTCATTGGCGGATTGATGTTCGGATATGGCATGGCCATCAGCGGAAACTGTGGCTATGGCGCGCTCTCGCGCCTTGGCGGCGGTGACCTGCGGTCATTCGTCATTGTCCTGATCGTGGGCCTTTCCGCGTATGTGGTCATGTCCGGCCCTCTGGCCTATGTCAGGATCTGGCTTTTTCCCGAAGCCATGGATCTCGGTAATCCACAAAGCGTCAGCTTCCTAGCCGAACGGCTGACGTCAATACCGGCATGGGTTACAGGAACGCTTGTCGGCTCTGCCATAGTAGTATTTGCCCTGACAAATGATCGATTTCGCAAATCACCTGCGCAGGTTTTATGGGGTGCGGCGGTCGGATTGGCAGTCGTTTCAGGCTGGCTTGGCACCAATTGGGTGGCCACACACGGGTTTGAAGGTGAGACCTTGCAAACACACACGTTTGCCGCGCCTTTGGGTGATACCGTGTTCTATCTCATGACCGCCTCAGGCAACACGCTCTCGTTTGCGGTCGGTTCGGTTTCAGGGGTTTTGATTGGTGCTTTCCTCGGGTCATGGTCAAAAGGTCATTTCCGCTGGGAAGCCTGCGAAGATCCACGTGAGCTTAAGCGGCAGATGCTGGGGGCGGCAATAATGGGGCCCGGAGCAATAATTGCGGTTGGATGCAGTGTCGGACAAGGCATCTCCGCTTTTTCTCTGCTGGCCTATAGCGCGCCCATAACCTTTGCGGCGATCTTTGCCGGAGCGGCCCTTGGCCTGCGACAGCTTGTATCAGGATTGTCTTTCATTCCAGAACGTTAAGCCCCGCTATAAGCTGCGGTTTCTTCGAACAGGCCCTGCGCAGGTTTTCGGGGCATTCATCAAGCCCCGAAAACCTGCAACAGACCTTTCGATCAGCCATTGGCCATGATGGAATCCAGCGTGTCATGTTCCGCTACAAAATGGTCTGGTGCGACTTCTTGCAGCTTTGGAACATAATCACTGTGACCGTTGACCAGCCGACTGGGCAAGAAACGCAACGCGGCTTTGGGATCCAGCGGCGATGGCAGCTCACCCGGCAGTTTGAGGCGCTGCCGCGTCCGCTCTACATCCGGGTCCGGTATCGGCACGGCCGAAATCAGCGATTGAGTATAAGGGTGGATCGGTTCCGAGCAGATCACCTCACCGTCACCCATTTCCACAATTCGCCCGAGATACAGAACCATGATCCGGTTCGATACCGCACGCACAACCGACAAGTCATGGCTGATGAAGATCATCGACAGGCCAAATTCCTGCTGAAGTTCCTTTAGCAGCTCGACAATCTGCGCCTGAATGGAAACGTCGAGAGCTGAAACCGCCTCGTCGCAGATAATCAGCCTGGGCTTGTTGATCATCGCCCGCGCAATGCCGACGCGCTGGTTCTGCCCTCCGGACAGCTCGTGCGGGTAACGGTTGATCATGTTCGCTTGCAGCCCGACCCGCTCCATCATCGCGGCGACCATCTGTTTGCGTTCCCGGTCCGTAAGATCGGGGCGGTAGGTTTTCAGCGGTTCAGCAATCGACGCTGAAATGGTCATGCGTGGATCAAGACTGGCCAGAGGGTCTTGGAACACGATCTGCAAGTCCTTGCGGTACTTGTTCAACTCGGACCGCTTCAAGCCGACGATCGGATGGCCCAACCAACTGACGCCCCCCGCGCTGGGTTCGATCAGTTGCAAGACCGCGCGCGCCAGTGTCGATTTTCCGCAACCGGATTCGCCCACGACACCCAGAGTTTCGCCCTTGCGAATATCAAAACTGACACCATCGACAGCCTTCAGCGGAACCTTGCGCCCGAACAACCCGCCAGAGACATGAATGGGGAAATGAACTTTGACGTCATCGACCTTGAGAAGGGGTTCTTCGGCCTTTTCCAAAGCGCGCGGCGCGTCGCCGGCATCAATCCGGGGCATCGCCTCCAGCAAGGCCCGCGTGTATTCGTGTTGCGGATTTCGGAACAGCCCGCGTGTTTCACCGTCTTCGACGAATTCGCCCATCCGCATGACCTGAACCCGGTCGCACATGCGCGCAACGACGCCCATGTCATGTGTGATCAGTGCAATTGCAGTGCCTTCATCCTTTTGCAGATGAACCATCAGATCAAGGATGTCTGCCTGAACCGTAACATCCAGCGCCGTCGTCGGCTCGTCCGCAATAAGCAGTTTGGGACTGCACAGCATCGACATCGCAATCATCACACGCTGTCGCATTCCACCGGATAATTCGTGCGGGAACTGGTCCAGACGGCGGCCCGCTTCGGGAATGCGCACCCTGTCCAACCACTCCAGACAGCGCGCGCGCGCGGCTGACCCCTTCAGGCCCTCGTGGACCTGCAGCACTTCACGCATCTGTTGCCCAATCTTCAGATGTGGCGTTAATGCAGTCAGAGGATCCTGAAAGATCATGCCGACATCGTCGCCGCGAATCTGGTTCAGCTTGTTCACTGGCAGGTTCAAAATCTCCTGACCGTTCAGCTTGGCTGACCCGCTGGCATGTCCGGCAGGGGGCAGCAAACCCATTGCCGCCATGAAGGTCTGGCTTTTGCCGGATCCACTTTCACCGACGATACCAAGGCATTCGCCCGGATTGATATCAAAACTGATGTCTTTGACCGCCTCAACGACACCATCGGGGGTGTCAAATCGGACGCTCAGGTTCTTTACGGAAAACAGACTCATATCAGCGGTCCTTCGGGTCCAAAGCGTCACGCAAACCATCGCCGATGAAGAACATCGTGATGATAATGGCGACATAGAATGTCAGCGGGAACATCAATTGCCACAGCGTTCCATAGCCCATGGTTCCCGCCCCTTCTGCGATCAGCCTCCCCAGCGACGTGTAGGGTTCGGAAATCCCCAGGCCCAGAAAGGAGATGAAACTTTCGGTCAGGATCATCTCGGGCACCAGAAGCGAGGCATAGACGATCACAACACCCAGCAGATTGGGCAAAATATGACGATACATGATCGTAAATTCACTGACGCCCGCGGCGCGAGCAGCCTCGATGAATTCGCGGTTCTTCAGGGCAAGCGTCTGTCCGCGAACGATACGTGACATGGTCAGCCATCCAACCGCGCCCAGTGCGATGAAAAGCGTGAAGAAGGATCGCCCGGCAACAACCAGCAGAAGAATGATGATCAGAGTTGTCGGGATAGCCAAAAGGATGTCGACAAAACGCATCATCGCGCCATCCGTCCGCCCGCCAAAATACCCGGCAGTAATGCCGTAACACGTACCAACGATCAAAGCGGTCGCCGCCCCGATCAACCCCACAAGCAGGGACGTCGTGGTTGCCTGAATGACGCGGCTGTACAAATCGCGCCCCAGATCATCAACACCGAAATAGTGACCCGTTTCCATAGACGGCATTCCCATGCCCCGGACATCGCCCATGACATTCCAGTCGATCTCTTCATTGCTCCAGACGGCAAAATACGGGCCAATGATCGTGAACAGCACGATAAGCAGCAAAATGAACACGCTGGCCATTGCCGCTTTGTTTCGTACAAAGCGCATTCGCGCATCCTGCCAGAGCGAACGCCCCTGAACGGCTGTATAATCGGTGATTTCTTCGGCCAGATGCGCGGCTTTTTGTGATTTTCCTAGCATATCCAGCCCCTCAGTAGCGGATCTTCGGATCGAACCAGGCATAGGCCAGATCGGTCAGCAGGTTTACCAGAACGGTCAGAACGCCATAGAGGATCGTAACCCCAAGCAGCACAGCATAGTCGCGTGACAAGGCCGAGCCAACATAAGCCTGCCCCAGACCACCGGTCGAGAAATAGATGTCAACAAAGACGGATCCGGTCAGCACATAGACAAACACCGGCCCCAGATAAGATACTACCGGCAGCAAGGTCGGCTTCATCGCATGGCGCCAGATCACGGTTCTTGTCGGCAGGCCCTTGGCACGGGCGGTTCTGATGAAGTTCGAATTCAGAACCTCCAGCATTGAAGACCGGGTGATCCGTGCAATCGATCCCATGTAAGATGTCGCAAGGGCGATAACCGGCATGATCAGATAGGGCCACTGACCACCATTCCACCCGCCGCCGGGCAACCATCCCAGCCACAGGGTGAAGGTCAGGATCAGGATCGGACCCATGATAAAGTTGGGCAGCGCCTGCGCTGCAATCCCCAGCCCAACCGCAAAGTAGTCGATCCAGCTGTTGTGCCGGATTGCGGCGGCAATCCCCAGTCCGATGCCCACCACAGTAGCGACCAGAAAGGACAGCGACCCATAGGTCAGCGAGATCGGAAAGCCCTGCGCGATGATGTCGTTCACATCGCGGTCCTTGAACTTGAAAGACGGGCCAAAGTCGAAATGCACAACGATATTGTACAGATAATCCCAGAGTTGCTTCCACAACGGCTGGTCCAGACCGTACCGCGCCTCGATATTGGCCAGAACCTGCGGCGGCAATGTCCGTTCTGAGGTAAAGGGCCCACCGGGCGCATAGTGCATCAAGAAGAAACAGGCGACGATCAGCAGCAGAATCGTCGGTATGGCGGTCAGGACCCGCCGAATGACATAGGCAAGCATTCAATGCCCCCAATAGATGGCGCTGCCCCGAAGAAAACTTCGGGGCAGGTCATGGTCAGAAGATGATTACTCGGCGATTTTGTAGAGGTTCTTGGAGTACCAGTTTTGCTCTACGTTTTTGACCGGCCAGTTTCCGACATCGCTATCCATCATGTAGACACCAGCATAGTGATAGATCGGGATAACGGGGGTTTCCTGAGCGATAATACGCTCGACCTCGGTGTACAGCGGTGCCGGATCGTCCGAAGTTTTGGCTTCGGCCAGCAACTCGTCCACGCGGGCATTGTTATACTTGCCGTCGTTGTAGCCCGAATCCGACTGCAACAGGTCAAGGAAGGTTGAGGCTTCGTTATAGTCACCACACCACGCGCCGCGGGCCAGATCAAAGTTCTGGTTGCCCCGCTCTTCCAAGAAGACTTTCCATTCCATGTTGGCCAGTTCAACATTGGCGCCCAGTTTTTGCTTCCACATCTGGCTCAGCGCGACGGCAACTTTCTTGTGGGCTTCCGAAGTGTTGTAGACCATCGAGAAGGTCAGAGGGTTATCCGCGCCAAAGCCGGCCTCGGCCAGCAGTTCCTTGGCCAGCTCATCGCGCTCGGCCTGGCTCATCGATGCCATTTCAACGACCGGGACAGTAAAACCTGCGGTTGCTTCTGGCACGAATGTATACGCGGGCGGCTCGCCACCGGCCTTGATATTCTTGGTGATGATGTCCCGGTCAACGGCTAGCGACAGGGCCTGACGAACTTTGGGATCCTTGAATTCTTCAGGGCCGCTGTCCGACACGTTAAACGTGTAGTAGTAGTTGCACAGGCGCGGGAAGCTGATGGCCTCTCCCGGATGCTCTTCCTGCAGACGCGGGAATTGACCGGCGGGAACTTCGGTCCGGTCCAGTTCACCGGCCAGATAGCGGGTCAGGGCTACGTTTTCATCATTGATGACCAGTGCCACAACCTTGTCGATGATGGTGTTGTCATTGTCCCAGTACATCTCGTTGCGCTCACGGACGGAACGTTCCTGTGGCAAGTGCTCGGTCAGAACATACGCGCCATTGGACACGATGTTTCCGGGTTTGGTCCACTCATCGCCAAATTCCGCGATCACCTTCTGAGGTGCCGGGAAGGTTGTCGAATGCGTTGTCATCTGCGGGAAATACGGCAGAGGCGCGCTCAGCGTGACTTCCAGGGTTGTGTCATCGATGGCTTTAACGCCCAGATCATCAATCGGTTTTTCGCCTGCGATGATCGCTGATGCGTTTTCGATCGACATCAGTTCCATGAACCACGCGTAGGGAGAGGACAGTGCCGGATCAACCGCGCGTTTCCAGGCGAAAACGAAATCTCCGGCGGTTACCGGGTCGCCATTCGACCATTTAGCATCGCCGCGCAGTGTGAAGGTATAGACTTTCTTGCTGTCATCGACGGTGTAACCTGTGGCAACGCCCGGAACCAGATTGCCATCCTCATCCTGGTTCATCAGCCCTTCAAACAGGTCGCGTACAATTTCAGCACCGGAAACGTCTTCGACAACCTGCGGATCGACCGAGCTGTGCTCGTCCAGAATGCGGTAGGTAAAGGTTTGATCGTCCGCCAGCGCTTCGCCGGTTTCAGGATGCGTGCCAGCGGCAAACGCGGCACCTGTGATCATGGTCGACGACAAAAGCCCCGCCATTGAGTTCCGAATGTATCTGTTCATGATTTCTCTCCCATATGTTCGTCGCCGCGCGGCCCCACTTGATCGGGGTCGCACGCAGCAGCCGGATTAGACCGACGCCCGCTGGGACTTCGTTCATTTCGATTTTGGTTTTGCCAATTCGCAAGGAACACTGCGTCGCAGCTTTCTTGGTTTCTGTCGGTAAAGAAGTTGCGAAAGTTGTCTTTCACTGCGTTGAACCGTGACATCTTTTGGCTCTGGGATAAAGCCTTGATGAAATTTTAGGCAACCACAAGCAGAAATATCTCCAACGACCTATCGCTGGCAATTTTCTGAGGATCAGCTCGGTCTTCGTGACATTTTCGTGAAGCCACGCGAAATCCGAACAATCCTTCGTGCCCGAATGGCGACTGCATTCTGGCCTCGGACAAACCAAAAAATACGCGAATCAGTGACGTCATTTCAGCAAGCCTGTGGTCCATTACATGTATCACACGGTTCAGAATACCACGGGTCAGATCACTGAGCTTTGTCAGGCTCTGTTGCACAGAGTTGAGCGCGCCGAGTAGTTCGGGTGATCGCATGGGCCTTTCCGTCGTCATGCAGCTTCGGCGATTGCAGTGGCATGACCGGCATGACCCCGAATATCCAGCACCTCTCCAAACGCATTGCAGAACATATCGAAGAACCTTCTAACGAAGACCACCGAGCTATTATCGCACAAGCGGGCCGCTTTGGCGGCTGGTCGTTTTATGTTGAAAATGGCGTTCCAGCCTATGCCTACAACTGGTTGGGGATCGAGATATTTACCGTTTCGGCGTCCGAACCTGTGACCGAAGGTACTCATGAAATCGTCCTCGATTTCGATTATGACGGTGGAAGCCCTGGCAAAGGTGGGACGGCACCCTCTTTGTTGACGAGATGCAGGTGGCACAGGGCAGGACCGACCAGACGCAGGCCATCATCTTTTCGGCGGACGATACAGCAGACGTTGGCTTCGACCTTTCCACACCGATGGCCAAAGCGAACGGCACCGAAGCAGCTTTGCGTTTTACCTGCAAGGTAATCTCGGTGACGGTGGCGGTTGAGTAAGATCGCTCTGAAAGAGGAGAGGCGTTCAGGCACCTGCCACAACGGGTGCCTAGAACCGTTGATGGAAACACGCTTATCATGACGATTGAAAGGCTTTCGGCACTGCTGAAGCTGGCGTCGGTAATTGCCTTTGTGGCTATTCCCGCTTTTGTTTTGGCATTTATTTTTCAGGTAGAGTCGGACCGGCATTGCCATCTACATCTTCAAGTCGCTCGCCTCCTCGCTAACGATTTGTAGGATCCTGTTTCTCTGGATCTTTCCCGACGGGCCCTTTGGAAGATCAATCAGAATGTGAACTTTGTCAGGAGACTTGAAACGGCCTAGCTGGGACTCACAGATCTTTGACAAAGCTTGCGGCGTCAATTCAGAACCTTCTCGAATTTTTACCGCTGCCTCGACGGTTTCACCGTAGCTTTTGCAAGGGCGGGCAAAGGCCGCAGCTTCAACAACGTCGGGGTGTGAATAAAGTGCCTCGTCAATCTCACGAGGGGCTATATTCTCCCCTCCCTTAATGATCAGTTCTTTCAATCGACCGGTCACATAAACATACCCGTCCTGATCCATGCGGGCGAGATCTCCGGTCAGCAACCAGCCATCCGAAGTAAATGTGCCCGCAGTAGCATCCGGGTCATTGAGGTACTCCAGCATCACATTCGGACCGCGTATGACCAACTCACCTTCTGTTCCGGTAGGTACAGGCCGAAATTCCGCGTCCAGAATTGCAACCTCATTTCCATATGCAATGCCGGGTGAACCAATCTTCCGAACGCCGGGGGGCAGCGGGTTTGACAGAATCTGAGCGGCAGTTTCCGTCAAGCCCATGGTTTCCACGATTGGGATTTCGAAACGATCCTCAAAGCCACGCTGCACGTCCGGCGCCAAGGCTGACGACGCAGAGCGCCCGAAACGCACGCGTTGCCGGGTTTGCGCATCCGGACTAGTCTCAGAGTGCAGCAGATGCGAGATAATGGTCGGAACGACCGAGAACCACGTTGCCTCGGCCTTTCCAAGATTGTCCCAGAATTTGCTGGAAGAAAATCGTTCGCACATGGCCAACGATCCGCCTGAGACCAGTGTTCCCATCACCGTCACGCAGAGCCCGTTAATATGATAGATCGGCAAGACGCAAAACCCGCGATCAGCCTCGGACAATTCATGGGCAATTTTGGTCGTCCAACCCCCTGCCAACAGGCTGGAATGTGTGTGGACCACCCCCTTGGGGCGACCGGTTGTTCCGGATGTATACATCAACAAAGCGTGGCTATGAGGCGAGAGGCTATGCAGGTTGCTGCCGGACTCAACGGCATCTGCCACCTTCAACTGTTTGATTCTCGCAGGATTGGCCGTTCGCCTGAACAGGTCCGTTTGATCGGAATGTACAAATCCATAGCACGCGCCGCTGTGTTCCAGCGCATAGGCAACGGCGCTGTCACCCGCGACAAGATTGATCATCGTGGCCCGAAATCCGCCATAGAGAACGCCAAAAAGGACCTCAAGCGCTTCCCGGCAATTGGGGTAGAGGATGGCGACGCTTTCTCCCTTCGCCACACCCCGTTCGGTCAACATGCTTGCGATGCGGCGAGCTGAGTCACGCAATTCACCCCAATTCAGGTCCCGCGCCCCGTCCGGGAAAACGAACCCGGTTCCCCCGCGGCTTGCCCGACGGTCAAGCCAGTCCCGGACGGTTCCCTTGGGTGGTTCGATCATTGCCCCGCCTCCGACCAATAGCCGCCAAATATCGCTTCCAATTCGGGCTCGCGCGGCGGCGTTTCACGGATGATCTTTGTCGTTTGTACGAAATGCCGCCAATGCAGATTGGTGTCGATGGAATTGCCTCCCCAACTGCCGCAGCCCATTGACAGCGAAAAGGGCATGCAGTTGGTGAAGCTGCCACCAGTGGCAAAGGTATGCGCCTGGTTTACAATGACCCGGCAGGTGGGCAGGTCACGACCCAACCCAACCGCGCGCGCGTCGTCGCTGGTATGGATTCCGACAGAATGCCCCGCGCCCTGGTGTTCCAGAATACGAGCCGCGATTACCTTGGCTTCTTCAAAATTTGCCGCTCGATAAAGCGCCAGAACCCGGCTGAGCTTTTCCCCCGACAAAGGATGATCCGGGCCAATTCCGTCAGTTTCCACGGCTAGGAACTTGGTCCCTTCGGGGACCTTATCCGCCATATCCAGTGCTTCAAGCATCTTGCCAGCGTCCTGCGCGATTACAGATCGGTTGAGATGCCCATCGGGCCACAGCCGTGCGATGATGTTTCCAGCCTCGGAAGATGGTACCAAGGCACCGCCTTCAACGGCGATCGCGGCGACAAAGGCGTCATAGACCGCATCTACAACAACCAGCGCATTTTCAGACGAGCAGGACGTCGCGTTGTCGAAGCATTTCGATGCCGTGATCCTGAAAGCAGCTGCGGCCAGATCTGCGGTTTCGTCCACAATCACCGTCACATTGCCCGCACCAACCGCCACTGCTGGCGTTCCACAGGATTGTGCGCGTTGGACGTTGTTCTGACTGCCGGTACAGATCACGCGATCTACGGCTTCCATCAACCTTTGTGTCTTGGCCTTGGATCCGGGCGCAGGGATCATCTGGACCAGATCGCGATCGAGGCCGAGCTTGTCAAACTCTGAATGGATAAAAGCGATCAGCATCTCGCAGGAAGCGACTCCTTTGGGGGATGGTGCCACCACGATGGAGTTGCCTCCTTTGAGCGCATTGATGATATTGTTCGCCGGCGTCGCAGCGGGGTTGGTCGATGGAACCACAGCACCGATTACACCGATTGGGCGTGCAATCTCGGTCATGCCGGTTGCTGGATTGTCGCTAATGATGCCGTGGGTTTTCACGTCAGCGATATCGCGCAACAAGCCCAGAGTCTTGCGGTGGTTCTTTGTAATCTTGTCCGGAACATTACCCAGACCGGTGGTCGCAACAGCGATTTCGGCCAGTGCCCGATTGCGTGTTGGCTCCATGATTGCCCATCCCGCCGCCAGCGCCGCCTTGTCGTACAGCGCCTGACTGCCGCTTTCTTCAAAGGTCGCTTGGGCCTTGCGCGCATGCGCTACTATGCGATCAACTTCGTCGATCTGGGGGGAAACCCCTTCCTGAGCGTTCATCTCGGTCCTCGATTGTTTGATCGGGGCGGACCCACTCCGCCCCGTAGGGAGTTGACTGGTTCAGAGCCCAGCCAACAATTCGTTCAGTGTTTGCTGACGTTTCTCCCACATCTTGATCACTTCATCGCGTGTCATGATGTGCATGGGCGATCCGCCAGCTTCCATCTTTTTCACCACACGATCGTTGGCGAACATCTCGGGAACCGTTTCCGCAAGTTTCTCGATCACCTCGGGCGGCGTTCCCTTGGGCACCATCACGCCCCGGAAATTGACCGACGAGTTGTCGACATCAAGCCCCTGTTCCATCATAGTCGGCACGTCGGGCAGGAACGCGTTTCGCTCAAGATCTGCGACACCCAGGATTTTGACGTTGCCCGCCTCTTTTGCGCGGAACGCATCCGACAGGTTGTTTATACCACCCATGACTTCGCCAGCAATTACCGCTTTCATGGCCGCTGCGCCGCCACCTTTGGTCGGGATATAGGCCATCGTTGTTCCTGCAGCCTTGTCGATTTGAAGAGCCGCAATGTGGTGACCAACAAAAAGCCCAGCCCCGGACACGGTAAGCTTGCCGGGGTTTTCCTTGGCATATGCGACAACACCTTCCATCGAGTTGAACGGGCTGTCCGCACCAACCACGAAGACAGCCGGGTCAGCACCCCAGTTGGCGATGGGCTCAAAGCTGTCGACCGAATACTCGACCCCACCCTTGATCGATTGGGCGATGAAATGTGGAACATTGTAGGCAGCAAGCGTGTAGCCATCGGCGTCGGCCTGGGTTGCGAACCAGTTCCAACCCACACGCCCTCCGGCGCCGGGTTTGTTTATGATGGCGATTGGCATTCCCAGCGCGTCTTCATTCCCGGATGTCATGGTGACAATCCGCGCCTGAAAGTCGGTTGCGCCACCAGCGCCGTAACTGACCATCATCATGATTGGGCGTTCGGGATACTCCTCGGCAACCGCCGCGCCCGTCAGGCTCGTGAGGGCCAGTGCTGCCCCTGTAATCAACCGTTTCATTTGCGTTTCCTCCCTATTTTGGTTCACCCGCATCCCTTGCGGTCAGAACAGAAATTCCCTTGGTGTGTAGACTTGCAGAAGCATGGCAAAGAGCCCGTACATCACCGCCACAAAGATCGCTGTGATGACACCGCGCTTGACCCAGGTTTTGGCTTCGGAATGTGGGTCTGGATCGTAAATCGACAGCAGAATGAAAAACGCGATTGCCGTTGCTGTGTAGAACCCCAGCGATTTGGACGCCCAGAAGACATAGATAAGGGTGACGAACAGGCCCGGCAGCATGTTGATGAACATCATGCGGGTCACGCCGTTGCCTACCTTGGACAATCCCATCAGCGCTTTGCCGAAGGTCCACCCTGCCAAAACCACAAAGACCGAAGCGATAAGACGCGGAAACAGAAATGCCTCGACCGGTTGTTGAGTAAAGCTGACCCAGGTTACCCAAAGTCCTACGGCAAAAACCAAACCCGACCCGATTATGTGTTGTGTGCGGTTCATGCCTGTGCCTCCTCTTTGGTGGTATAGCGCCGGTGGCGAAGTTCCATCCAAACCGAGTAGGCAATTGAAGCCAGTACAACGGCGATCAGCAGAAGATTCAATCCGCCCGTCAGGAAGTAAGAGGCCTTGCCGACGGTCGCGTCCGCGATCATTCCGCCCTGAATGAAGTTGGCTTCGGCAATCGGACCAAGGATCAATCCCAGTACCAACGGAGCAGCCGAGAATCCAAATCGTTCCAGAAAGAACATCCCAATGCCAAGGCACGCCATGACATAGACATCCCCCATCGAACTCTGAACCGAGTAGGCGCCGAAGACCGAAAGGGCCAAAACAACGGCCGCCATGACCGATTGCGGCACCTGCGCGACACGCGCGGCCAGACCAGCAATGTATAGGCCGAAGACGCACATCAGGACCTGGCCGATCAGCATGGAGTTTATGAACGTCCACGCAACGTCCGGGTGGTTGTCGAACAGATCCGAGCCCGGAAAAATTCCGTGAATCAGCAGCCCGCCCAGCAAAACGGCTGCGGTTGGGCTACCCGGGATCGACAAGGTCAACAACGGTACCAGAGATGGGCCCACCATCGCATTGTTGGCGGACTCCGCGGCAATTACGCCCTCGGAATGACCCGTGCCGAACTTGTCCTTCTCGGCTGAAAACTTCTTACTCTGATCATAGGCAACCAGCCCGGCAATTTGCCCGCCAACGCCTGGGATCAGGCCAATGATGGAACCTGTCAGTGTGCCGATGCTAAGTGCTCGGGTGCGGCTGAACAGTTCTCGCAATGCGGCCATGATCGAATGGCGCTGTACTTCGATGACTTCAGCACCCGTGTCGTGGCGTCCCTTTGCAAACATCGTCAGCACCTGAGGGATCGCGAACAGACCGATCAGCGCCGCGATAATGTTGATGCCGCCGCCCAGTGCAGGGTGAAAGATAAAGCGTTGCGCGCCCATAATGTCGTCGAAACCGACTGTCGCCAGCCACAATCCGATACAACCCGATAGCAAACCTTTGACCACGGATGCAGAATCCAGCGTGCCGATCACAGTCACCCCTAAAATGGCCAGCCAGAACAGGTGTGAGGGGCCAAACGCCAGCGCCCATTTGGCCAAAACCGGTGTCAGAAAGATCAATAGGAGCACACCGAAGATGCCGCCAACCGCCGAGGCCAGAAACGACAGTTGCAGCGCCCGCGCCCCTTGTCCCTGCTTGGCCATGGTGTGGCCGTCCAGAGTGGTGGCAATATTGGCTGGAGCGCCTGGGATTTTCAGTAGAATTGCACTCACCGCGCCACCAGCAACGGTCGAGGTATAGGCGGCTCCCAGCAAGATCAGCCCCTGTGCGGCCTCAAGCTGGAAGGTGAACGGAATCAAAAGGGCAACCGCCATCGTTGGTGACAAGCCTGGTGTCGCGCCCAGGATCAGCCCTCCGATCGTGCCGCCCAAAAGCAGCAAGAAGGACATCGGTGTGAACACATCCCCGAAGTAGTAAATGAATTCCATCCAGTGCCTCCCAACCCGTTTGTCTGCACTTTTGGTTTGTTGACAAATCAGGTTAGGGGATGAAAATAGTATTGCAAATGTTTTCATAAAATCGACCGAACAGGACGAAATTATGTCTAATTTTCAGCATGGTAAAGTCGATATCGTGGCAGTCGCAAAGGCCGCGAAGGTTTCACCGTCTACGGTTTCTCGTACCTTCAATCACCCTGATCTGGTCAGCCCTGCGACTCGCAAAAAGATCAACAGGGCAGTGCAGCGGCTCGGGTATATCCGCAATCGTGCCGCTCAAACAATGCATGGCAAACGGTCAGGAACGATTGGCCTGGTCGTACCAACTATCAACCATGCCATCTTCGCCGAGGTCATTCAGGCTTTTTCCGACTCTATCGACAAGGCAGGATTCAGCCTTCTACTGGCGTCGCACGGGTATGATCTAGATCGGGAATACGCGATGGTCCGCAAGTTTCTTGAACATCGTGTGGACGGCGTGGCATTGGTTGGCTTGGAGCATTCCGATGCCACCAATCGGTTGATCACGCAGCAGAAAATACCTGCACTTGCGATTTGGAACTACTCAAAGGATTCGGAACTTCCTTGTGTCGGGGCCGACAACCAGTTGGCCGGCCGTCTCGCAACAGAGCACCTGCTGGCCCTAGGGCATCGTGACATTGGGCTGATCTTTCCAAAGACCAGTGGTAATGACCGCGCGCAACATCGACTTTCCGCCGTGCACGAAGCGCTACAAAATATGGGTGTCTCCGTTCCGGGCGAGCACGAATCTGAAGCTCCTTACAGCGTTTCGCAGGCCAAGCAGGCTGCGCTGAACCTTTTGGCGGAAACATCTCGACTTACGGCTTTGTTATGTGGAAATGACGTCATAGCGCAGGGCGCTTTGTTTGCGGCCCAGAAACTGGGGTTAAACGTTCCCGGCGATCTTTCAATTATGGGCATCGGAGATTTCAAGGGATCGGCTGATGTTGAGCCGGGGCTCACCACCATTCGAATCCCCGCCGAAGCCATCGGTAAACTCGCAGGTGACAAGTTCACCGATTACATTACGTCAGATGAGTCGGAACATTTTAAAATTTGCTGCGAGCTGGATTGTGTTGTTAGAGGAACAACAGGTCCAGTGTCAGTATAATAGTCGGCATTGCCAACTTGTTTGCACATTCAGAACGGATGTGTCGCAAACTATGAGGCCCGGTTGACGAACATGCGCGATTTGACGTTTTCCCCATCGAATAGTTCGTTAACAGATTTCAACATGATCTCATTAAAAGGCTGCCATCTCCTCAAAGATGCAGTTTTGTAAGCTGGGTACATCTATCAGTTCTGACACTAGTCCGACCCTGCGATAACAACTTCGATTTCATTTTTGTCGAGCATGGCCAGGATGTTGGCAGGAGGAACGCGGTCCGTATACAAAACATCAATTCCGGCCATGTTATGGAGAGATATCGGAGCCCGCTTGTTGAATTTTCCGCTGTCGGCTACGACGATGCGCACCTGCGCATTTTCAGCTGCAGCACGCGCGATATTGGCCTCTTCAAGATCATGAAGCATGAAGCCCAAATCGCCATTCACGGCTCCAACCGAGAACACTGCCAGCTGTACGTTGAAACGCTTCACAAGATCCAATGCCTCTGCACCGAAAGCACCCCCATCATGGGCACGCAGTTCTCCACCCGCCAGAAACACCCGGTTGTTGTTGTGCTTTGACAATGTGTAAGCGACGAAAACCGAATTTGTGACAACAAACAGGTCTTTGTGCTTCCGCAGTGCAAGCGCGACGTAAGCGGTTGTCGAACCAATATCCAGAAATAAGGAATCCCCGTCGCTTATGGTGTTTGCGACTGCCCGGGCTATTGCTTCTTTCGCATGCGCTTGCGTTCCCAAGCGGTTTTCAAAAGGTGGTTCTATTGCGTCTTCGCTAAGATGTACGCCGCCATGAACCTTCCGCACGATCTTGCGCTCTTCCAGTGCCTTGACGTTACGCCGGATCGTTTCATTGGAAACATTCAGTTTTTGAGCCAAGAGGCTGACCCTGCACGACCCGCCCGCATGTTGCAGCTCTCGAAGGATTTCTTCTTCGCGCTGATTTGTGGTTTTTCGTGGCTTTAACATGCGACCTCCTGAAAGGGGGATACGGCAGTCATCCCAATAAAACAATATTGCGCCCAATACGGTGCCATTCGGGGCTTTTTGTGTGAATTTTAACGAATTATCGTGGATAAGTGTGGTTTTTATTGACGTAGTTGTCAGGCTAGCGCAGCATGGAAGTGTAATAAACGAAAAACACTCAAAAAGCCACATTCAGGGAGCACAACATGATCAGGAAATTCAATACACTACACGCAATAGCATTAGTCGCTGGCGTAACTGCTTCGGCTTCTTGGGCCGCCGAATCGACGGACCCAATCAAACTGACGTTGCATGATTGGTCAGGGCAGCTGATCAACACCAAGATAATGGGATCAATCCTGCAAGAGGCCGGATACAACGTTGAGTATGTACAGGCAGACTATATCGCTCAGTTTGCGGGCCTGAAGACAGGTGATCTACATCTGGCAATGGAAATCTGGGAAACCACCGGGCGTGAAGCGCTGGACGAAGCCACCGCCTCTGGAAATGTGGTGAACGTTGGTGAAACCGGTCTGATGGCGATCGAAGAATGGTGGTACCCGACTTACATGAAAGACCGCTGCCCCGGCTTGCCAAACTGGGAAGCTCTGAAAGACTGCGCAGGGGAATTTGCCACGGCTGAAACCTCGCCAAATGGGCGCTATGTCGGCGGACCCGTGACCTGGGGCGGTTTCGACGAAGAACGCGTCGAAGCGTTAGAGTTAGAGTTTGAAGTTGTCCACGCAGGCACGGATGCTGCGCTTTTTGCAGAGCTGGAATCCGCATATCAGCGCGAAGATCCGATCATGCTGTGGGTCTATGTTCCGCACTGGGCCCCGGCCAAATATGACGGTGAATTCGTGGAGTTTCCGCCATACTCGGCCGAGTGCTACAGCGACCCGTCCGTCGGTGTGAACCCGGCCTTGGCCTATGATTGCGGAAAACCGCGCGGTCCGATCTGGAAGGCTGCTTGGTCTGGCCTGCAAGAAAAGTGGCCGGGCGCGTATGACATCATCGAAGCCTATAACATCAATAACGACGAGATGAGCGCCATGGTCGGCAAAGCCGATCTGGACGGTGTGGATATTGATGCAGTTGTCGCGGATTGGATGGAGACGAACAAGGACCGTTGGTCTGGCTGGATCTCTAAATAATCTGCTTGGCCGAAGCGGTTACCCCGCTCTCCTCTACCGCTTCGGTCTTTTTCCGTCTTAGTCCCGGACACCACTGATGACTCCCACAACAAAACTGTCCTGCCGAAACGTTTGGAAGCTTTACGGTCCAAACGCCGAGACCCTTCTGGCGCAAAATCCGAACCCATCGGCAGATGACATTCGAAATGCGGGTGTGATCGGAGCGGTACGCAACGCCAATATTGAAATCGTTGAAGGTGAAATCTTCATCATCATGGGCCTGTCCGGTTCAGGCAAATCAACCCTGGTTCGTTGTCTGTCCAGGTTGATCGAACCTACAAGCGGTGAGGTTCTGTTCGACGACGCCGACCTGCTGCGCGCCAGCGAGAAAGAAATGATTGAAATCCGCCGGCACAAGATGGGCATGGTGTTTCAGCATTTTGCCCTGCTGCCGCACCTGACCGTATTGCAGAATGTGATGTTCCCCCTGACTATTCAGGCTACGCCCAAACACGAAGCCGACGCAAAGGCGAGAGACGTGGTGGAACTGGTCGGCCTGAAGGGGCGCGAGGACTACTATCCACGAGAGCTCTCGGGTGGTCAGCAACAGCGTGTGGGCATTGCTCGATCGTTGGTGACAGAGCCCGATCTTTGGTTTCTGGACGAGCCTTTTTCGGCCCTCGATCCGCTGATCCGGCGCGAAATGCAGGACGAATTTCTGCGACTCCAGGAACGGTTGCATAAGACTATTGTCTTTATCACGCACGACTTTGAAGAAGCCGTTCGCTTGGCCGACCGCATCGCCATTATGAAGGATGGTGAAGTCATCCAGATCGCCACCCCGGAAGAACTGGTGATGAATCCAGCGACAGAATATGTGGCTGAATTCACGCGCCATATTCCGCGCTCCAAGGTTTTGACGGTTGGTGGTGTAATGACCGTCGGCGCTGCAGGTGAAGGTGAGCCCATTGTGCAATCGACCCGCGTCTCGACCGTGGCGGAACGGATCATCGCCGCAGATGCGCCAATTCCCGTGACAGACAGCAATGGGCTGGTTATTGGCGCCATTGATCGCAAGGATGTGGCCCATGTGCTATTCGGTGAAGGGGACGCGGTATGAGCCGCCTGTCCCGCAGTCAGCTCATCATTCTGCTGTTTGTCGGACTCACGATCCTGCTGGGGTATTTCGGCAGCAACCTGGGAAAAGCGCTCGATGCGCGCTGGATCACCAAATTCCCGTCGGCTTGGGTCGTCCCGTTCAAAACTTATATCTCATCTGCAATGTCCTGGCTGATCGAGGATGCTGCAATCGGCCCAGTTTCGTTCACCGACGTTACCCGCGCTGCTGCTTGGTTGATAGAACAGCCCTATGACCTTGTCTTGTCCCTGCTGGCCGAGGGTTTTGTCACCGGGCAAGGCAACGATGCGCAAGTCATCCTACCTGCGATCAGCTGGATTGTGGTTATCACCGCCGTAATAGCTTTGGGACAGTATTGCCGGGACTGGGGGTTGGCGGCGTTGGTCGGCGGCTGCTTTACCTATCTGGCCGTTTTTGGCCAGTGGGACAGCGCGATGGTAACGCTTGCCTCCGTCCTGATTGCGGTGCCGATTGGCGCGGGCGGCGGGCTGTTGTTGGGGATATTGGCCTATCGCCACCTGACTTTCGATCGCATCATCTCGCCCATTCTGGACCTGATGCAGACAATCCCGATCTTTGCCTATCTGGTACCAATTCTGTTCATGTTCGGCTTTGGACCGATTTCGGCGCTTGTTGCAACTATCATCTATGCGACACCACCCATGGTGCGGATCACCACGCTTGCCTTGAGAGCCGTCGACCCCGAGATTTTGGACTTCGGGCGCATGGCAGGCACGACGCAAAAGCAGTTGATGTGGCGCGTTTTGGTTCCTTCCGCCAGCCACAGTCTGATGGTAGGCGTCAATCAGGTGATCATGCTGACGCTGAACATGGTCATCATTGCCTCGATGATCGGGGCCGGAGGATTAGGGTTTGACGTCCTTGCCGCGCTGCGCCGGCTGGACATCGGCGCTGGGTTCGAGGCCGGTATTGCCATTGTAGTTCTGGCCATTGCCGTCGATCGCCTAAGTCAGGCTTTTGCTGAGCGTATGGGGCAGGTACATCACGAGCTCCCCGGCTCGTGGATCACCCGCCATCGTCGGACAGTTCTGGTAATGATCCTGCTGATTTTGACCTGGGTTCTGGGACAGTTTTCACCCCTGTTGCTGGAATATCCTGAAAGCCAGACGATCACCACTGGCGGGTTCTGGGATGACACGGTCAAATACCTGAACATCAATTATTTTGACACGTTCGAGGCGATCAAGATCTTCTTCCTGACGTGGTTCATGATCCCGATCAAAACGGTTTTGCTGGGAATCCCATGGCCTTGGGCCATTGCCATGCTGACCTTGCTGGGTTGGCACGCAGGGGGCTGGCGGCTGGCGCTGCTGTGCGGAGGACTGGCGTCGCTGATCCTCGTGTCAGGACTGTGGGCCAAGGCAATGGTGACAGTTTATCTCTGCGGAGCCTCTGTGTTTCTTGCTACTCTGATCGGCGTTCCGCTGGGTGTTGTGGCCGCACTGAACAAACGCGCCGGGACATTGATCAACCTGTTGATTGATACGTTGCAGACTTTGCCCAGCTTTGTCTATCTGATCCCGGTAGTGATGCTGTTCCGGGTCGGCGATTTCACTGCCCTGATTGCCATAGTCCTTTACGCACTGGCCCCGGCCGTACGTTATGCGGCCCACGGCGTGCGCTCGGTCAGTGAGGAATTGATCGAGGCCGGATTGGTTTCTGGCTGCACACGCACGCAACTCTTGCGCCATATTCGCTTGCCGATGGCCCTGCCCGAAATCCTTTTGGGTATTAACCAGACCATCATGCTGGCACTGTCCATGCTGGTTATCACGGCCCTCGTTGGCACCCGGGATTTGGGGCAAGAGGTCTACATTGCCCTGACAAAGGCTGACACTGGCCGGGGTCTGGTAGCAGGTCTGTCCATCGCATTCATTGCCATCATCGCTGATAGGCTGATCAACGCAAGCGCTCGTCAGGCACGCATCCGCTTTGGAATGGAGAGCTGATATGACCCAATCCGATCTGATGACCCGCATTCGCAAGCTACCGATCTGGCAGGGCGAGATCAAAGCCACCCCTTTGACGGGTGGGATCACAAATGTGAACTACAAGGTTACTGACAGCAGTGGATCCTACGTGGTGCGTGTCGGTGACGACATCCCTTTGCACCAGGTGATGCGCTTTAACGAACTGGCTGCCAGTAAGGCCGCCCATGCTGCAGGTCTGTCACCTGCTGTAGTATTTTCGTCCAACGAACTAACAGTGCTGGAATTCGTCGAAAGCCGCACTCTGACCGAAGAAGACGTACGCGACCCCAGTATGCTGCCTCGGGTGCTGGAACTCGTGAAAACCTGCCACCTTGAGGTGCCCAAGCACCTGCGCGGCCCGTCGCTGGTATTCTGGGTCTTTCACGTCATCCGCGACTATGCTGCCACTCTCACCGAGCGTGGAAGTTCGCACACGGACCTGATCCCGGAACTTGTTCGAATTGGAAATGACCTGGAAGCCGAGGCCGGGCCGTTCGACATCGTGTTTGGCCATAACGACCTGCTTTGCGGCAACTTTCTGGACGATGGCACCCGCCTGTGGCTGATCGATTTCGACTACGCGGGATTCAACTCGCCATTATTTGACTTGGGGGGGCTGGCCTCGAACAACTCTCTTTCCAATGAACAAGAGGACTGGGTTCTGGAAACCTATTTCCAGGCACCCGTCACCAACCAATTACGTCATCGCTATACGGCGATGAAATGCGCCTCGCTGCTTCGTGAAACCATGTGGAGCATGGTGTCCGAGATCACCTCGGAAATCGACTTCGATTACGCAGCCTACACAAGCGAAAATCTCGCACGGTTTCGCACGGCCCTGACCGACTACAAAAACACCTGAGGACAGATATGACCGACCTTCCAAATACAGCCAAAGCCGTCATCATCGGCGGCGGCATCATCGGCTGCTCGACCGCCTATCACCTTGCTAAGCTGGGTTGGACCGACACGGTGCTGCTGGAACGCAAAAAGCTGACTTCAGGCACCACATTCCATGCTGCGGGCCTGGTGGGGCAGCTGCGTTCGAACGCCAATATCACTCAGCTGCTGGGATATTCAGTCGATCTGTACAACAAGATTGAAGAAGAAACCGGTCTGGGAACGGGTTGGAAAATGAATGGTGGTTTGCGCCTTGCCTGCAACGAGGAACGCTGGACCGAGGTCAAACGGCAGGCCACCACAGCCCATTCCTTTGGTCTGGACATGCAGCTGCTAACCCCGAAGGAAGCGCAGGATCTTTGGCCGCTGATGGATATCGGTGACGTCATCGGCGCGGCGTTCCTGCCCACCGATGGGCAAGCAAACCCCTCGGACATTACCCAGGCGCTGGCCAAGGGAGCGCGCATGGCAGGCGCGAAGATATTCGAGGATACCAAGGCCACCGATCTTGAAATCGAGAACGGCAAGATCCGCGCCGTAATCACTGAACATGGCCGTATCGAATGTGAAAAGGTGATCGTGTGTGCCGGTCAGTGGACGCGCGATTTTGCCGCCAAGTTCGGTGTGAATGTGCCGCTGGTGCCAATGGAACATCAGTACATGGTCACAGAACCATTTGGTGTACCCGGTGATCTGCCTACCCTGCGGGATCCCGATCGGCTGACCTATTACAAGGAAGAAGTTGGTGGGCTCGTCATGGGCGGTTATGAGCCGAACCCGATCCCGTGGGCGGTGAATGGCATACCTAAAGATTTCCACTACACCTTGCTCGACAGTAACTTCGACCATTTCGAACAGATCATGGAGCTGTCGCTGGGCCGGGTGCCAGCGTTGGAGACCGCGGGGATCAAGACCCTAACCAATGGTCCCGAAAGCTTCACTCCGGATGGCAACTTCATTGTAGGTGAAACACCAGAGCTGAAGAATTTCTTTGTTGGTGCTGGTTTCAACGCCTTTGGCATTGCTTCTGGCGGTGGCGCCGGAATGGTGCTGGCAGAATGGGCCGCCAAGGGCGAGCCGCCCTTTGACCTGTGGTCCGCCGACATTCGCCGTTTTGGCCGCCCGCATTTCGACACCGATTGGGTTCGCACCCGAACAGTCGAAGCATATGGCAAACACTACACTATGGCCTGGCCTCATGAAGAACACGAGTCCGGCCGCCCCTGCCGCAAGTCACCGCTGTACGATACGCTTATGGATCAGGGCGCTTGCTTTGGTGAAAAACTGGGTTGGGAGCGTCCAAACTGGTTTGCCGACGCATCGCTGGGTGAAACGCCCAAGGACGAATACAGCTTTGGTCGCCAGAACTGGTTCGCTGCTGTTGGCCGTGAACACAAAGCGGCCCGAGAAGCGGCAGTGCTGTTCGATCAAACATCATTTGCCAAATTCGCGCTGAAAGGCCCGGACGCCTTGGCGGCGATGAACTGGATTTGTGCCAATGATGTGGACAAACCGGTGGGTGCGCTGGTCTATACCCAGATGCTCAATGACAAGGGCGGAATTGAATGCGACCTGACCGTGGGCCGTGTAGCACATGATGAATTCTACATTGTCACTGGTACCGGCTATGCCACCCACGATTTTGACTGGATCAGCCGAAATATTCCGGACGGGCTGAATTGCCAGCTGTTCGATATCACCTCCTCGAACGCAGTGTTGTCGCTGATGGGGCCAAAAGCACGAGATATTCTGGCGGCAGTTACCCGTGATGATGTCTCGAATGACGGGTTCAGGTTTGGCACGATCCGGACAATCGGCATCGCGGGTTGCCCGGTCAAGGCGCTGCGGGTGACATACGTGGGCGAGCTTGGCTGGGAACTGCACTTGCCTGTCGAATACGCGCAAACAGTCTATTCCGCGCTGATGGAAGCAGGGCAACCGCAAGGGCTGGTTAATGCGGGCTACCGCGCAATTGAATCTCTTCGGCTAGAAAAGGGTTACCGCGCCTGGGGGTCTGACATCGGGCCCGATCACACGCCGTTTGAAAGCGGTCTGGGATGGGCTGTGAAACTGCGCAAGAACATAAACTTCAAGGGTCGCGCGGCAAGCGAGAAGCAAAAGGCCGAGGGCGTCAAAAAGATGCTGGCCTGCTTCACCGTCGACCCCGATGTGGTGCTGTTGGGCCGCGAAACGATATACCGGGATGGAGAACGGGTGGGTTGGCTAACGTCGGGAGGCTATGGCTATACAACCGGTAAATCCATCGGTTACGGCTATGTCCGAAATCAGTTCGGCGTCGATGCAGATTTTGTTACGTCCGGCACGTATGAGTTGGAGGTTGCGACCCAACGTGTCTCCTGCGACGTGACACTTCAACCGCTTTACGATCCCAAAATGGACCGTATCAAATCATAACACAAACTCCTGTTACCTGGATGAGGTTGGGGCAAATGTGTCCCAACCTCAATACCTCAGGAAACGTGGTTATTTTCCAGGTAAACCGAGAGGTATCTCGGCAGGATTTACCGCCCAGATCACCAGGTTTCTGGCAGATTTGGAATGCACAAGCACTTTGTTTCCAGTTCTCGCCGCGCAAAAGTCAAATACCCCGCCAGACTACATGCTCTGGAGAGGCACAAGTCAGATGTTCAACTGCATGGATGACTTTGTTCGGTCCATTGCAACGAATGTTCTGAACTTTCGGATGTTCTTGTTCGAAAAGAACAACCGTTGGGTAAGCTTTTCATATTCGGACATATCTCGAACGATAACGATCAGAACAAAATCCACTTCACCAGTAACATAGTAGCATTGCTGAACCTCAGGGGCATCATAGAAGCTTTTCTTGATTTCATCGATTTTTCCGCCAGTCTCGGTTTTTAGTTCGACTTCGACGAAAATGGTCAGCGGCAATCCCACGGCTGCCGGATCAATATGCGCTGACTGCGCGGCAATGACCCCCTCCGCCTCCATGCGTTTGATCCTCCGCTGCACGCTGGGCGCAGACAGATTCACGCTTTCACTGATTTGACGGTGCGGCACCGTATTGTCCTGCTGCAACACCCTAAGAATCGCGAGATCGAAGCTATCCAGACTTCCTGATGAATATTTTTGTTTCATGGCGACCTCATGCAAGTTTGCCTCAAAATTACCAGCAAGTCAGAGCGAAAACATCGCTGACATTGAATTATATTTGCACCAACAATGGAAGGACCACAAATGCTCGCAAACTTTGAGACAGTCGGAATTGAAAGCCATACAGCCAAGCCAGGCTTTGGCCATGCCGCCACAGCCACCTTACCCCGCGAGGGATTTGACCTCGCACAGAGGGAAATTCAAAGCTGGAGTGGGTACAAAAGAGCGCCAATGCCGTCCTTTCAAGGTCTAGCCGAAGCACTGGATCTGGGCGCAGTCTATTACAAGCATGAAGGGTTAAGATTCGGTTTGGGCAGTTTCAAAGCACTTGGCGGCGCTTATGCGGTTCTGCGAGTATTACAGCGCGAATTAACCAAAAAGACAGGCCGTGAAGTCACTGCCGATGAGATCCGAAACGGCACCCATACTGCCGGAATTGCAGACATAACCGTCATTTCGGCGACAGATGGCAATCACGGTCGTTCAGTGGCTTGGGGTGCCCAGCGCTTCGGCGCGCCATGCCGAATTTACATTCACAAAGAAGTAAGCGCATTCCGCGCCGACGTAATGCGCCAGCTGGGGGCCGAAGTGATCAGGGTTGATGGAGATTACGACGCTTCCGTGGCACAGACCCGGACCGATGCAGCGGCACACGGTTGGTTGATTGTTTCAGATACTTCCTGGCCCGGTTACACTCAGGCACCTCTTGATGTCATGGCTGGTTACGGGGTCATGGCGCGCGAGATCGTGCAGGATTTGGCTTTGCCACCCACTCATGTCTTCCTTCAAGGCGGCGTTGGAGGCTTAGCGGCTGCCGTCACCGCGGTATTCCTCCAGGAATGGGAGCAGAATGCGCCGCGCGTCATCGTGGTCGAACCTGAATTGGCCCCCTGCCTTTTTGCAAGCGCCCAGGCAAATCGGCCTACAGCCGTCGAAGTAGGCGAAGAAACCATAATGGCTGGTCTATCCTGCGGCGCGCCGTCCGAATTGGCATGGAACGTTTTGGAAGAGGCCGCCAGCGGTTTCATGAAAATCCCGGACCAGCTTGTGGCACCGGCCGTCCGCCTATTGGCAAACGGCGCTTTCGGAGATGAGTCAATCGAAGCCGGAGAAAGCGCCGTGGCCGGTCTGATTGGCTTGATCTGCGCGTCATTGCGCACCGACCTGCGGCAACAATATCAAATTACGCCACAATCCCGAGTGATGTTGATCGGGTCAGAGGGCGTCACAGATCCGCATGTTTTCGACCGGATCATGAATGATAGCAACTGACTTGCGGAAATGACCCGGCGTGGTATTCCCCCTTGGTGGAAGCCGCGCCCGGCTTCCACCTTCCGGCCACGCCGCAGGAGTTTACCGCTGTCCGGCCTGCAAGATACGCCTTTGTTCTTGGCCAATCATGCAGGTTCACTTCCTTTCGACAGTGAACCGCGTTCCCCAAGGGTCTGTCAGCTCTTGCGGTTGCAATACAGTCCCATCCGTCAACAGCACGATCTCATCCAAGCCGCTGCTGTCAGTTGGACGAGCTTTTGCACCATTGCTGTTCCAGACGTTGCCTGCAAAGTGATGGTGGTACCCACCCGAACTGTAGAACCCTGCTGAACCTTCGTGCAGCATGCGATCCTGCGCTAGATGTCGTGTCATGAATTCGTCGACCGCATTGATATCCCCGACCTGTAGGTGGACATGTCCGACCACCATATTTTCCGGAGCCCCGGACCAGTCTTGACGGGCCGCACCTGCAATGGCCTCCAGGTCCAGATGATGCGAGCCCATGCGGATATACTCTCCATCCATCTGCCATGTTTCAACAGGCCGGTCGGCGTAGATTTCGATCCCATTGCCTTCTGGATCGTTTAGATACAGCGCCTCGCTGACGTCGTGATCCGCCGCCCCGGTCAAAGGGATGCGGTTTTGTGCAGCATAGATCAGCCAGCGTCCCAGGTAATCGTGGTCCGGCATCAGAAAAGCTGTATGGAAAAGACCCGCCGCATGCGGATAGCGCCGCGCAGCACGGTCTTGGCGCAACTCGAGCAGAACGTTGTTTCCTGCGCCCAGTTTCAGGGTTTCGCCATCCCGCGCCAATTCCTCAAGGCCAAGCACTTGTTGGTAAAAGGTCCCAACAGTGTCCAGATTGTTCACAATCAGTGCCACACGGCCGATTGACACGGGGGCTTCGCTGCTTCTCATGCCATAGGCTCCTTTTCTGAGTTTCGAAACCCCCTTCCCATCAACCGCGCTGGCGTAGGCCCGCGTTGCCAGCATATCAGCGATCATCGCTGTACCGGCGGCGGCGGTCAAACCTCCGGCCATCCTGTTTAGAAATCCTCGCCTGTGCACATTGCCGGGTTTGATGGTCATGGGGTTTCTCCTGATCCTCAATACTCGAACACGCCGTTGGTGTTTGCGGATTCTCCGGTCTGCGCTTCTTCGATGTCCCAATGCTCTACGATGAAACCATTGTCATCAAAGCGGAAGATATCGAAAAATCCGATGCCCAGATCGCCCTCAATGTCGAGGTTGGTCTGCTTCGAATGAACCAGCACCATGTCGCCCATCGCAATAGTCTTGGCAATTTCTGTTTTTAGGCGCACGTTATCAGCAGCTAGTCCGGTCAAGTATTCTGCCAGAGCATCGCGCCCATCCGGCACGCTCGGGTTGTGCTGTATATAGTTCTCGGAGGAGATATACGCTTCGACCGCTGATAGATCACTTGGGTTTTCAAAGCTTTTCAGAACGGCGATAGCACGTTCACGGTTCTGCTCGATATTCTGATCGGAATAAACATCTGCGTTTGGTCCCTGAAACATAGTGTTTTCATTCGCCGCGCTTTCGGGGACCTGCTGGTAGTGGTCCCAGTGTTCGACCAGTTTTCCGTCCTCGGCGCGCCAGACATCAACATAGACGTACTGGTCCCCGTTACTGCCGGTCCAGACAGAATGGATTGCAACATAGGAACCCTCGGCAAGCACACGGTAGAGATCCACCTGCACATCAGGATCGGCAGTCAGTTCACCGGCAACGGCCTTGATCAACTCAACCGGCCCGTCGCCATATGCGGTGGCATGCTGAACATAGGTATCGCCGATGTACTTCCCGAAATTGTTGAGGTTCCGGTAAACCAAAACATCCCGATAGAACCCTTCGGCCAGTTTGATTGAGGCCTGGGTTTGTGCGTCAATGCTTAGCTTATCAGCATGGAGCGGAGTGGAAAGCGCCATAACCACAGCGGTTGCAGCAAAGAGGACGGATTTTCTAAACGGCATGGGTTTACCTTTTCGGTTGCATGTGGCGACCAGATAGAGATTTTCATTGATGAAAATAACAGAAAGAATAACCATATAACTCATGAAGAAAAACGATAATAAGGAACTCGGCGTCCGTTTGATACGCATGTTTGCCGCAGTCTATGACACAGGTTCGATCACGGCGGCGGCCAGACGTCTGGAGGTCACACAATCCACTGTCAGCCATGGATTGAACCGGCTACGCGGAATTGTGAAAGATGAGCTGTTTGTCCCTATGGGGCGCGGTATCTCTCCTACGCCGCGCGCAGCCCAGTTGTTTGCACAAGCGCAACATATTCTGGAGGCAGTGGACGCATTTACAGAACCCGCGCAATACGAGCCTCGTGATGACAGCGGCCAGTTTGTGATCGCCGCCAATGATTATGAGACCGAAATCGTGCTGAAACCCTTATTTCACGCGTTGCGACACCGCGCACCGAAGGTACAACTGCGCATTTGGCGCGCGCAGTCGCAACAAGACTGGGCCGAACTACTACGCAACGGGCAGGTCGATCTGGTGCTGGCGCCCGAGCTTACCGGAACCGAAGCCGACTTGATGCAGAAACTGATCCTGACCGACAATGATCTTTGCTATTTCGACCCTGACCACGTGACTGCTCCTGATACAATCACGGCTTATTGCGCGTTGCCCCACGCGGTCATGATGCCCGGGCAACACGAACTTACCGCTATCGATTTGGCGCTCAGCCACCTGGAAAGGCATCGCCGCATCTCAGTGACGCTGCCTGGTTTCTCGGCAATCGCCTCTCTTATTCGCGGGACCAATACTATTGCGACTATGCCTGCGCGGTTAAAGGACAATATCTTTGCCGGCTTTGCTCATTGCAGTCCACCCGTCGACCTGCAACCCGATAGAATTGCGCAGATCTGGCACGTGCGCCAGGCAGCGTCACCTCGCCACCAATGGCTCCGCGCGCTCATATCGGAGATAGCGACCGCCCGATGAAGGGCAAAGGAACTTTGATTGCCATCTCTGAGATGGCGCGCAAAAGACGTGGTCCGCCGCATGCGGACCCTCCTTCCGACAACCGGAACCGATATCCTAACTGCGAAAGCGGAACGTTCACTGGAAACTTCCTGGCTGATCAACCGCCAGAAATTCATATAGCCCCTTGACGTGCCGATGTGCACCGCGCTGGCGACCTGCCCATGTCTTCCAACAAACATGCTGAAGTCTCGCAGTGGGGCCTTAAGGCGATGTGTTCGACATGCTCCCCAATCTCGCGCGCGTATCTTCTTTTACGTCGCCCATCGCCATGCGCGCAAAGGCTTGCCGCCAGCCAGGGGCGAGGTCCGTCAGATTTGCGAGGGCTTCGGCATCCTTGCGGGAAACTCGTCGTGTCAGTCGGGCGCGGGTCACGTGCTGCACGCTCCAGTCCGGATTGCGCCTTTCAATCAACGTTATTCGATCTCCTGCTTCGACCTCGCCGGTTTCCAGAACACGGTAGTACCACCCAGTGCGACCCGTTTTCTGAAACAGGTAGGGCATCCTTTCATTTCCGGTGTGCAGTCCCAGTTTCCAGCAGGGCTGACGGCCCTGGCTGATTTGAACGATTGCCGTGCCCAGCCTCAGGATGTCGCCAATGCACAGATTTTCCTCGGTCAAACCGGTTGTTGAGATGTTTTCACCAAATGCTGCGGGCTCTGTGCCGGGGGGCAGCTGCCCTTCTCTCTGCCAATCCGCATAGTGATCCTGCGCATAATGGTGAATGGCTTTTTCTGCACCGCCATGCACGGTCAGGTCCGCCTGTGCATCATCTGAAAATCCAGTAAGCGAAATGACCTGACGGCCAGACACCCGATCCTTCTGAATGGCAGAGGGCGGCTTTGCCTCCCAGCGGTTCGTGACACAACCCAGGAAAATGCCACCTATTACTGTCGATAGTTCAGGAAGGGTCATTCAGGCCTCTTTGTGTTCAATACATATCTTTTCTTCTTCGCCACGCTCGAGGCTCACTTCCAGCAAGCTGCAGAAGCCATTTTTCTGACCTTTCTTATGATAGGCGCAGGTCATGCATTTCCCGAACGAGTGACCACCGTTCGCTGCCAATGCCAACATCAAGCTCTGAAGCAGACCATCCTTGAGAGACACCTGAACGCTGGAGGGCAGATTGCCGATGGCGTCAGCAATCGGATTGGCCTCTGTCAAAACAGAGGCGCCCGCCTTGGACAGTTCGTACGAGATCGACCGCTGGTCAGATTTTTGTCGGTGCTCGGCAGCGTATCCCTTGCGCACAAGCGCTTTCAGTGTCTGGGACATCGTTCCGCGGGTTGTCCCAAGGTACTCAGCGACATGTGACGGTGAACGGGAAAACTGATTTGCCTCGGAAAGGTACTCCAGCGCCGCCCTTTGTGTCGGGTTCAGGTCGCCCGTCCAGCCCGCAGCGGAATCTATCCGGGCAAGACGGTTGATAAGGATACGAATACTGTGGGCGGTTCTCATGCCCAACAAGTAGCGAGTCGAAATTAAAGTTGCAATATGTTTCTCCGTTTGGTAGCGAGTCGATATCACTTTACCGGAGATAAGAAATGACACTCACCTGGAAATCACTTGCTGCAGTTGTGATCGGAGCTTCGTCCGCCGTCGCAGAAGGCGATCACGCGATACATCAGGAGGGGGCTGTTGTCTCTCCCGCTGATGTCGCCAAGGTGGCCGACTTTGACATCCTTGCAGCGCATGCGCATCGCAACGGCAATACCATTACGTTCCACATGACCACCAATGGTACTGCCGGGGCATCGGTGCCGGCAGGAACCGGGGCAGTAGGAGGGTCAGACGTCTGGTCCTATGTGTGGCCTACATCCCTGGATACGTCTGCAGTAGGTTTCGAAGGCGGCGCCGGCATCTTGGCAATGGCTGCAACCAGCCACCCGGATTTTGACGACACCCCGCTGTTTGATGAAAACGGCGATGGCGACCCAGCCAACGACGGTATCGAATGGCACAGCCACTGGGTTGTTCTCGCCCCGACCGAAACTTGCGGCCCGGGCGCCCTTGCAGTGCGCGATATCCCTGAAGGGACGACGCCAAAGCTTCCTGCAACCTGGCCTGGATTCCCAATCTTCCTGGACAGCCCAGGGTTCACACCGCTGTTCGATGGTCCGGAAATTCAAGTCAAAGCCGGATTTTCCAACGACGTTCAGTTGGAAGGCATCGCTTATGATGGCGTAACCTCTGCTCTGCGGGTAAACGCCAACATTCACGCTCCGCTTTTGTGCGTCACGGATGTTTTCGACATTGCCTCGGGCGACCTGAGCCTACCGGGCAAGCTTCAATAACGATGTCAGCCGGTCGTCTCAGGCAGGCGGCCGACCTCTGAACAGGAGAGATCAATATGCAAGCGCCTGAACTGCAGGTCAGTGAATGGTTCAACACTGACAAGAACTTAATGCTTTCGGATTTCCAGGGTAAGGTTGTCGTCATTGAGGCTTTCCAGATGCTATGCCCAGGCTGCGTCATCCATGGCATCCCTCTGGCACAAGCTGTGCGGGAGCATTTTTCCAACGAACACGTCGCCGTAATCGGGTTGCACACCGTTTTCGAACATCACGACGCAATGACGCCGGTATCACTGAAAGCCTTTCTTCACGAATACCGTATCAGGTTTCCTGTGGCGGTCGACAAACAGGGCACCGGGCCTTTGCCGGAAACCATGGCGGCATACGGAATGCGCGGCACGCCCAGCCTTGTTCTATTGGATCAGTCAGGCCGGATTGCGGCACATCACTTTGGCCAGGTCTCTAAGCTGCAGCTGGGTGCAGAGATTGGAAGCCTACTTGCCAGCGAGGCTGCCGCTGTGGACGCAAGTCGGCAACCCAGCCAGGCCAGGCGGTGTGATGACACTGGCTGCGCTGTGTGAAACGGCGGCATACAGAGGGCAAACCTAAGCGTATCTACCTCCTCGGCGTGCGCGACATTGGTTCTCCATTTTCTCTGCTAAGCAAAACTGCCCGGGTTCCACATGTTCGTTTAGGCACGGTACCGCGCCCGTTTCAGACTTGCGTACCCGCGACAGCAATACGGCCGGATTATCGGGACTACGGCTTCACATCATTTGGAGGAAGTTTCGCGAACTCTGTCGTGTTCGACTGCAAACCTTGTCGCGTATGAGCGAGTGAACCCAGTGAAATTCTTACTAAATCCGTGTGATCGGCAAACTTCGTCGATACCTTGTTTCTTGCAATACTCGGGGAAAATGGCTGATGAAATTCATTCACATCACTGACATACACCTCGTCCGCGACTCCGGCCCGCTAAACGGCGGCTTTCCATCCCAGCGGCTGGACGCCTGTTTGGACGATATCCTTCGGTGGCATTCCGATGCGGCGTTCTGTGTCATCTCTGGAGATTTGGCTGAATTTGCTGAGGATGAGGCCTATCGGGCGCTCAAGGCGAAACTGGCCGCATTTCCGCTCCGCTCATTTCTGCTGATTGGAAATCACGACGACCGAACTGTTTTCCAATCGGTCTTCCCGGATCATCCAAAGGATGCCAACGGGTTTGTCCAGCATCGGTTCGAAACGGATGAGGGGGTTTTCTTGTTTCTCGATTCAACCAAAGACGGGCGCGATGTGCATGAAGGGCAGCTTTGCCCTGCCCGGCTGGACTGGCTCAGGCAGCAACTGACCCAAGCCGAGGACAAGCCAACCTATGTGTTCCTGCACCACCCGCCCTTTGACCTTGGCATTCCCCTTGTGGACGAGATCAGGCTGGTCGAGGCGGACGCCTTTGCTGACGCCCTCAAACACGGGCGCAACATTCGGCATGTGTTTTACGGCCATGTGCACCGCATGACCTATGTGAACTGGCGTGGCATTCCATTTACCAGCCTGCCCAGTCTCAACCATCAGATTCCGTTGAATGCGGCCAGTGTCGATGGCGAGTTCTGCGACGAACCTCCGGCTTACGGTGTCGTACAGATCGCCGAGGATCAGCTGACGGTGCATTTCAACACTTTCCTGCAACGTAACCCATTGCATCAGACCTGAGGTATGGAAGCCTATTGGATCGCATTGGTTCTGGTTTCGGCGGCAACCCACCCATTGCGCGACCTTACGCTGAAAGGGGTTGCGCATCCGGTGTCGTGCTATGTCGGAGTGTCTCTGACCTGGGTGATCCTGGCGGCGGTTCATACGCTGGTTATGGGTCAGGAATTGAGCCTGCCACTTGAGACCTGGCCCTTTGTCGCAATCTCAGCCCTTGGGTTGACCTTCTACTACTACGGCACATTGTCGGCCCTGAGACGTGGGAACCTGTCGGTTTATTATCCGATTATCCGTTCGTCGCCGATTGCCATTGTCGCCTTCAGCTGGCTGGCCCTTGATCAGCATTACTCGTGGTTCACCCTGCTGGGGATCGCATTGGTCCTGCTAGGCAGCCTGATGATTCAGAAGTCGCCTGGCGGACTGCTGCATGATCACAAAGCATTCGCGCTGGCAAGTATGGCGATGCTGGGATCTGCCGCTTATTCGCTAAGCGATGCCCAAGCGATGAAGCTGACCAATCCGGCATCTTTCCTGTTTTTCACCTATATTCTGGTGACACCGCTGCTTGCTGGCATCAGAGCCTGGGAAGATCGCCACTTGTCAGCCCCGTTTCTGGGGGTCGTGCGTGGCTGGGCGCAGGCACCGGTGCGGATCGCTTTTGCCGGGATTGCGTCCTATCTGTCTTACCTATTCATCCTGACCGCGTTCCAGCTTGGGGCCGAAGCCGCCACAGTCAGCGCGGTACGGCAAGCATCGATCCCGGTTTCAGTGACCCTCGCGGCGATCATATTGAAGGAATCCCGTTTTCTGCACCGTATCGGCTGGGCAAGCCTGATCGCATTGGGAATCCTTTTGATTACGCTGTCCCGAGGTTGAAACTGTAGTCACTGTCTTGACGCGCTACGAATTCGTCATTCCTTTACTGGCCTTGTTTGGGATCTCTCTGGACGTAAACAATCGGTCCTGTAATGGCCGTGCACGACAGAATCAAACGGCTACACTGATGATCCGAAACACTCCATCTCTGGAACCAACGTGTAGATGCCATAGTCGCTCGGGCAGTGCAAATACGCCAACTCCTTGACGAAAACGAACTTGGCAATCCTTAAGATCTAAATGCCGCTACGGTAGCCGATCTCCAGGTTTTCGCAGCGACAGCCTGCAACAGTCACCGGCCACTGATCCTGCCGAGCCACTCGGATGTCGCTTCTAGCCCTTGTCGCAGAATAGCAAACATATGCTCGATTTCGCTTTTTGTAATGATGAGGGGCGGTGAAAGAACACACATGTTGATCACGGGTCGTACAAGCAGACCGCGTTTCTGGCATTCCATATCGATACGACTGCCAATCTCATAGTCGCGCCCAAGCTCGCTCTGGGGATCGCCATCGACTGAGCACTGAACACACCCCATCAATCCCATCCCACGGGCATCGGCCACAATGTCAATCTGACGCAACTGCTGTAATTGATCCTGAAAAACCGGGCCGACTTTTTGAACGTGTTCGAGTATCTTTTCCCGCTCGAAAATCTCGATGTTTTTCAACCCGGCAGCCGCGCTGACCGGATGGCCCGAATAGGTGTAGCCATTCGAAAAGGTGGCATCTTTTCCCGCAACATCCGCTATCAGCCGATCTGAGATAATCGCGGCCCCCATCGGCGCATACCCGGATGTCATCCCCTTGGCGCAGGTGATTATGTCGGGCTGAATGCCAAAGACAGCCTCGGAGGCGAACCAATGACCCAATCGGCCGAAAGCCGTGACAACCTCGTCTGATATATACAGGACATCATACTTCCTGCAGATGTTCAGGCAGCGTGCGTGATATCCGATTGGTGGCACGATGACACCGCCCGAGGCCAAAACCGGTTCAGCGATAAAAGCGGCAACATTTTCCGGGCCAAGTGCCACAATGGCGTTTTCGAGATCGGCAGCTTTCTCGTTCAGAAAGCTTTCATCGCTTTGACCGGGCGCGCGGTAAAGCGGGTTCACGTCCGGCAGGAAATGCGCCAGGTCGTCGGCCTTGTCGAGCCAAAGCCTGTCACGTTCTTTTCCACTGACGCTGGCTGCCAGATAAGTGCTTCCGTGATAGGCTTTTTGCCTTGAAATGATTTTCTTTTTCTCTGGCCGACCCATAAGGTTGTTGCGGAAATGGACAAACCGGATGGCTGTATCAACCGCAGTGGAACCGCCGGTTGTAAAGAAGACATTATTCAGATCGCCGGGCGCACGTTTGGCGATTTCGCGGGCGAACTGTGCCGCAGTCGAGTTGGTGTTGTTGAAGGGTGAGAAATAGGCAAGGTTCCGGGCTTGCTCGGCCATTGCTTCGGCCATTTCCGTGCGCCCATACCCAATCTGGGTGCACCACATTCCCCCCGGACCGTCGATCAGGCGAGCACCCTTTTCGTTTATCAGATGGATGCCGCTGGCGCCTTCGATAAAGGTGCGGTCGTTTTCACCCAAAGCCTCCATCCCTTCCCACGGGTGCAGGAAGTGGTCGTTGTCCCATTGCTTGGCGTTGGAGTTATCCATGGCGGGCCATGCTTTCCGCGCTTAGTACAATAGGGAATTCTTCGCGCACCCGAGCGTCCAAAGCACCAAAATAATTAGGAAAATGGCTGTCGAGGATGGAATTCGCCTTGTTGCGGGCGCGGTCCAACAGATCCGTTTTCCCCTCATTCTCCCAAGTGTCCGTACGCTCGCGGTCCATCAGCTGTGGGTAGACAAATTCGCTGTTCATATAGCTCAGCGTGTGCGGATTGCCGAGGAAATGACCCGGATCTATGGCGCATTGGTGAATCACATCCACCGCCATGGTTTCATCAGTAACCTCTATCCCACGCAACGATCGCAGGATCATGCCGCCCGCTTCGTCATCGATGACCATGCTTTCAAAGCTGCATCCCATCAGGCTACCGATCATGCCACCAAACTCGCACAGGCGATTGGCACCAGCATGCGCCGCAAGGGTAAAGGTCAGCGCCTTTTCCAACCCGTATTGCGCATCAGGTATTTTTGCATCGGTCATACCTGCACCCACCGAGGTAGGAAGGCCGTAAAAGTTGCCCATCTGAATTGCTGCGGCACCGATCAGCGCCTGTTCGCCGCTGCCGCCAGTAAAAGACCCGCTGCGCAAGTCCGTAATGAAGGGCCAGGCCGCAAAGCAGATGGGGCAACCCGGCGTGATCAGGTTGACGATGGCAACGCAGGCAAGTGTTTCGGCGACGGTTTGAACCAGCGTTCCCGCAAGCGTCGCAGGTGCCGTGGCCCCGGCTTGAGGCGGCACAGCCAAATCGACAGTCAGGCCAAGTTTGGCGGTATCAATCAGGATCTCCATATTTTCCTTGCCGATCCGCAAGGGGGAAACAATGGGGCAGCCGCCGAATATGACGCTTGGCTTTTTCAGGAAAGCCCCCTCGCCCCCTTGGGCCAGATCAAACATGCGGATGGCATGTGGAATGTGGCTGCGGTCACGGAACGTCAGGCAAGCGGGTTTTTGGCTGCCCGCAAGCATGGCATAAATGGTGTTCATGTCATGGGTGAAGTCATCGGTCACATCCGTCGCCAGAACCGTGTCGCCCAGCATGTGAATGTTTTCCAAACAGTCGACCAGGCGGGTGAAATCATAAACATCACGCAGAACCGACGGACGATAGGTTTTGGTTTTGGAATCGAATGTTGTCACGGCGGTGCCGGAATTGGCGAAATAGACGCTTTCTGCCGTGCAATGCATGTCGTCCTTACCTTCGCGCTCCCCTCGGGCATAGACGTAAAACTCCTTGGCGGCACCTGCCAGGATTTCCTCCATCAGGGCGCGTGGGAAGCACAGCCGGTTGAGGTCACTCAGCACTGCACCTTTGGGAAGCACCAACTCAAGCAACTCCGGGAAATGGTCGGTAATTCCGGTTTGTTCCAGGACGGTCAAGGCCGCATGATGGATGTTCTCCATATCGGTCTGAGTCAGCGGTCTATAGCGTCCGCCGCTCAGACCCCCGCGTACGGCTTCGTTACCCGTGGTCGTCTGTTGTACCTTCAGACGCGCTGCGCGCCCCCCGCCCCCGCGACGACGTGAACGGGGTGCTTCATTGGTGCTGTTCATGTTGCATCCTCTGCCAAATCAATAATCTCACGGCGAAACCAGTCTTTGTCTGCATCGACCTTTGGGCGCTCGAAATCGCGGGCGGCGCGATGACCTGCAAAAACTGCGTCTGCGATCAGTCCCGGCGACGCGGCATCACCAATGAGGTCAAGGGTTTTCAAACCGGCTCCCTTCAGGCTGTCGAAAAGGGCGGTTTCACGCTGGCGCTCGGTCACCAGAACCGTTGAGGCGCACGGGATATCAGTTTCGCGGTCGGTAAAGGCACAGCCTATCCGCACCGCGTCGCTCTGAACCGCCGTAAGCACCTGATTGCAGCGGATATCGACCGCCAGTTCGATCATGCGGGCCTGGATGCGGGACTGTTCCAATGTGTGAACGGCGTAGGCCGAAACCAAACTCTCTGGCGTGGCAAAAATGACCTGATATCCGGCAGTCGCCAATTTCTCGGCAATCACCCCAGCCAGATAGATGTGATCATCATCATAGATCATCACCGGGCCGTCCGGGGGCAGAACCCCATTCATGATGTCATCAGGCGTCAACACCTTGGCATCCGGCGTGACCCTAGGCAGGCGGCGCTGCGTATTGCGACCCACTCCATCGGCACGCCAATAGCTGCCGGTTGCAACAAAGACATGCTCGATGCCAAGCTCGGCGACTTGTCCGGCTTCGAGCTTGCTGTCAGTGAATAACTGAACATTGGCCCGCTGTTTCAGATCGTTCAGGCGATAGTCAACCACGCGCGACCAGGCGGCGAGGCCTGGAAGTCTGCTTTCCCTACCTACCCGTCCACCAAGTTCGGCTGAGGCCTCGGCCAGTGTCACCTGATACCCGCGCCGTGCCAATTGCATGGTGCATTCCAACCCCGCAGGTCCACCACCGATGACCAGCACTTCGGCCTCGCTTTTTTTCGGCGCGATGATCTCGGGGTGCCAGCCGCGGCGCCATTCCTCGCCCATCGTTGGGTTTTGCGTGCAGCGGATCGGAATACCCAGATTGTCCGACGACACGCAGATATTGCAGCCGATGCATTCCCGGATTTCGTCGATCCTGCCTTCCTCGATCTTTTTTGGTATGAAAGGGTCCGCAATGGATGGCCGCGCGGCACCGATGAGGTCGACAATTCCCTTTTTGACCATCGACAGCATCATGTCCGGGGACGTCAGTCGGCCAACGCCAACAACAGGCTTTCGGGTGATCTGTTTGACGTGGGACAGAAACGCGTTCTGATAGCCATCTTCGGGCTGAAAACGGGTCGTTGCGCTGTCATTGGACCAATCCGCGACATTCACGTCCCACAGGTCGGGAAGATCGGCCAATAACTCGACAACGGCGCGGCCTTCTTCTGCCGCCTGCATACCGTCGGCGCCCATCATCTCGTCAATGGCAAAGCGGAACGCCACGGCACAGCTGTCGCCTATGGCTTCGTGGGTGTCTTCCAGCAACTCACGGGTCAGCCGCACGCGGTTTTCAAGCGACCCCCCATATTCATCGCTGCGTTGGTTCATATGGGCCAGCATGAAATGTTGCGCCAATGTCATGTTGTGCCCGGCATAGACATAAACGATGTCAAACCCGGCCTCTTTCGCGCGCAGGGCTGCGTCGCGGTGCCAACGGCGGAGTTCCCGGATATCAGCCTTGTCCATGGCCTGCGCATGCTTTGGTTGCGTCGTATCCACAGACATTTCGGACGGTGCAAGAACCGGAGCGCGGGTCAGCAGATTCTGCGCATGGTTGCCGTTATGAACCAGTTGGATGGCCGCCAGCGCGCCATGTGCATGCACCGCATCCGTCATCAGCCGCAGCGCAGGCACATCGCGCGCATCCCACAGTCGCCCTTCTGGGAACGGGGACAAGTCCGAGGTCGGGTGAATCTCGGTCTCCTGATTGGACACCACGGCCCAGCCACCTTCTGCTTTCATTCCCCGAACGGCAGCGTCCGCCCGCGGCCTGAGATGCCCCATCCCGGTGCAATGCGGCACCTGATAAAAGCGGTTTCTGGCTGTGACGGGCCCGATCTGGACCGGTTCGAAAAGCAGAGCATATGGGTTCGCGTTCGACATAATCACGCGTTTTCCTGTAGTTGAGTTCCGGAGCCTAAAGGCTCCGGATAGTGGGTTATGTTAGAAGCCGGCTTTGATCCGCTCGAATTCGGCCAGCATCTTCGCCTCAAGCTCGGGGTTCACAGCATCAAAGAACAAACTGCCTTCGAAGAAGCTTTTGGGATCGGAAAAACCATAGGCTTCTATACTGCCCTGATCGGCGATTTCGAACGCTTTTGCGTTGGAATGCGGGTAGCCCCAGTTGTCGATGATGTACTGACCACTGGCAGGGTCCGTAAGCGCGTTCAAAAGGTCATAGACCTGATCGACCGGTGTCGTGGACGATTTCAGATGCACATAGCCACACGCCCAGGTCGCGATGCCCTTGTCCACGTTGCGCATCATGGCCGCGGGCACTTCGTTCCAGATCAGGTTCAGTTCGGACTGGTTCCAGGCCCACCCCATTTCGATCTCGCCACTGGTCATGGCCTGGTCAAACTGACCCGCATCGGACCAATAAAAACGCATATTCGGGTGGATCGAGCGCAGGAAATCCGATGCTTCCTTGAATTGCTCATCGCTCAGGTTGGTGTAGTCATCCGCGTTTCCGGTGGCCAGCGCGGCCAAGGCATAAGCAGACGATGCAGCATCCGGGATGGCGATTTTGCCTGCATAGGCCGGGTCCGCCATCAATTGCAGTGAGATGTCATCCCCTGATATCTTGTCGGTGCGATAGATAAGACCTGTGTTCCCCCATTCGAACGGCAGCATGTAAAGCTGGCCGTCCAGAACGATGGCGTCGACCTCTTTGATCTCGGGCAGCACATCCGCCCAATTGGTCAGCTTGCTTTCATCCAAAGGCTGAATCAGATCAGCTGCGACCCATTTTCTGACCGCGTCAGAACAAGGATGTGCCAGATCAGCGGTAAAACCGGAACTCAGCTTGGTAAAGGCTTCTTCCTGGCTTCCGAAATAGGAATAGCTTGGCGCTTCATCCCCGTATTTTTCCATGTAGCTGGCAAAGAATCCGGGATCTTCATATCCCGACCAGTCAAAAACCGTCAGATCGGCGCCACCTGCACTGGCACTGCCTGTCGTTATTGCCGTCGCACACGCGAAGGCCGCAATTCCCTGAAGTTTCATTCTATCCTCCCTCTGTTTTATTCCGAGATCGTACCAAGATCGATCACGCTAGCCGCCTGAAGCCCCAGCCAAACGACATCGCCGCGTTTAAAGTCGACCGTGTGGAAATAGTTCGGAACCGAGACCGAGATTGGTTTCTCGGCCCCAGCCACCTGAATGTGGTAGTGAATATTCTCACCGTAGAAGGCGACGTTGCTGACAGTGCCCTGAACCGTTGATGGGTAGTCTTCAGGACGGTCCTCAGCAATCTCCAACTGTTCCGGTCGAATACCGATGTTCATGTTTCTGGCGCTGGTCGCCACATTGGGGTTTCTCTCGATTTCCATCCGCCCGAAGGCAGCCGCATCGATTGACAACATGTCACCGCTTTCGCTCAGTAACCGGGCCGGCAATATGTTCATCTCACCGATGAAGCTGGCCACTTGTTGATCACAGGGACGGGCATAAAGCGTCGTTGGCGTGTCAACTTGTTTGAGTTGTCCGTTGAACATCACGCCGATACGGTCGGACATGGTCATAGCCTCGTACTGGTCATGCGTGACCATCACAAAGGTAATGCCAAGCGACTGTTGCAGATTGCGCATTTCAAACTGCATCTGTTCACGCAGCTTCTTGTCAAGCGCTGACAAGGGTTCATCCAAAAGCAACACCTTTGGCCGCATGATCAGCGCGCGGGCAAGCGCCACCCTTTGACGCTGCCCGCCCGACAACTCGCTTGCGCCGCGATCCTGAAGACCACCCAGTTCGACCATTTCCAAAGCTTCGGCGACGCGCTGGTCGATCTCGGCCTTGGGCGCTTTGCCCCGCAACCCGTAGGCTACGTTGTTCCCGACATTGAGGTGTGGGAAGATTGCGTAGCTTTGGAAGACCATGTTCGTCGGTCGGTTGTTGGCCGGCACTCCTTCCATATCCTGACCGTCAATCAGCACCTTCCCCCTGGTGGGTTCCTGAAAGCCCGCGATCATGCGTAAAACCGTGGTCTTGCCACACCCTGAAGGACCGAGGAGCGAAAAGAACTCACCCTCTCTGAGGTCAAGGTTTATTCCGCTCGCGGCCACAAATGTTCCGTAGCGCTTTTCGACGTCCCTGAGCTCTATGATGTTTCTGTGTGTCATCGGACCTCTGATGCGGATGAACGGCGGCGGAAGTATTCGGCCAGAACCAGAAGCAGAACCGAAGTCAGCAGCAGGATCGACCCCAGCGCCAACACATTTGGAAGCTTGGCGGGGAAACGGATCTGGCTCCAGATGTAAACCGGCAGGGTTGGCTGGTTGCCGGACAGGAAAAAGGCAAGGACGAACTCATCGAAACTGACGGTGAATGTGACCAAAACACTGGCTACGATACCGGGGGCGACGACCGGCAGCGTCACGCGGCGGAAGGTTTCGAACACACCGACGCCCAGATCGTAAGATGCTTCCTCCAGTGATGCGTCGAAGTCATCAAAGGCTGATTTCAAGATCGAGACAGAGAACGGCAGCGCGAGAAACGTGTGGCCCAGAATGACGGTCAGCAATGACGGCTTGAGACCAAGAAACAGAAACAGGACCAGCATTGAAGAGGCGACGATAATACCTGGGATCACCAAAGGCAGCATCACCAGACCTTCTGCCGCGCGTTGACCCCGAAAACGGTACCGAACGAAGGCACGGGCGGCGAACAATCCCATGGCGGTCGACAGAAGGGCAACAACAGTGCCGACAGCAAGCGAATTCCAAAGCGCCTGGATCAACGTGTCCTGCTCGCCCAGCTTCCGATACCAGTCCAGTGTCCAGCCCTTAATCGGGAACGCAACGATTGTGCCGCTGTTGAAAGAGAACAAAGGCAGGAACAAAACCGGCAGGTACAGAAACAGCAGATACACGAACGCATAGGCTGTCAGGGTCGTAGGACGTCTCATCTGATCCGCCTCCCCAGCCGTGTGGCGGACATGACAAACACGATGGCCGCAAAGCCCACCGACAGCATTGCGATTAACGATAGCGTAGCCCCAAGTGGCCAGTTGTTGGCGGCCCCGAACTGCACCTGAATAAGATTGGCGATCATCTTCCCATCTGAACCACCAACCAGAGCCGGGGTCACATAATCACCGACTGTAGGGATGAAGATGATCAGGCAAGCAGCAATGATACCTGGGATCGTCAGCGGCAGCGTCACCCGCATAAAACGTTGAAAGGGGCTGTTCCCAAGATCTGTTGCAGCCTCAAGAAGGCTCGGATCGATCTTTTGCAGTGAGACATAGATCGGCAGGATCGCAAATGGTGCCCAGGCATGAGCGAGCGTCAGCACGACTGCGAATTCGTTGTAGAGCAGGAAGTCGAGAGGTTCGCTGATCAAACCCAGCGCAAGAAGCGCAGAGTTCATCACTCCATTGAACCCCAGAATGAGCTTCCAGGCAAATACGCGCAGCAAATAGCTGGACCAAAACGGTATGGTGATCAGTAATAACCAGATGGTCTTTTTCTGGGCCTTCATCGCGATAAAATACGCGATGGGATAGGCCAGCGCGACGGTGACTATGGTCACCGCTCCGGCAATCCAGATCGACCGAAGCATCAGGTGTCGGACCAGCGGATCCGCAAACGCATCGCTGTAATTCTTCAGCGTCGGTGTCTTGTCGAGCGTCACATAGGTTTGGGTCCAGAATGAATAGGCAATCAGGATCACCAATGGCGCCGCGACCAGAAAGCCCACGTAAGCCGTGGCTGGCGCGCTAAGGGTATATCCCCGGGACGCTTCGCTGCGAAAGATCACCCAACCTCCCTTCCCGCAATTCACGAGTCACTAATGGACGATCGTCCATTAAATGTTGCGCCAGAATGGCCTTTCGTGTCAATATTCCTGTGAGCTACCTCTATGAGACATTCACAAACGGTTGGTAACATTGAATAAAGCGCAAAGTGTCAAGGAACAAAAACGCGGTTCAAAGCGGGATCCGGAAGCCAATAAACAGCTACTGATCGACGCGACTCTGGACACGATTGCCGATATTGGGGTTACCGATACCTCGGTCAGCCGAATCTGCGAGCGCTCCGGTCTGTCACGCGGAATGATCCATTTGCATTTCGGGGGTAAGGACAATTTACTGACCGCAGCCGCCCAGCATTTCAGCACCGAGTATTATGCCGAGATGGACAGACGGACAGATCTGGGCGCGAGCGCAAGACCCGAAGACCGTGTTATGGCAGTGATTGAGGCCGACCTGTCAGAAGCACTGCTCAATCCCCGCAGTACTAAAATCTGGCATGCGTTTCGGGGTATCGCAAGCTCTCATCCAGGTATCGCCCGTTACAGCAGCACTCAGGATGACAAACTTGTCGAAACCTTGCGGTCCGCGTTCACAGAGATAGCCTCGGAAAACAGGGGCGACCCGAACCTGGTAGATGACGCAACCAGCGGAACGCTGGCCTTGCTGGAGGGGATGTGGGTGAACTACCTAACCGATATGCAGGGATTTTCACGCCGCCGCTCTGTCAACCTTGTTCGAAGGTTTTTATGCGGACTTTTCCCCGGAAAATTCTAGGTCTAAGTCTAGGCGGCGTTCCAATTCAAATTGGATAGCTCGGAGACAGAAGTTTCTGAGAGATAATTGTTCCGGGCGCATGCAATCAGCTCGCCTGTGCTTTCGTTTTGCAAGATTCGCGATAGCCGTGCCAACACTTAAATGTCCTTACTTCAGATACTGACAGGTGACGAAGCACCCTGCCCCACGGGCCCTAACGCGCTTGTCCCACTTGTCGAACAGATACAGGTTCTTCGTACCCAAACTGGATATGCGTGACCTTTCCCATAGGCGTGGACTCTGGCTTTACCATCAAAACAATGCCCACACGCCGCCGAAAAAATGTTTCACTTTGGGGAATTTTTTCCAGGTGCCTTCGTAGTTGTATTGTCTGCCATCCGGCAGACCTGAAACAGTCGGAGAATACAATGTCCCTAAAGTCCCTTACTTTTTCTGGTGTCGCGCTGGTTGCGACTGCAACCGGTTCATTTGCGGATGGTCACACCGGTGCGCCAGCCGTAACTGGCAAGCTCAACGGAGAAACCTTCCTGATGGATGCGCACAAGATGACTCTCTATACCTTTGACAAGGACGAAACAGGCGTTTCGAATTGCTATGATGACTGTGCCACCAAATGGCCGCCGCTGATGGGTGATGCCAACATGGAACTGAAAAAAGGCTACAGCCTGATCGAACGCAAAGATGGCAGCGTTCAGATCGCCTACAAAGGAAAGCCGCTTTATCTATGGTTCAAAGACGAAAACCCTGGGGACATGACAGGGGACGGTGTAAAAGGTGTTTGGCATATCGCACGCCCCTGAACCTTGGTGCCGGGGGAAGGTTTCCTCCCCCGGCTTACGTACATGCTTCAGTCATTTGAAAACCAGCTTGAAAACTGCCTCCCCGATCTTTGGCGTTATGCCTGGTCGCTGACCCGTGATCGGGATGCGGCGGATGATCTGGTGCAGGATTGTGTTGAACGCGCCCTGCGCAAACGATTGCTTTGGCTTCCGGGGCGGCCGTTGAAACCATGGCTCACTAAAATATTGTTGAACCTCTACCGGGACAGGTGGCGTCGAGAGGCCAGATTTAACACTGTCGATCTAGACAACATTTCGACGCTGGCAGCAACGACAAGCACAGTCGAAGAATGGTTGGAAATCAAGGCTGTCTGGAAGGCGCTGGATTCTGTTCCTCAAGATCAGCGAGAAGCCCTTCTTTCTGTTGTCATTGGTGGATTAAGCTATGACGAAGCGGCCACAACTTTGTCCATTCCAAAGGGTACGCTGATGTCGCGGATCTCGCGCGCCCGCACTAAAATCAAATCTGAAATGGACGCTTCAGCCGCCGTGAAGATCAGGAGCGTGAAATGACGCACACCCCATCCATCGAAGACCTGGTTCAGCGTAGCATAGACGGTGAATTGACATCGGAAGAAAGCGAACGCCTTGACCGTCACCTTGAACATCACCCGGACGATGCAGCGCGCATCCGTGCATTACGGCGTCAATCAGACCTGATAAACAAGGCGGTCCCTGTTCCTTCTGCGGCACATCTTCGAAGTCTGCGGAAACAGGCCAAGCCGCCCTCGCCAGTCTCTTTGAGGCTGGTTGCTTCGGTCGCGGTTTTTGCCGTTGGTTTTGGTTTGGGGTCTTATTTGCAACCTTGGGAGAGCCGAGCAACCGACGATCTGGCATTGTTTTCGCAACACGCAAAAGCGGCGCATTCTTTGTTCGCCGTTGAAGTTCTTCACCCTGTGGAGGTCGCCGCTACGGAAAAAGATCACTTGCAAACCTGGCTCTCCAATCGATTGGGCTCTGCCATTATCGCGCCACAACTTGGGGAAACCGGGTTTACCCTGATTGGAGGACGCCTTCTGCCCGCAGGCGACCATGCCTCAGCTTTATTTATGTATGAGAATGCAGAGGGTGATCGGTTGAGTTTGATGGCCACGCACGGCGACACAATTCAAACTCAATCGTTTCGGTTTCGACAAGAGGACGGATATCTCGTCGTCTTCTGGCAGGACGGACCCTGGCAGTATACGTTGGTCGGGGACCAGAAACGTGACCCGATGGAACACATCGCCCGCTTGGCGCATGGTCAAATGATCTAGTAACCGCCTTGACGGGCTTCATTCGCACAGAAATTTGGCGACAATCCTTTAGAGTTATGGCAGATCATCCAGCAACATCGGGTACAGCAAGTTTCCTGCCTGCGGCCCGGCCCCGAGGTAATCAACCCATTGATCGGTCGACTCGTTGTACCGCCGGTACCGTTCGATCTTGTCATATAGCCCGTTGACGATGGTTTGCTGCTCTGAAATCGGAAGGCGCACCCAATCATCTTCAGTGATAGTCATGATCTGAGACTTATAGGGCAAGTCAGACAGGTATTTGTCCAACGCTACAGCTTCGGCAAGGCTGGGGTCTGACTGGCGTGATACCTTATCAGGTCTGCGGCTCATGTCTGCGGCAACTCCAAGAACCTGTGCAAAGAACTGATCAGGGTTTACGACGTTCCGCTCGGCCTGGTCGACAATGATCCGCAATGCTTCTTCCAGGTTACTCAGATCCGCCTTCGAGATTTTCAATGAAATTACCCTTTGATATCAGAGATAAACTCTCACTCGCAAATGATATTTTTACCTTCCTTGGGCACCTCGGTGCCGGAGTTGGCGCATTTCTTGCGTTTCTCGGTATTACTTCCAATTTGACGAACAATACGTCCAGTATTGTGTTCAATGCTCAGGTTTCTTCACTGTCTTTACCTGTCCGCCTGACATTATTAGTTTTAGTCGCTGCGGCATTGGGATGGGGATTGGGTGCACTTGTCGGAAAGCTAAGTCAGCAAAGAAATGAGTCTCTTGGCTTTGCAGCTTATGTCGTCGCGCTTTTGTGGGGCGGCCTTATGGTGGGGGCCGCTGACTGGCTTTCTATTGCGCCCCACCAACAGGTCTTGCCGGAAATCCTGTTATTCACTGTCGCAGGAACGGGTCTTGCCCTGTGGGTCGCTGGATTCCATTTTCAAAGCGCCGGTGCAGGTGGGAGGCGAGCACTGCGGGTCAGGTGCGACGCGCTGTTCCTATTCTCGATCCGCGCGGCCCTTTTTATGGTGCTTACTTTGTTGGGGGCACGGACATGAAGCTCGGTGGACCTCTGGATTCAAAAAACGCCGCGCGCCTGCTGAGCGCCGCCGCTGTCCTAGATTTTATGTTTCTGGGTTTTGTATTGGTCACTTTGGAACCTGTGTTGCGTCAGGAACTACGGTTGGGAAATACCGGTCTGGCCTTACCGGTAGGGCTTTATCTGATCCTGGTCCTTAGCTACTGGTTGATCTGCGAAGGTTTTCTTGGTGGGCACAGCCTGGGACGATATGCCTTACGTCTGAATATGCGCGACAAACGCGGCAATCCGGTATCTCATATGCGGCGTTCTACCCGCGCGTTGAAAAAGGTCATGTCGTTTGGCTTAACCGGAGCAAATCCAAATGTCGCATCCCGATATGACAGGGCAGCCGATGTGACATGGTACAGTCCGATGGCTCCCCGCGCCTTGGCCTTTTGGCAACTGGTTGTTCTGAACGGCCCGGATCGCGGCAAGTTTTTCGAATTTCGGAATGTTAAAGGCTTGTCTAACACACATCAGATCAAAATCGGGCGTGACAAGAACTGGGCTGATCTTGCGCTTTCTCGCAGCGAAAGAACTTCGGGTCAGCATTGTGTTTTACGCGTAGAAAAAACGGGCGATCTTTTTATTCGTGATATGGGCTCAACGAACGGAACCTGGACAGGTGGACGGCGTGTCGGTCCTGAAAAATGGGTACCGTTGGCCGCGGATGGTCGGTTCCGTGTAGGAAATGTCCAGATTGCCACGGTCAGGTGACCAGTTCCAACGTACCGCGGGTTTTAGCATAGTTTGTTAGCTACAAATGCACGGCAGGTATTTCGGCTGGTTAATTCCCTAAATTTGATTTTGGAATTGGTTAATCACTCAGGATTCCACGGTCATCAATTGCGATCCGGTTGCGACAAGACCTCGGTACAGGTTTCGGGCGGATCACCCTGACGTCATGGTAAATTTGTTTGACATTTGACTACCGATATCTCATATTTCTGTCATGACAGAAACAACTGACTTATCCGAATCCTCGGCCCGTTCACAATTCATCCTCTATTGGGGTGATATGGGCAGCCAGTGGGGCGTGAACCGATCCGTAGCGCAGATACATGCGCTTTTGTACCTCAGCACTTCGCCCATGAATGCCGAAGAAATCGCAAACGAACTTGGCATCGCCCGGTCAAATGTTTCAAACTCGCTGAAAGAGCTGGCCGGATGGCGTTTGATCCACCGCGTGCCCGTCCCCGGTGATCGTCGCGAGCACTTCGCAGCCGAAACCGATGTCTGGAACATGGCCCTTCTGATTGCAAAAGGCCGCAAAGAGCGCGAGATCGACCCCGCGATGCGGGCGTTGGACATCTGCGTGCAACAAGCCTCGGACGAGGCTGATCTGTCCCCTGTCGTATTGGAGAGAATGCAAAATATGCAACAGTTCCTGACTACGGCCGACCAATGGTCCGAGCAAATGCTGTCGGTCCCCAAGTCCAAGCTTTCGGCTCTTATGAAGATGGGCGACAAGATCTTCACGCTTCTCAAGATCGGGAGCAAGAAAGGCAAGTCGTAAAAAAATTTTGAGAAAATATTTCTCTTCATACAGAAATAACAGCAACTACAGCATATGGTGTGATATGAAACTGAGCAATTTCTCTCCGCATGTTATGGACATGTCCGATCAAAGGTTTCGCAACTTGGTTGGCCCAGCAGCTTGGGCCGCCCTGCCCCATCAGGTCCGGGCGCGGTTTGGTCATTGCCTAGCGAACGGCGCCAGCGTGGTCTATCAGGGCAAAGTTGTAGCAATGCGGCTGACGCTGGCCGGGCAATTGCTGGCGCATCTGGCCCGTCTGATCGGCGGCCCCCTACCCTTTGATACATCCAGCGTGGATCAGCCCGCGATTGTCACCGTGACCGAGGATAGTTCCGTTAACGGACAGTTCTGGATCCGCCAGTATGGGCGCGACGGAGGGTTTCCTCAAGTTATCCACAGCTCAAAACGGTTCTCTGGACCGACCGGGATCGAAGAATACATCGGCGCCGGTATCGGTATCGCATTACGCGTTCAAGCAGACCGCACCGGTCTCCGCTTTCTCAGCGATCATTACTTCGTTCAATTGGGTGATAGGAAACTGCGCCTCCCGCGCTGGATTCGCCCTGGCGTTCTGACCATCACTCACACCGATCTTGGCGACGCGCGGTTTCTGTTTTCCCTAAGCCTTCATAGCCGCCTGTTCGGAGAGTTGATCCACCAGGACGCCATTTTTTACGACAGAAAGGATCCGACATGACTGACCCGCTGCTTTGGACATTGATTGCCCTTCAGATCTCGATGGGTGCATTCGACACGCTGGTGCACCATGAAGGCACCGAGCGGCTGGCCTGGCGCCCTTCGCAACAGACCGAACTGCGCCTGCATGGGGTCAGGAACGCGTTCTACGCCGTCATCTTCCTGTGCCTTGGATGGTTCGAACCCCACGGCACGTTTACCATTGCTCTGACCATAATCCTGGGCCTTGAGGTCCTGATTACCCTTTGGGATTTCGTTGAAGAGGACCTGACCCGCCGTCTCCCCGCCACAGAACGGGTCAATCACACTTTGCTGGCGCTGAATTATGGTGCGATCCTCGCGCTGGCTGCCCCATACCTTTGGACCTGGTCTGCCCTGCCGTCAGAGATGGTACCCGTCCATCACGGCGGTTGGAGCATCATGGCGACCCTTGCCGCGATTGGTGTGGCGCTGTTCAGCGCGCGCGATTTGGTGGCGGCCGCACGCAGCACGCGGTTGAATGCTGTCAACGCGACCTCTCTGGTCGCGCAACTCGCGCCCCGACAACATCTGCTGATCACGGGTGGCACCGGTTTCATCGGACAACGCCTGGTCGAAGCCCTGGTTGCTGGCGGCCACCACGTCACCGTCCTGACCCGCAATCTGCAAAAGGTCGACGCTTTGACCCATCCGGTACGCCTGATCACCTCACTCGAGCAAATTGACAACACAGAGCGTTTTGACGCCATCGTCAATCTGGCGGGTGAGCCGGTAGCAAACGCGCATTGGACGCCTCGGAAACGCGCGCGCATCCTGCAGTCTCGGGTCAAGATGACGAAAGATTTGGTCGCACTGATCCGCAGGCTGGATCAAAAACCATCTTGTCTGATCACCGGCTCCGCCGTGGGCTGGTATGGGCTGCGGCAAGACGAGACCCTCACCGAAGACGACACGCACTGCCCCGCCTTCATCCATGAGGTGTGCGACACATGGGAGCGCGCCGCTGCGCCAGTCGTGGATATGGGCGTCCGGGTTGTGCAACTGCGTATCGGTCTGGTGCTGGGGGTTGAAGGCGGCATGCTGGCCCGAATGCTGACACCTTTCGAGTTTGGTGCCGGTTGTCAGCTGGGGAATGGACAACAGTGGATGCCCTGGATCGAACGGGATGATCTGATCCGCGTCATCGCATTCGCCATGTCGGATTCGGATATCAACGGCCCGCTCAACGCCACTGCTCCAAACCCGGTGCGCAACGCAGAGTTCACACAGGCTTTGGCAAGCGCATTGAACCGCCCTGCCCTGATACGTCTGCCTGCTTGGCTGATCACAAACGTCGCAGGGGATATGGGACGTGAAACGATACTGGGTGGCCAGCGTGTCATTCCGGCAAAACTGCTACGCAGCGGGTTCCGTTTCAATAGCCCCGAGCTGGCCCCCGCCCTTGCCAGGATCACGGGCGCTCGGGCCGCCTCAAACAGCGTCAGCTCTGAGAAACGCCGCGCCTGACCCGCGCCCGCTGCGCAACGCCGGGATCCAGAAAATCCCGGTGTTGCACGAGGCAAGGGTTGGTCGTGTTACGGCTTGGCTTGCTTGTTGGTGCACAGACCCAGAAGCGCATAGATCGGACAGAATTTCATGAATGCCGTCACCACAAACACAGCCCCAAGCCAACCCCAGGGGCCGATAGTACCGGTCAGTGCCAGAAGGATCAGCACACCACCGAGGATCAGGCGCAGAATCCGGTCGACAGAACCAACATTAGACGTGAATTGCATGGTCGAATCTCCTTGATTGTCTGGCCCAAGATTCACTGTTTTCCAAGCCATATTATGTGACGAGGTCACACAACCCCCGTTCTGGCATGGTGGTGCAGAGCTGGGCGGTCCTGCAGATAAATCACACCTCGCTCAAGCCTGACCCACCCGCGATGTTCAAAATCCTTGAGGATACGGGACATGACTTCGCGCGCGCTGCCCAGTTCGGCTGCAATGCGCTGGTGCGTGGTGCGAATATCGCCCGAAGTTGCGCCCTGATCCAAAAGCCACTGCGCCAGTTTCAGGTCCATCCGGTTAAGTAGAAGATCATCGATAACCTCGGACAGCTCAACAATGCGTTGTGAAAACGCCATGAAGACCGCGCCCCGAAACTCGGCATCTGTAGCCAGCAACGTGTTGAACTTGTCCCGCCCGATGGCCAGCGCCGTCACCGGCCCCTCGGCATAACCGAACCCTGAATAGGGGATGTCCGACAACATGCACGAGGTCGTCATAACGCAACTGTCGTACGGGCCAACCCGATAAAGAACAACGGTGCGTCCCGACGGACTGGTTTGTTCCACCCGGACGATGCCCGAACGGACGATCAAAAACATCTCACCGTAAGCGCCCGGAGCAAACAGTTGGGATCCGTCTGGTATAGTCAGATTACTTCCTGCGGACTTGAGCCGGTCGAGAATGGCCTGGCTCCAGTTCTGTTGGGTCACTGCTCTACCTCCGTCTCACACTCACTCCCGGATTTTTAGCCTTGGGGACCTCGCGAGCAAACCCAATTTGCCTGTGACAAACCCACCCGCGCGGAACCAAAGTTGACAATTCTACTACGGTCTTAATAGCGGCAGCATCAGTGGAGATGGCGACTCGATTGGCCTGCCAGTTGGGCGAAATGCTGAAATGGACGGAGTCCAGGGGAGATCTGCCTTTAGCGGATCATGTTTTTCAGCTTAATGGTCGTCAGGGCAAATGCGGTTGAAGCAAAGGATTTGATTGCCAGCATGGGTCTGGATCCTCTGTCGCTAAAACGCCGTTTTATTCGGTAGGCACGGATTTGAAACAGAATCGAAACGAAACGCTTCACGATGCGTTCGCGCCTACGGGTTGATTGATGTGTGCTTTCGGCTTGGTTGTTCAAGCCTTTGTGCGAGATGCGTCCATGCATCTCGCCTTTGCAGTTTACACAAATGGAAGTGGTAAGAAGTTACCGTGTCAGGTCACGTCAGATCGTCGACACGTGCGTCAGGTGCGTTCCGTTTGACGGAATCGATCCCATTATCCCGCCCTGAAGTGCTGGTATAGCTCTCGCTGGTGCCGATCACCTGACCGTTGCTGGCCTTCAAGTTGAACATATGACCGCCGGACTTGGTTTCCTTGCGCTCGTACCGGCTGTCATCCGGCGCGTTCTTCTTGACTGACTCGATCCCGTTCGTGGCACTCGCCTTTTGAACATATCCTTCACTGGCCAGAATGATTTCACCATTCCCTGCTTTCAGACGAAATCGAAATTCACCAGCCTTGTCTTTATATATCTCGAACTTCCCGGCCATTTGACGCCTACTCCTCTGTTCTACTTTCGATTTTTTCAAATACATTCCTATAATTAAACATTCGTCTCAAGAAAAAAGATGAGGCGAGCAATCTACCCAGAGCAAGATACCCCCAAAGTCACAGGTAAGATCGAAATGGATGATCTGATGCTGGCTTCGGTTCCATTCGTTACACCTCGCCAGAACTGGCAGGATGCGAGCAAACCCGTCCTTTACCAAGGGACCTCAGCAGCCACCTAGCGATCAGCTTCAGCCATCCGCGTTCTCCATCCCCCATGCCGCCAGCAGTTTCGGCAACGCTACGTTCCAGTCCATCACGCCGACGGTTTCCGCCCAAGCCTGGTATTGATGGATCATGTCTTTCTCAAGGGCGGCGTTGCGGCCCGCTAGGTCGGTCAACTCGGTACGGTCGGCCACGATATCGTAAAGCTCCCAGGGGCGGTCATGCAGTCGAACCAGCTTGAACTGGCCCAACCGGATGGCGGCATTGCCCTCGTGCTCCCAGAAGATCGGCTGCTCGCGCTGCCAGTCCTTGCCCTTCATTAGACCTAGCAGAGATTCCCCTTGCAACGGTTGGATATCATGACCGCCCACCTCTGTCTGATAGGCGCCTCCGGTGGCTTCCAGGATGGTCGGCAGAATATCGACCACATGGCAAGCTGCATGAGCTGTGCCGCGCGGTTCGAACCCATTTGGCCAATGGGCCACCAGTGGCGTGGAGATACCGCCCTCGTGGACATAATGCTTGTAAAGCCGGAACGGCGCATTGGAGACATTGGCCCAAGGTTTGTCATAGCTCTGGAAGGTTTGGGCATCGCCGGGGCGCAGATCGGTCACATTGCCCATGGTGATCTGCCTGCCGTCATGGGTGCGGTCGGGATAGAACTTGGCCCAGCCGTCCTCGGCCATGAACTCGGCGCAGCCGCCGTTGTCTGACAGGAACAGGATCAGCGTGTTGTCGAACTGACCGAGCCGTTTCAGGGCCGCAACCAGCGTGCCGATCGACTGATCCATTCGGTCCACCATCGCCGCGTAGGTGGCCATCTTGCTGGCCTCCCAGTCCCGGTTCTGTTCCTGCTCCCAACCATGTACAGTGCTGTCGCGGGGCGAGATGTCCCAGCCGCGCTGGAACACACCCTGACCGTTCATGGTTTCATGGCGCGCGGTGCGAATATGGTCCCAGCCTTTTGAATAGACCCCATCGTATTTTGCGATGTCCTCGGGGTGGGCGTGCAACGGCCAGTGCGGCGCTGTGTGGGCTAGGTAAAGGAAGAAGGGTTTTTCTTCCGCCACAGCGCCTTCGATCATACCAATAGCCTTTTGGGTGATGGCGTCGGTGAAGTAGAAGTCATCGGGGAAGGTTTCGACCCGACTGTCATCCTCCAGCATGTAATGCGGCGAAAAGAAATGTGTGGCCCCATCCATGATCCCGTAAAACCGGTCAAAGCCGCGTTGGCGCGGGGTTGGGTGTTCGACGTCGCCAACCCGCCAACTGTCCACCTTACGGGCTTCAAAATCACCCGCCACATGCCACTTCCCCGACATCAGCGCGGCATAACCGCTAGCGCGCAGATGCTCGGCAATCGTGGCACTGTCATTGCGCAGGAAGCCCTGATAGGCAGGGCTGCCCAGATTGGCGCCCATGTGGCCAACGCCTGCATTATGCGGATAAAGCCCGGTCAGAAGCGAAGCACGGGTGGGGCAGCAGCGGGCGCAATTGTACATCGCCGACAGCATAACACCGCCCCGCGCAAGGGCGTCGATGTTGGGGGTCTGGATTTCAGAACCGGTGCAGCCGAGATCGGCAAATCCCATGTCGTCCGCAAGGATCAGGATGACATTGGGCCGGCTGGTTGCTGCCTGTGAGTTGAGGTGGGTCATTGCGATACTTTCGCTAAGGTCAGGCCGCAGCAGCGGGCGCGAGGGGCACGCCCTCGACGGTGACACGATGCATCAGGCGGCGGAAGCCGTGATAATCATTGATCGCCTTATGCCAGGTGGCGCGGTTGTCCCACATGGTGATGTCACCGGCCTGCCAGCGCACACGGCATTGAAATTCGGGTTGCTGGCAATGGGCATAGAGCATGGCCAGAAGCGCCTCGGACTCAGCCGGGGCCAAACCCTCGATACGGGTGGTGAAGACCGGGTTCACAAAAAGGCCACGCCGTCGGCTCAGGGGATGCGTGATAACAACCGGATGCCGGGCGTCCTGGGTTGCGGCCTCTGCATTGCCCAGACGTCCTGACTTTACTGCCTCGCTATCCATTACGGCAGCGCCGAATACATGCCGCGAGGAATGCACGGCCGTCAGCTCGCCGAGAAACCGGCGCATCGGGGCCGAGAGCGCCTCGTAGGCGGCCCCCATAGAGACAAACAGCGTATCGCCGCCGTAAGGCGGCATTTCGATCGCATGCAAAATCGAGCCCATCGCCGGTTCCTGATCATAAGAATGATCGGTATGCCAACCTTCTCCAACGGCTTCTTTCTGGTCCTTCTCTTTCAGCACCATGGCGATCTCGGGGTGCCCTTTGACCGGCTTGAAGAACCGGTTCACGTTGACCGGCCCGAAACGGCGGGCAAAGGCCAGGTGATCTTCCGGGCCCACATCCTGCCCCCTCAGCACAATCACCGAGTATTTGGCAAAAGCAAGCTGAATGGCGCCAAAATCTGCATCGCTGCGGACATCCGCACCCAGAATTTCGGCACCGAGCCCCCCCGTCAGTGGAAGAATCTCCATGTGAGTCTCCTGTTTGTCCCAAAAGCAGCATAGGGCTTGCCAAAAGGTCGATAAAACTGATTTAATACACCTCAAAAGTCAGTTTTTTAGATGATTAATTTCACCCTTCGCCAACTCGCCTACCTGTCAGAAACCGCCCGGCGGGGCGGTATTGCCCAGGCTGCCCGGCAATTGAATGTTTCTCCCGCCGCGATTGCCTCAGCGGTGGACAAACTGGAGGCGACCACCGGCGTGACCCTGTTCGACCGCTTTCCGGCGCAAGGCATGCGGCTGACGCCTGCGGGAAAGGAATTTTTTGCCCAGGCTGAGGCGCTGCTGGCGCAGGCCGCGGCGCTGGACAGGCAGGCCGAGAACCTGGCGTCAGGACGCACTGGCAGGATCCACATCGGCACTCATCACGCACTGGCACAGCGGATCGTCCTGCCTGCGGTGCTTGCCTTCCGCGAAAGCTACCCAGTCGTTCGTGTCGAGGTGAAGGAAGCGGATTATCCGACCTTGGTGGACGCACTGGACAGTGGCGAAGTGGATGCGCTGGTGGTCTTTGACCAGGGGTTCGATCTCAAGCGGCATGAGGCAGAAGTGCTGCTGGAGCTGCCGCCCCTGGTTCTGCTGTCAGGCGAACACCCTTTGGCAGCAAAAGCCCGGATCAGCCTGTCCGACCTGATCGGACTGCCCTATATCGCTGTATCACCAGCCGGGCCCGGCCCTAGCTATCTTCAACTGCTGCAGGCCGCAGGCGTTCACCCCGAAGTGCCATTCCAATCCCAATCACGCGAGCTTGTTCAGGCCTACGTCGGCAAGGGGTTCGGCTTCACCCTGGCAGGCTTCCCGCCCAAGCAGGATCGCACGATTGAAGGCGACCCCATCGTTGCGCGACCGCTCGAGGAAAGCATCGGACACTACAGGGTGGTGATTGCCCGCTCTCGCCAAACAGTGCAGACAGCGTTGATTGACCGGTTTCTAGAGATTTGCAGGTCGCCGATCTCTGTGCCTAGCCTTGCAGGTAAACCGTTGAATGAAAAAGCCAGTACATCTCGTTAGCGAATCCTGAAACAAGGCAGTTGATGCTGCCGTGCGGGTCATGGAACCTGCGGTTCGCTGCATGAGCAAACTCCTACTCTGCCCGAGCTCGGGAATATCGGGACTTTTGCCTGGCGTCGCATTGAGAACAGACACGCATTTGGCGACAGTTCTTCATGATGAGATGACCTCAGCTGATTCCACACCTCAATCCACGGATCGCACCCTTGCGGGCGTTGCACTGATGCTTGGATTTTGCCTGACTGCTCCCTTGCTCGATGTAGCTGCCAAGCTCGCATCGGCCAGTGTGCCGGTTGGGCAGATAACGGCCGCTCGCTTTGTATTGCAAGTTGTGTTGATGGGACCGTTTGTCTGGAAAATGGGACTGTCATTGCGTGTCGCGAGCGGTGAATTGATGGTACTTGTATTCCGCTCAATACTTTTGCTGTTCGCGACTTTTTGTTTCATTACGGCTATCCGAGTGATGCCGCTTGCTGATGCCCTTGCCATCGTGTTTGTGGCACCGTTCATTGTCTTGCTGGTCGGCAAGTTTTACCTTGGTGAAGATGTCGGTCCTCGTCGCGTCGGGGCAGCTCTTGTGGGGTTTGTCGGGGTATTGTTCGTCATCCAACCCAGTTTCGCGGCTTTCGGCGCAGTGGCAATTATTCCTCTCGGTACGGCTGTTGCTTTCGCTTTCTACATTCTTGTGACGCGGGGCTTGTCGCGACGGATGCACCCGGTGGCTCTGCAATTTCACACTGGCCTGGTTGCCAGTCTGTTTTGCATTCCAATCTTATTGGTTGCGCAAGGTTCTGGCTCCGAACTTTTCGATCCCGTTTGGCCGAAAGACATTGCGCTGTTGTGGCTTCTTGGGACCGGTTTTTTTGCGACGGTAAGCCACATGATGATGACTTATGCGCTTTCGTTTGCCCCGTCTGCCACATTGGCTCCTTTGCAGTATTTTGAGCTGCCGGTAGCAACCTTGTTTGGCTACCTTGTCTTCAATGACTTTCCGAACAAGTTTAGCCTGCTTGGCATTGCCATCATCATCGGTGCAGGTCTGTACATGATACATCGCGAAAGAGTTACTGCCAGACAGTTGATCACAGCGCGCGCAGCACCTCCAATCTAAGATTGCACGTGATTGCAACCTTGTGCAGACCTTGATGGATCGAGCGGCCCCTGTCAGGTTCCCTTCTGTGCTCAAAGGGTGTTCCACCATTGGGTTTCCTGGTCGGGTCGCCTTTTCATACAGCAATGTCGGAAGCAGTGAATTCTTACGCATAGCTTCCCAAGTAAAGTGCTTTCGACAACCAAACTCATCAGGTGTTGAAACTGACCAGCGGAGCCGACCCTGGACAGTTTTCAAACAGCAGATTTGGCCGAAGGGGCACGAAAGTGGCGCACCTACTCGATTCGTTTCAATTGAAACACCTGACTTTGCGCAACCGCATCGTCAGCACGTCCCATGCGCCGAATTTTGTTGAAGATGGCCATCCCCGGGACCGCTACAGGTTGTATCACGAGGAAAAGGCAAAGGGCGGGGTTGCCCTGACCATGGTCGGTGGGTCGACCAATATCGCCCCTGATAGCCCATCGGTGTTCGGCCAGCTTTATGCCGGTGATGACAGCGTCATTCCATGGTTTCGGAAACTAACGGATGGCGTTCACGAACATGGTGCCGCGATCATGTGTCAGATCACTCATATGGGGCGCCGCACTGCATGGGATGATGGCCATTGGCTGCCTGTCATAGCTCCGTCCAGTATCCGCGAACGTGCACATCGTGCCTTTCCCAAGGCCATGGAACAAGAAGACATCAACCGCGTGATTGACGATTTCGCAGCCGCTGCGCGTCGCTGTCAGCAAGGAGGATTCGACGGGATCGAGCTCCTGTCCCACTCACACCTTCTGGGGCAATTCCTGTCCCCGCTGACAAACAAGCGCGACGATGACTATGGTGGAACGCTGGAGAACCGCATGCGCCTGACCTTGCAGGTGCTCGACGCCGTGCGCGCCGAAGTCGGCGCTAATTTCATCCTGTCGATGCGCATCACCGGCGATGAACTGAAAGAAGGTGGGCTGAGCGCTGAAGAATGCATTGCCGCAGCCAGGATGCTGGAAAAATCCAGCGATGTCGACCTGCTCAACATCCTCGCCGGCGCGCCCTATGATGATCTGGGTTTGGCTGAATGGGTGCGCCCCATGGGCCTGCCGGCGGCACCGCATATCACCGTGGCCGGGCGCATCCGTGATGCCGTCGATTTGCCTATCCTGCACGCAGGAGGGATTGCGGATATTGCCACGGCCCGCCACGCGGTCTCCGGCGGCCATGTCGATCTGGTGGGCATGACCCGCGCACAGATGGCAGATCCCTATCTGGTAGAAAAACTCGCGCGGGGGGAAGAAGAACGCATCCGCCCCTGTGTCGGCTTGGGCTACTGCGTGGACCGGGTCAATCAGGGCAAACCTGCCGTTTGCGGACACAATGCCGCCACGGGGCGTGAGCAGACCTTGCCTCATATCATCGCCTACAGCGACACCCGAAAGAAAGTTGTTGTCGTCGGCGGCGGGCCCGGCGGACTGGAGGCCGCACGGGTCTGCGCCCTGCGCGGTCACGAAGTCGTGCTGTTCGAGGCATCGGATCGGCTGGGCGGGCAGTTGGTTCTGGCCTCTAAAGGGAAAACGCGCAGACAGGTCTGGGGCGTAGCTGACTGGTTGATTTCCGAAGTGACTTTGCTTGGGATCGATATCCGCTTGAACACCTATGCCGAAGCTGATGACGTGATATCCGAAGCCCCCGATTTGGTGATCGTTGCAACAGGCGGCTGGCCCGAAACCACAGTTATCCCCGGCGGCGACCTGGCAATTTCCAGTTGGGACGTGTTGTCGGGCGAGGCACGTGTCTCGGGCGAGGTGCTGTTGTTCGATGAAGTCGGCGACCACCCTGCGGCTGTAACTGCCGACGCGCTGGCGGGCAATGGTTGCAGTGTAAATCTTGTAACCCCGGACCGGGCACTTCTGCATGACCTTGGCCCAACGACCTCTGCCGTCGCCTTACGCGATCTGGCCGCCAATGGAGTTACCTTCACCTGCCTGCAAGAGCTTACCTCCCTGGTGCGCGAAGATGATGGAGTTCGCGCCAGCCTGCGTCATGTGTTGACGGGGGATGTCACTGAACGTCTTGTTGATCACGTAGTCGTAGAACATGGCCTGTCCCCAATGGACGGACTTTTTCACGATCTCAAACCAAGCTCGCGGAACCACGGGCAGGTTGAACACAAGGCGCTTATTGGTGGGACATTTCCATTCGTTGACACCAATCTAAGCGGCCGTTTCCATTTGGCCCGAATTGGCGACGCAGTTACAAGCCGAAATATACACGCCGCAATTCTCGATGCATTGCGGATATGTGTAACTGTCTGAAAGAAATTTCACTTCTTTGCTGACCAATGGAGGAAGCCAAGACGCTTTATCAGGCGGCGCAACAACCGTTTTGCGGCCCGTTTGTCCCGCTTCGGTTGGAGTATTTCGTCCAGCACGATGCCATGCTGATCGACCGCGCGCCAAAGCCAATACCTGCGACCAGCGATTTTCACGACAACTTCATCGAGATGCCAGACATCACCAGGACGGTCCTGACTTAGTCGCAAGTTTCGAGCCATCATCCGTCCGAACTTGATCACGCAACGCCGGACAGTCTCGTAAGAAACGCCGATCCCGCGCGCAAGCAGCATCTCTTCAACTTCGCGAAGGCTCAAATTGAAGCGGAAATACAGCCACACAGAGTGGGCAATGATCTGAGGCGGAAATCGGTGACGCTTGTAGCTGTTGGACGATGGATTCACCAATGCGATCTATGTCCAAATCCAGACACGAGCAACCGATCTAGGGTTAACCTGACAACACCCCTGTCATTCTGCCCCCAGTCGGAACAGACGCCATCTAGGCATCGGTAACGCCTTGACAATTTAAGTTAACATTTTGTTTGAAATCGTTAACACTGTTTGTTAACAATTTATATCGTCAAGGGAGATCACATGGAAATTCTAGTTGTAAACCCCAACTCTACTGAATCGATGACACGCAAGATCATCACGTCCGCCCAGGCGGCCGCGAGTGCCGGTGTCGTGATCAGAGGCGCTACCGCGCAAGGCGCACCGGCGAGTATCGAAGGGCATTTCGACGAAGCGATGTCAGTTCCCGGCCTTCTGTCCTGCGTGCAAGCCGCAGAAGACCAGCAGTTCGATGGCATTGTCGTTGCTTGTTTCGATGATCCCGGTATCGGCGCTTGCCGCGAGATCGCGACGGGCCCTGTCATCGGAATCTGCGAAGCTGCGGTGAAGGCGGCGAGCATGCTTGCCACCTCGTTCTCGGTCGTCACCACTTTGCCGCGGTCAGTGCCCATCATCGAACACATGATCCATGGCTATGGCCTGTCGCATCAATGCCGGCGGGTTCGGTCAGCAGAGATCCCTGTTTTGGCCTTGGAAGAGCCCGGCTCGAACGCACGCGAAAAGATCCGCGAGGAAATCCTGCGCGCGATTGAGGAAGATCGTTGCGAAGCAATTGTTCTGGGATGTGCGGGGATGGCCGATTTGACCGCGTGGCTCAGCGAAGAGACCGGCATTCCTGTGATCGATGGCGTGAGCGTGGCAACCCGCATGATCGAAGCGCTGGTCGGTTGCGGCCTAAAGACCAGCAAAATCAATGCCTACGCCCGGCCAAAACTAAAATAACCTGTCATCGGAGGAGAAAATGACAATCAAATCAGACACGGCCGACACGGTCGCTATGTCGCACGACGATCACGTAACCCATATCGAACACAAGGCGATCGGGGAAGAGAGCCTGGCACCGCAAGAGACGCGGATCATGGACCCGTGGTCCTATCTTTTCGCGTGGCTTGGCGGATGTGTTTCCATCGGAACATTTACTATCGGGTCGGGCTTGGTCGGTACGCTGAACCTCCTGCAGACCTTTGTCGCTATCGCCATCGGCTGCACGGTGATCGGGCTCGCGCTAATGATCAACGGTCAGGCCGGTCACAAATATGGCATTCCGTTCATGGTACAGGCCCGGTCCGCCTTTGGCTTTGCGGGCACTCGGATTCCGGCGCTGGTGCGTTCGGTTCCCGCTATCGTCTGGTTCGGGTTCCAGAGTTGGATCGGCGCGGGCGCACTCAACCTCGTGTCGGAAACGCTCCTCGGTTATTCGAACATGTGGGCGTTCTTTATCGGCTTCCAGCTCCTTCAGATCGGTCTTTCGGTGCTTGGGTTTCACGGGATCAAGTGGCTCGAGAATATCGGATCGATCTTCATCATCGCGTCGCTGATCTACATGTTCTTTAGCGTCATCAACAAATACGGCGAAGAAATCTCGACCAATCTGGTAAATGTCGAGGGCACCTGGGGTGCACCGTTCTGGGGGGCAACCATGCTCTTCCTTGGGATCTACAGTACGATGATGCTGAACGTATCGGACTATTCGCGCGAATTACGCCGGAGCGTTGGGCCGCTAAGGCAGGTCGCGATCTATGCCAATTCGATCCTGCCGGCGACACTTTTCATGGGCCTCATTGGGCTGATGGTGTCCGGTGCTACCGGTGAAGTTGATCCAATCAAGGTGTTTTCGAGCGCTGTCGACAACAAACTGCTGCTGGTCGTAACGCTCCTGTTCATTGCTTTTGCTCAGGTCACAACGAACATCCTGAACAACGTCGTCCCTCCCGCTTATGCGCTGATGGATGTCTTCAAGATCAAATTCAAAACCTCTGCAGTGATCGTCGGCTTGCTCGCCTTCTGCACTTTCCCGTGGGAACTTGTAAAAGATGAGTCCGCGGCAGGCCTGAGCATATTCATTCAGACCTACTCGGCTTTCCTAGGTCCCATCTTCGCGATCCTTGTCGTCGATTACTTCGTGCTGCGCAAACAGACGCTTGATCTTGACAAGCTCTATGATCTGGAAGGCCCCTATAACGGCGTGAACTGGGCTGCCGTGATCGCCATGGGTGTCGGAGTTGTCGCGGCCCTGATCTTTTCGGGGATCTCCTGGTATGCAAGTCTGATCCCGGCGGGTCTGACCTACTACGTGCTGATGCACCACCTGCCGAGCGCGAAAAGGTTTCTCGACGCATAGTCGATGACCCATCCGCCAAAAGAAGGCTCGCGTCATTGCGGGCCTTCTTTCTTAGGCATTTACTGCTCGCCGCCGTCAAAAAACAGACACGTCCCGGGTAGCTAATAAGCGCCTTGGCCTAAACGACGCGCCCGGCCCTAAGCTGCCGGTGGCCGCCTGTTGGTGATGCTGCGGCGCATCCCGTCGAATCTGCCATTCGCTGCGAGAGAGAAAACTTGGACGCTAAGAACGCACATATTTCAGCGTTATTGCAATTTGACATTATCTCACGTGCTTCGTTGAGAATAACTAACCAACAAAAAAGTTCAGACACACAACAACGATGACCGCGCCGCGACGGAGCTGTTGATATTTGCTCGAACACGGATGAACATTGACACAAGAAACTGGGCGCGTCTGAACGCGCCCAGTTTCGTCAAGTCGCGACGTGAGATACCTCTTTGTCCGGTGAGTATATGTCCAAGATGTTCCAATGTCCGGTCGTTGGTGTTGGGTTGTTGATCATTGGGACATCAAGAACGGTTGGTTTGCCGCTGGCGATTGCCGCTTCCAATGCGGGCAACAATTCATCAGCAGCACAGAGCCTGTGCCCTTCTGCACCATAAGCTCTTGCAATATCCGCATAACCCGGTCCGTTTGCAGGAGCTGCGGCTGATCCAGGGAACGTGGTCCCGTATGTCAGACCGTAATGCGCCTTTTGAAGGCCCGCGATAGTGCCGAAGGCGTTGTTGTTCATAACCAGCCAGATGATGCCCAGATCAAGCTCGACCGCGGTTGCCAGCATCGACGGGTTCTGACCGAACCCCCCATCGCCAACAAGACTTATCACCACACGGTCAGGGGCTGCCAGTTTTGCGCCGATCGCTCCCGGAGGGCCAAAGCCCATCGTCGCGAATCCACCCGGGGTCAGGATTGAACCGGGTGCCAGGATATCAAATTGTTGTCCGACGCCGTTCTTGTTCCATCCCACGTCCGTAGTGATAATGGCATCCTCGGGCAGTGCCTTGCGGGTATCTGCCAAAATACGTTCGGGCATCATCGGAAAGGACGACGAGGTCGCCATGTCCACGTTGCGCGCTTTGAAGTTCGTTCGGAAGTCGGTGATCTTCTGTTCCAGCGCGGGGCGTTTGAAGCCCTCAGGATACATCTCGCGGGCAACTCGGTTGACGACGCGCAAAGCGGCCTTGGCGTCAGCAACGACTCCGATCTCGGTGGGATAGTTCCGTCCAATCTCTTGCGGTTCAATGTCGATATGGATGACCTTTGAGCCAGGAATGTTGAACGTGTAACCAGGATACCAGCTGGAGCAATCGGCCTCTTTGAACCGGGTTCCGACAGCAAAGATGTAATCCGCATTCAGGCAAGACTGGTTGACCAGCTCGGTGCCCCAAAACCCGGTCATTCCCAGCACAAGCGGATGGTCGTCGCGCAGTGCGCCTTTACCCATCAAAGAATGCGCGACTGGTAGGCCCATGTGCTCCACAAAGGCGCGTAATTCCTCGCTGGCCTGTGCCAGTAGAATACCACCACCGACATAAGCGACCGGACTTTGAGCCTGCGCCAACGCTTCGACAATCTCTCGCGCTGTTTCATCGTCAATCGACGGTTTTTTGAGCGCGCGCGTGTTGTCGCGGATACGGTCGAAACTGTCCGAGGGGATCACCTCGGAGAAGATGTCCATCGGCACGTTGACCAGCACTGGCCCGGGCTGGCCGCTTTCGGCCAGATGAAACGCCTTTTCCAGAATTTCGGCCATCAGGTCTGCCCGATCGACCCGCCAGGCGCGTTTGACAAAGGGACGATAGATCTCCCACTGGGCGGCGTCTGCATGGAGGTTCACTTCCTGATGTGGATGTTTACCGTAGTAGTGCGTTGGAATGTCGCCCGCGATCACGACCATCGGGATACAGTCCAGTGCGGCGTTGGCGACCCCGGTTGCACAATTGGTCAGCCCCGGGGAGAGATGGGACAGCACCACCGAGGCCTTGCCCGTCACGCGGGCATATGCGTCCGCTGCGTGGCTGGCGATTTGTTCGTGCCGTACGGTGACGAAATCGATGGGGCTTTCCGCCAACGCGGCCAGAACCGCAATGTTCGTGTGCCCGCACAGGCCAAATACATGCTTGACCTCGCGACGTTCGAGAAAGTCGACGATGTGTTCGGCAACGGTTTTGCCTTCCAGTTTCGCTCCGTCCATCACGCGACCTCCTGTCCGTAGAACTCACCGAACAGGTCCGGCTCCGAGGGGCGATCCTCGGGGATGGGACGGCTGACCCAGGTGTAGTTCATCATGTGTTTCATGGTGACATTTTCATTGGTAATGTTGCCGCCCCAGATGCCGCAACCTAGGCTGCTGGTCATAGGCATGCCATTGGTCCAGGCACCCGCATTGGCCTTGGACTGAGGCTGTCGCACCATCATGCGGCTGACCGGAGCCAGGCGCGCCAACCGGTCGATGTGATCGTCATTGTGGCTGTAGATGCCGCAGGAATGGCCCTTGCCTCCGGTGTTGTAAATCTGGCTGACCGTTTCCAGCGCGTCATCGAAAGTGTCAAAGTGATATAGCGCCATCAGCGTGGTCAGTTTTTCCTTCGAGAACTTGTGCTGCGGCCCGATTTGCCCCTGATTTTCAACCATCAGGAACTTGCGATCTTCGGGGATCGAGAAACCGGCGACCTTGGCCGTTTGCTGAGGCGGACAGGCGATAGTCGGGAAGGTACGGTTTCCTTTCTCATCCCACATGGCAGCTTCGAGCATGGCCTTCTCTTTGGTCGAACACAGGTATCCACCTTCGGCCTCAAGCGCCTTGACCATATCGTCGTAAACCGAGCGCTGGATGATGATGTTACCGTCGGCCGAACAACCCGAACCAAAGTCAGACGTCTTGGAAATTCGTGTGTTCTGAGCGGCGATGTCCAGGTCGGCAGTCTCATCGATGACGATGGATGAATTGCCCGCGCCGACGCCAAAGGCCGGGCGCCCTGAACTGTACGCCGCTTTGACCATGGGCTTGCCGCCCGTTGCCAGCGTCAGATCACAGATCTCCATCAAATGTTGCGTCAATGGGATCGACGGTTTGCGAATGGATTGAAACAGATCCTCGGGGGCATCAGCGGCACGGCAGGCCGCTCGCATGACCTCGACCATCTCGAAGGTGGTATGAGCGGTTCGCGGATGCGGACTGAAGATAACAGCATTCCGGGCGTTGGCGGCGGAAACACCGGTCACCGGTGGTGTCATCGCTGGATTGGTCATCGGAATCAGAGATGCGATCACACCGGCAGGCTTGGCATATTTTACCAGACCCTTTTCTTCGTCTACTTCGACGATCCCGGTCGATGGTGTCCGCAAGACGTCACGCAACACCATGTGAATCTTAAATCGCTTGGCAGGACGCCCTTCGCGATCTCCGATACCGCTTTCGTCCACGCCTTGCTGGGCTAGACGCGTGAAGGTTTTCTCGTTCCCCGCATACCACGCAATGGCCTGAGACAGGCGGTCCAACCTGCCCTGATCCCAATCCTCGATCTCGGCCATGGCAGCGCGGGCGCGTGCCAGCATATCGGCCGCCATGTTGCGGTCGTTTTCAGTGAGCTCTTTGCCCATGATGATCCTCTTGGTGTTTTGGAATTGCAGCATTGGGCATACGACGCTGTGACCGCGCCTCGCCGAATGTTCGCTTGGCGTGGCTGAGACAGCGACGCGCGTGTTCTTCATATCCCAACTCGGCCACGCGGCTTTGGTTGGGCAGTTCGATGGAATAGTCGACGGGTGGCATCCGTTCGATGATGCCGGTGAAATCGATCCATCCCTCACCGGGATATAGCCGCGCATCGCGGGCCAGTTGGATCATGCCCTCACGCGTATCGGCGATGCCGGGCAGGCAATCAGAGATATGCAGGAAGTGAAACAGGTCCGAGGGAACGTGCAACAGCTCACCAAGATCTACGCGGCTGAGGTGCAGGTAGAGCGTATCGACCAGAATACCGCCGTTGGGCTGATCAGAGGCGCGGACAATGTCCAGTGCTTCATCCAGCGTGCGCAAGCGGGAGAAGCTCGGGAACTCCAAGTCCACCGTTAATCCGTAGGGCGCTGCCAGTTCGCAGGTTTCGGAATAGACGTCGATCAGAAAGTCACGATCATCGCGGGTGTTTGTCCACGCGCTCATAATCATGCGTTTGGCGCCCAACTCCCCGCCAATCTCAAGAGAAGGCTCAAAACTGCGTGGATCGACATCTTCGGTGATGCGTGCAAGCTCGACATCAAGGACCTTCAATCCGGTGGTAGAGAGAGCCGTTTTGGTGGCCTGCACCTGTGCCTTGTCGATTGGGGATTGAGTGAATTCGCCGGGCACATGCATCGGAATGAATCGGGGGCTGACGGCATCGTAACCGGCCCGTGCGGCGATATAGACCAACTCGGGCGGCGTACAGCCAATCAGCGTCAGATGCGCCAAGGAGTAGAGAGAGGGGCTTGCGCCAGCCTCTTCGGGTTTCACCATGAACGACAGCTCCACGTGTCTGCGAATCTAAAATTCATCACACGTAGTCAAAAATATCTGTTATTTTTTAAAATATCAACTTTAATACTGAACAGGAAATGAAAACGCCCGGGCAACGGCCCGGGCGTGTATTACATTCGTGTAGGCAGACCCTTAGAGAGTGACCCAGTCCCCTCCGGACTGGTGAGAGCGCACAGAGGCGTCAATGAATCGAACACCGTCTGCGCCTTGTTCGACACTGGGATAAGCAAGCCAATCGGCCGGAACGGTAACGCCATCCCGACGCGCGGCTACGGCCATCGCAAGTTCCGTATAGAGGTTGGCCCAGGCTTCGATAATCCCTTCAGGGAAGCCGCGCGCGGTACGGACCAAACGTTCTGCGCCGGGTCCGATACCATGCCCGAGACCTCGGCTGATGATATGATCCGGTTCACCAAACCGATTGAATTTCAGCCGCTCCGAGTTCTCTAGGTCCCACTCGAGGCCTCCTTCGTTCCCGAATATGCGCAGGCGCAACCCACCCCGGTTTCCGGGGGCAAGGCGTGTTGCCATCAAGGTTCCGGGGACTTCATTTTGGTAACGGGTGAACATGAACACCGTGTCTTCCAAAGGCTTTGGCGCGCCGCAGACATGAAACTCGGCCCGCAGGTCGGTCAAGGGCAGGCCGGAAACAAAACTGGCGAGATGCGCGGCATGGGTGCCGATATCGCCGACACAGCTGGTTGGACCAGAAATATTGGGGTCCAGCCGCCACTTTACATGAGGCGCATCGGCCACATCTTCGGGCGTCATCCAGTCTTGCATGAACTCGACATGGATCTGGTTGATTTTGCCGATGCCCCCGTCGGCCACGATCTGCTTGGCCTGCCGTATCACCGGAAAACATGACATCGCATAACCGACAGCAAAGATGTGTCCCGTGCGCGCGGTAATCTCCTCAAGCCCCTCGGCCTCGGCCACTTCGTTGGTCAGGGGCTTGTCGCACAACACGTCAATGCCCGCTTCCAGAAACGCTTTGGCCACGCCGAAATGAACGTGGTTTGGGGTCGTGATCATGACGGCATCTACGCCATCTGGGCGCGCCGCCTCGGCCTGTGCCATCTCCTCGAACGACGCGTAGCACCGTTCGGCCGGCAGGAACCACTCGGCCCCACGCGCCTTACTGCGCGCTGTGTCAGAACTGAGCGCTCCTGCGACGACCTCCCACCGGTCGGTCATCCGCGCGGCCGATGCTTGCGTGACAGAGATACGCCCACCGCCAACAACGCCCAACCGCAAACGGCGAGACAACCGGGGGAAAGGGCCGTCGAACTTCAGGTCTTCGGGTAAAAGTCTCTCAGCCATTCTCAACCTCCGCTTCCGGGACCCGTACGCCCTCGGGCAGTATTTCCACAGCCATGAAAATGCTGGGGGTAATCGTCTCGTATTGATGCCAAGGATAGTTGCCTTCGGCATCATACATCGGTTTGTGGGTCGTGCCCGGGGCCATGAATTCTTCGAGATACAGGGTCTCGACATCCCGTTCGCGACATTGCTGCATTTTGCCGAAGCCAACGATCTGCGTATGCACTTCGCGAAACCCTGGTACCGGGCAGAACGGATGATCCCTATGCAATCCGACATTCAAAGGGACCGAGCCGGAATGGTACATGGTCAGTCCAACGTTACCCACGAAGACCTTCGGCGACATGTAGTGGCTGACGCCACGCAAGCGTTCCTCTTGCCGGACGTCGAATGCAGATGGCCATGTATCTTTCACCCATGCGAACAACTCGTTGTCATTGGAATGGGCGTCGAAACCGTGGACAATGACTGCACGTTCCACGCCGCTAAGCGTGCTGTCTTGCACGATCACAGACGAAAGCGGTGCAATGGTCTGATCCTCGACAGAGAGATTTCGCCCCCCAAGGTTAAGGACGATGGCGCGACCCTCTATAGAAATTCTGCGCTCGTCAGTTATGTGCTGGACGCGAAAGAATGGCTGAGCAAAGTCGAGAGTCTCAATCGGCATGGACCAACTCCTTCCTCTCATCGTTCAGGAAATCGACCGGCAAAGGTTCCGGAGCCTCGCAACGGCTTTCTATCGTCTGATAGGCACCAAATTTCGGCGCCCGTTCAATCGCGTCCATGACCTCGAATACATGGTAGGCAAGCGCTCCACTTGCACGGGGTTGGCGTCCTTCTTGCGCCGCCAGGGCCAGATCCAAAAGGCCGAGCCCGCGGCTGTCTTCGTTGAAGCCGTGTTTGTTTTCTACCACCTGCCAGTCCTCGCGACCGGTTGGGCGGGGCTGATGCGACCAACGCGAGGTTTCGCGTGTTTTCAGCCAGACATCTCCCTGAAAGATGTTGGCTCCATGAACCGGGTCAGGGTCAGGGATACTGATGGTTCCGTTTTCGCCATAGATCTCGAACCGCGGCGTTTCACTGTCCCAGATGTCGAAACTCATGGTCATCGACCCGATGGCACCGGACGCAAATTGCAGCAGGCTCAGGGAGTGCGTGTCGACCTCGACATCTATCCATTCGCCGTTGCGAGGGCCGTTTTCGATCATCCTATTGTCGAACGTGCGCCGAGCCATTCCGGCAACCCGGTCAACGGGACCAAGGCAGCAGATCATGGCGGTCAGGTAGTACGGCCCAAGGTCCAGCAATGGCCCGCCACCCGCCTTATAGTAGAAATCCGGGTTGGGATGGTGGCGCTCCGTCCCGTGGGTACCGACATGGGCAAAAATCCCTGTTGGTTTGCCAATGGCACTCTCGTCGATCAAGCGCCGAACGGTCTGCCAGCGACCGCCCAGAAATGTGTCGGGTGCGCAACCGACCAGTAACCCCTTTTCAGAGGCCATGTGCAGGATCGCCTTACCGTCCGTTCGGTTCATGACCAGTGGCTTTTCGGAATAGACGTGTTTCCCCGCCTCCAGCGCGCGCAAGCTGATTTCGGCATGCGCCGCCGGAATTGTCAGGTTCAGAACGCAGTCAATCGTCGGATCGTCAAACACTTCACCTGGCGTGCAGGCCTTGGCGATACCGTATTGATCCGCTTTGGCGCGGCTTTCAGAAGGGTCAAGGCTTGCGCAAGCCACGACCTCGACGCTGGAAAATTTAGATAGTGTTTTTAGATAGATATCGCTGATACGACCACAGCCGATAAGGCCGACCCGGAAGGATTTCGATGTCTCACCTGTCATCATTCCTGTCTTCGTAGAGGGGTAAGTAATTTGGGGGCATAGGCCCTTTGTTCCGACCGCCCTGGCTCGTCTGCTCCCAGGCGTGGGCAAGTATTCCGACCGAGCGGGACAGGCAGAACAGCCCCCGCGACAAGGGCGCAGGAAAGCCAAGTTCGCAGAAGATCACAGCTGTCGCGCCGTCGATATTCATGGCAATTGGCCGACCGCCGCGTTGACGACCGAGTTCGGCGCGAACCTCTTCTCCGATATCGGCAAACCGGCCAGATACTGTGCCTTCTGCCGCCGCATCACGAACAAGTTGCATCAATCGTGGTGCGCGTGGATCGACAGGCTTGTGAAACCTGTGACCAAAGCCCGATACGATCTTGCCGTACGTCTCGCGCCAGCTGTCCAGACCGTCCTGAACAGCATTATTCAGCGATGCCCCAGCATCCATGCGTTCCGAGATATCATAGTAAAGCTCGGCGCATTGTTCGCCTGCTCCGCCATGCACATCGCCCAGCATGTTCACCGCAGTCGCCATCGCATTATTGAGACCTACCCCGCAGGTGGCAGCCATGCGCGCCGCCGCGATTGAGGGGGCCTGTGGGCCGTGATCCACGCCTGCGACCAAAGCGGCTTCGAACAGACGCGCTTGTGCGTCGCTGGGCAGATCGCCCCGCACCATCAGCCAGATCATCTGCGGGAAAGAAACGTTCCCGATCAGATCCTCTATTGCGTTGCCACGAAACGCGATCTTGCCGGGTTTCATGTCAATGATGGATGTGCGCCACCATTGGCGGATTGCTTGTTCGTCGTTTGTCATACCGTTGCACCTCTAAACTCGCGCATGCGCTGCTGACGAAGTGAATCGAAAACGTTTTGAAGGCGACTGATTGAGGCGGTGCAGCCGGTGAAGATTTCAAAAGACGCTGCAGCCTGATGAACCGCCATTCCAGCACCATTCATCACTTTCAACCCAGTTGCGCGGGCCCTGCTCAGTAGGTGTGTCTCAAGCGGGAAATATACGATGTCTGCCACCCATGCATCGGGCCGCAACAGGGATGGTTCAATGACTGTTCCGGGGTACTTGTCCATTCCAAGTGGTGTTGCGTTGACCACTCCGTCCACAAGTTCGATCCGATCCAACGAAATCGAAGGGGAACCCTGAATCTTTGCGTAAGGGCGCAAGACCTCTAGTCGACTGACCAGCGCCTGCGCTCGGCGGAGGTCAGGATCAATAATCTCCAGGTCTCGAACACCTGAATCAAGCAAAGCCAAAGAGACTGCACTGCCCGCGCCACCAGCACCAAACATGAGAACCGTTTCAGTCTTCGATGATCCCAAAGAATTTCCGAAGGCACTGTGGAAACCTATGTAGTCGGTGTTGTGGCCAACCATTCGGTCGTCACAAAAAACCACCGCGTTGACAGCTTGAAGCTCCTCAGCAGTCTTGGTAAGCTCATCAAGATGATCAATGACTGATGCTTTGTAGGGATGCGTCACGTTGACCGCCGCGCAGCCTAATTCAACGGAATAATGCAGTAAATCAGCGACCGACATTCCACGAAATGGCTCTTTTGCAGTGTCGATCCTACCGTAGCTCAGATCGATACCCTGCGCCCGACCTTCTGCCTCGTGCATCTCAGGCGTCATGGAGCCAGCAATACCTTGGCCGATTAGTGCCGCCTTCATTTCAGGTTGTTCCTTCCGCCATGTGGTGTCGCGCTTGGGCCGCCAATCGGAACGCAGCATTGCGCGCGCCATAGCCGGAATAGCCAGATCGGCGCTCAACAATTTCAAAGAAGAAGCCGTTAAAGATAGGTCGGCTGTAGATCTGAAAATACTCGGAACCCGCTGCGCGGTCGTAGAGAATGTTATCCCTGCGCATTTGGGCGATCAGGTCTTCACTTAACCCGAATGTCGCTTGCAGATCAGCGTAGTAGTTTTCTGGGATGGACAGGCTGGGAAAGCCGGACTTCCGCAATTGGGCTGAGGTTTCAAATATGTCGTCCGACTGGAAGGCTATGTGCTGAACACCGGCACCAAAACCGTCTTCAAGGAATGAAGCCGCCAGTGTTCGACGCCCAACTGCACCATTCAGGTTTAAACGCACTTCGCCCTCGGGGCTCTCGATGGCTTGGCTTTGCACAACACCTGAAGGGTCGGCAACGTTCACGATCGGAGATTTTGCCATCTCAAAAGTCGAAATGTAATAGAGCAGCCAGCTTTGCATCTCATCGTTACGCATCGTCTGCGCCAGATGGTCGATGCGGCGCAGACCAGCAGGCTGGATCGCTTTGGTCTTGGCGACTGGCTCGAACTCGATGTCCCAAACCCGATGCAGATCGGATTTCTCATCTATGAAATGGACAACATTGCCACCAACACCTCGGATGGCCGGGATGTCCAGTTCCCCAGTCCCTACCGGCTGTGAGAAATTCGGCGCGCCCAACGCGGTCGCTCGCTGAACCGTCTGATCCGCATCTTTGACACGCAACCCCATGTCACACACGGAGGGGCCGTGACCCAGGAACGCCGAATGGGCGAAACCTTCCTTTTCGGTATTTACAACGATGTTTATCGCGCCCTGCCGCCACAGCTCGACGGACTTGGTTACGTGTTTTCGCTCCATTCGAAAACACATTGCTGACAGCATATCTGCCAGCTGCGCGCCGCTTGTTTCGTCGGCTGTAAATTCGACGAATTCGAAGCCTGACGCATAGACGCGTTCCGGCAGGTCCGGGATGCCGAAATCTGTTCCCGGTTCGGTCCGGGAAACCTCATCTAACAGGTTCACCAGCGACCTGTAGCTGTCTCGGGCCAGTGTCAGGCCACCGGGTTGAGGAGCTGCTTCATTGACACGCGCAATAGACCAAGGCCCCTTGTACCCAGCGCGGGACAACACCCGCACAAAGCCCGCAAGGTTCAGCGACCCAAGCCCCGGCAGAAGCCCAAAGTGCCGTTTGAGCCTGCGAATATCCATCTCAAGTCGGGGTGCATCGGATAGCTGCACATGGAACAGCCGATCTCCGGGAATGTCCCGAAGGCGGGCTGGTTTGGACCCGTCGGCAAGCGAGAAGAAGGAATTCAAGGCCAACCCCAAATAAGGGCTGTCGATAGCTTCAACGACGCCTAACGCCTGTTCATCCGAGTGAATAAGATCCGACCATGGCAAGCCCATATAGGCCAGACGCAACCCCAATGCCTTTGCTATTTCGGCCGCCTCGCCAAGATCTGCGATTACCTGTTCTTCGGTCGCAGCGGCATCGACCTCGAATGCGGACCCGATTAGCAGCAGATCCGTACCCAATTCGCTCATCAGGTCGAGTTTGCGCTTCAGTCGATCAAAGGCGCGCTCCCGTCCGCCGCCAGACTGACCTTCAAGGTTATGGAAAGGTTGCAGCAGGCAAATCTTCAGGCCGAGATCTGATGCAATGTTCCGAATTTGCGATGGCGGCCCGTCAAAAGCGGTCAAGTCCGGTTCGTGTAATTCGACACCCCCGAATCCCGCGTCAGCGATAGTGCTTAGTTTTTCGGCCAGATCACCGGGGATCGACGTTGTCGAAACCGAGAGGCACATTATCCCTGATATCCAAACATACGCGGCAACCACAGGACCAAATCAGGCATCAGTATCATGATCACCAGGGCGAAGATGAGAACCGCGAGGAAGGCCCAGATTTCCGAGATGATTTCGCGTAGCGGAATGTCCGTCACGGCGTTGATCACAAAGAGCAGAATGCCATAGGGCGGCGTGATCAGACCGATCATCGAGTTCACGACGACCAGCACCCCGAAATGCACCAGATCAATCCCAAGCGCCTCGCAGGTTGGAATGAACAGGGGCACAATCACCAGGATGATCGTTGTTGCGTCTAACACGCATCCCAGCGCGAGGATCAGCAGGTTTACGAGGATCAGGAACACAATCGGGCTAACATCGGAACCCTCCAGCAGCGCCGAGATAGACTGCGGTATTTGTTCCTGGATGACGATGAAGTTCAGAATGAACGCGCCACCAATGACAACCCCGACGGCTGCGGAAGAGCGCGCACTATCGACGAACACCTGATAAAGGCCGCGGAAGGTCAGCGCTCGGTAGAACAACGCTGCCAGTAGCAGGGCGTAGAATGCAGCTACGGCGGCAGCTTCGGTCGGAGTGGTGACGCCCCCATATATGCCGTAGAGCAGGATTGCGGGCATCAGCAGTGCCGGGAACGCGTTGGCGGTTTTAGCCGGCAACTCGCGCAGCGGAACAGGTTTCTCCAATGCAAAGTTCCGCTTACCGGCCAGATAATAGTTCATCGCCATAAGAACGACGCCCATGATCAGGCCGGGCAGAATGCCAGCCAAGAACAAGGACCCGATAGAGGCCTTGGAAACGAGCGCGTACAAAACCATCGGGATAGAGGGCGGAATAATAGGGCCGATCGTTGCCGACGCCGCCGTGATTGCAGCTGCGTAGCCTCGGCTGTAGCGGCCATCCTTGGTCATCATTTCAATGATGATCTTCCCGATCCCCGCAGCATCCGCGACGGCCGAGCCGGACATACCCGAAAAGATCAGTGACGCTACCACGTTTACGTGCCCGAGGCCGCCCTTGAAACGACCGACAGCAGCGACGCAGAAGTTCAAAAGACGGTCCGTGATCGATCCAGCGTTCATGATATTCGCGGCGACGATGAACAAAGGCACGGCAAGCAGGATCGTGCTTTTGTAAAAACCTTGCAGGATCTTCTCGCCCGCGAGGGCGACGTCCAGTCCGGCCGTGCCCAGGTACACTAATGAGGCCAGGAGGATGGAATAGCCGATAGGTGTCCCGATGCCTGCCAGAAGAAAGAGAGCGAGCAGGCAGGAAAGAAGTTCAAAACTCATTTCTTAACTTCCTCATCCTTTTCGACGTCGACACGGGGATGATCGTCAACCACGTTGTACCCAACGACCAGTTCCAACTCTGTCTTTGGTGGGCCATTGCGCATGACGTCGAAGAATAGCCACGCGTAGCGCGCTGCGACGACCAGCATGAATACCGCGTAAATCGAGAATACTGTGCGCAGCGGAATCTTCTCACCGGAGAACGGATTGCGGACAGTCGATGTCTTGCGGATTTTCATCCAGTCGATGTAGTCCCACGTCGGAAGGAAGCTGTAGAGCATACCGACTACGATCGCTGCGGCCGCCAGCATCGCAAAGACCTGCCGTACGCGCATCGGCACCGAAAGATAGATGATGTCGAACTTCACGTGATCCCGTTCGCGCACGATGAAAGCGCAGCTGAAGAAAATCACCCAGACCCAAAGAATGCCGATCAATTCCAGCGTCCAGCCTGCTGGGGTGAAGAAGTACCGTAGTAGAATTTGGAGAAGGAAGATAAGGAAGATTGCCGCCAGCATCCCGCCGGCAATCGCTTCGGTCAGTCGGGAGAACCCCTTCATAAAGGCCTTCATTATGGTTCTCCCTCCCCTGTCTTACTGGGTTCAGTTGCCCAGAGCGTTGATCTGATCCAGAACGCCTTCGGGCCATGAGCCAGCGAATTCGCTGTCCAGATACATAGACTGTACCTGATCGCGGAACGCAGCGAGATCGGGTTCGTAAATCTCCATGCCCTGCTCTTTCAGGAAGCTGACAAGATCCTCTTCTTTCTGAAGCTGCTTCTGGCGGCCTGATTCAGCTGCTGCGTCCGCAGCTTCCTGAACCTTGGCTTGCTGTTCCGGTGTCAGCCCGTCCCAAACCTCTTTGCCGATGGCGATATAGTTCAGGTCGACCAGATGCGATGTCAGGACGATCTGATTGGTCACTTCATAGAACTTGGCGTCGACGACGGTCGGCAACGGGTTATCCTGCCCGTCAACGGCACCGGTCGACAGCGCGGTATAGACTTCGGAGAAGGCCATCGGTGTCGGCGCGGCACCCAGCGCCTTGCCAAGGAACTGCCATGCGTCGGTGCCCGGCATCCGCAGATTCACGCCTTCCAAATCTGCGGGTGTCGTGACTGTCAGCTCATCCTTGGGCTGGCGCAGGTTCACCTGACGACGGCCCAGATACATGACCGACAGCAGTTTGACGCCTAATTCTTCTTCGGCCTTCTGCTTAAAGGCATCCATCAAGGGATCGTTGAAGACAGCCACCTGATGCGCGGCGTCCTGGTGGACATAACCTGCGGTAAAGATCGAAAACTCGGGGAAGAACTGTGCCAGTTCCTGCGCCGAGGTGATCGACATTTCCAGGTTACCCCGGCTGATGGCATCCAACTCGGTGCCTTGGGCAAAGATGGTTCCATTATAGCTGGGCTCGTAGCTTGCAAAATCAGCGACCATCGGCGCGAAAACCTCGGCCATAGCGACCGAGCGCTGGTCGGTCTCCGATCCTGATGTTGCGAGGCGAAGTTGCACTTTGTCTTCCGCCAGCGCACCGCTTGTCGCGCCAAACAGAACACCGGTTGCAACAAGGGCTGATACAGCAGCCCGGCGGGTAAGTTTGGTAATCACTTTGCTCCTCCCTGAGACATCATGATGCTTCTTTTTTGCGATTCAGAGTTTTGCCCTATTTTGGAAATTTTGCAAGATTTTTTGCAAAATATCTGATATTTTATACTACTGTCATATCTACCATTGGTGTTTTTTGTAAGTTTTTGATCCTGACCGTTTCACCTGTTCTGCAAGAATTCTGAATAGCTTCAATAACTTGAAGCGTTCTGAAACCTTCCCATCCAGACACAATCGGCACTGCTTCGTGCCGGGCTACTTCAATAAAGTGCCTGAGCTGATTGACCAAAGGGTCAGACGCACCCTTCTTCAGCGCGGTCGATGAGATAGGCGTCCACCAGTCCCGTTGCTCACTCTGGTAACTCCACAGGCGAAGATCGGGAACGGACAACGAACCATGAGAGCCACCGATCATATAGCTACTCTCTGTGGTCGAAGGATAGATTGGATATTCCTGAGACGTCATCTCCCAGCTCCATGGAGCAACGATGCTGTCGGACACACTTATGGTCCCTATCGCCCCGCTTTCAAATGTCAACAGCGCACCAGCAACATCTTCGTTGTCGTAGCCCCGCTGCGATGCAGCCGACTGAGCCTGTACGGTCACAACTTCTCCGGCCAGGTACCTCAGCAGATCCACATCGTGGACAAGATTGACCGAGATGGGCCCTGCACCGGGTTTCTTTCTCCAGGGCGCAGTATCAAAATACTCGTCTGGCTTATAGAACCAGCAATTCGCATGGACAGCGCGCACATTTCCAATCTTTCCATCGACAATTGCTTCCTTAGCCGACCTGATCAAAGGATTGTGTCTGCGATGATGACCGACCATCAGTGGCACATTGGCCTTCTCCGCAGCTTGAACAAGCTCAAGTGCAGCGGTGGCTTCTACGGCGATCGGTTTTTCGACAAGAACAGGACAACCGTGTCGAACACACGTGAGGCCTTGTTCAACATGAAGCGTGGTCGGGGTCGCAAGAACAGCTCCGTCTGGCGTCTGATTTGCAAACATTTTCTCGAGGGTCTCGTAACATGCGACCCCGTGCTCAACGGCGTAAGCACGACCGTCATCACTGGGGTCGACTACCGCAACGAGATCAACATGGCGCAACGCTCGGATAGCGTCTGCGTGGCGGCGTCCAACAAGACCAATGCCGACAATGGCAATGCGAAAGTTCTTAGACACTTTGCTTCCTTCCGGAGGGTCCGGAAAATCCCGAAACCGTTGATTGCGATCAGGCTGCCTTGCCCAATTTGGCCACGACCGTATTGGGGTTTTCGCGATTCCGCAATAATGTATGATATTATTATTTATACCATACATCAGTTTGGATTGCTGATGTCTCAAAAAAATGCTAATTGAACGAGGAAACTAAAAATATCGGGTGAAACGCATGGCGAAACAGCCGTCTACGATAGGTGCAAGCACCTATCAGCGCATCAAGCGGGACATCATCTTCGGGGAGCTGCAGCCCGGCTCCAAACTGAAGCTGGACGCCTTGAAGGAACGCTATTCGGCAAGCCTTTCGACACTTCGTGAAACGCTGAACAGGCTCGCCAGCGACGGATTTGTCGAAGCTCCTGAGCAACGGGGTTTCCTGGTCACGCCAGTTTCACGAGAAGACCTGACCGAGATTTCAGAACTGCGCGTTCTGCTGGAATGCCACGCGTTGGAGTTGTCCATTGCGAATGGCGACACGGACTGGGAAGGCAACCTGGTCGCTGCGCATCATAAGCTGCATTTGATGGAGCAACGGCTTCTCAAGGGAGATGACTCTGAAAAGGAAACCTGGAAGAGGTACGATTCAGAGTTTCATCAAGCGATGATTGCAGCCTGTAATTCCAAGAACCTCTTATCCCTTCACTCAATCATTTATGACAAGTACCTTCGTTATCAGATGCTCGTACTGACCTACCGAGGTGAGGTTGCAGCCCAAGAACACAAACGAATGTTCGATGCCGCGTTGGCCAAAGACGCTGATACAGCCAAGAAACTGTTGGAAGATCACATCAGAAATGGCCTCGCCCACACGTTGGAGGCTATGTAAGGCGGCATGCTGATTGTGTGCCTCGACGTCTTCAGGTCGATTTGGCAGGGAATACCTCAAGATTCCACATCTAAATCGAGAAGTTTGTGAGCGCCCCATACCGGACCTTTAGCGTCGAAGCCGAATGCTGGTGGTGCAGCCCGCATAGCTGCCGATCGCTGGGATCCCGCCCACCACCTTCCGATATCACCGACCTCATGGCAGGGTACGGAGTTCTACAACAACATGCAGCTACTTCAGTTGATTTAGTGGAAATTCCTTTTTCAACGGCTCTCAAGCCGATGGCCGACTTCGTAGTAGAGGAAATCGGTCTCTGCAACTTTGGCGCAAACGGCACGTAGCTTGGTATTCATGCCGCTCTTGTCGACCCTCGTCATCTTGGGATTTCCGTTGGAAGCTAGTTCGCACGTCTAACCAGGAAATTCAGGAAAAACTGACCGTCGATACGTCGTGGCTCATACACGAGGCGTCGGTTGGGTTGCAGTCCTTGAGGCAATTTTACATCAATTCGAACCTTGTAGGGCGTCACCGGTGGACCAAAATGTGAGCTTAGGGTGAAACGGAGTTTCAGTTGACCGTTGTCATCCAATGACCCCTGGAAATCCTTGAACCACGGACCCCCTCCAGTAAACGCTTGGGCGGACACCAGAGTCACTTTGCTGCCTTTCCGATTGATCCGCAATGACGCGAGTGGTTCGATTTTTCCGGGGTAGTAGGATTCGTCGCCGCGCGTTGCAGTCTGCCAATAGTCATCATCCCATCTACGCCGAATGGAGATGACGTAATCACCGTCTAAACCTACAGCAACCGCAACTTCCTTGCAAACGCGACCCGGTTCTTTCTTAAGCGCAATGAGGGTCTGTTGTTGGTTCAGACCTTCCGCCGGAAGCCCCAGGTTTTTTCGGGCGTTCCGGTATCTGGTATATGCCGCTCTAGTGCGAGGACCTGCAACGCCGTCCGCCGCGCCCGCGCTGCATCCGACGCGGTTCAATTCGCTCTGAATGTCACGGACCAGGCTGCGTGTCTGTGCTTCCTCAGTCGGATTGTCCGGCGGAGCCACAACGGCGACTTCCGTGTCGTTCGTTCTGGGGTTGTCGTCAGGAGCAGCTTGTTGCCTTGCCTTCTCACGCAGATCATCCCGAAGCGAAAGGGCGAGCGTTACCGCAAAGTGATCATTCTGTTCCTGATAACGGTTTAGAAAGGACTCAATTGCATCCAGCGTTCCGAGTGAACGAGCCAACTCAAAGTCAGCGTAGATTTCACGGTTGTCAGACCCGACACGCTTGGCTTCCGGCGGCATGGGCGCTGCCACCGGAACTAGGTAGATATCTTGGCTCGGTAAAGAACCGTAGGTGAAAGGTTCCTGAAACCCATCTGTCAACTTAAATACGGTGTCGCGGACCTTGCGGAACATTTTACCTAGTTCCAGCCCAGGCTCTTCGATGTGCTTTAGCAGCGCTGTGGCATACGGGCTGTTACGCCCCTCTCCATCAAGAGCCAACGTTCCACCCTTGGCTGCGTAGCTTACTAATACTCCGCTGGGGTCAATACGACCCAATCCGCGACCGATGGAGCGTGTGCCGCCATTTCTTTCCATCGTGCTCAGGAATGGGTTGTTCCGGCACGCATCGATCAAAACGACCTTTAACCCATCGGCACCCGACAAAGAACTGATGACGGAGTCCAACCGTATCGCTTCAAATTCGATATCCTGATCGCTGCGCAGTTCTGAGTTTACAGGAATAAGGTAGTTTGTGTTTTCGATCTCAATCCCGTGACCCGCAAAATAGATGATGGCCATATCCGCATCTTTCGCCGCTCGACCAAAGTCGCGCAACGCAATGCGGAGACCACGGTAATCTAGATTCTGATTGTGCCAAACCGTGAAACCGATCCGTTGCAAGGCTTTGGCCAGATCCGAGGCATCATTGCCTGCATTTGGAAGATTGGCGACATGTTGATACTCGGCATTTCCAATCACCAATGCGACCCGTTTGGTGTCCGCGTGCGCAACATGCGAAACCGAGAACCAAATCGCAAAGCCTATCAGCCATAAGAATGTCCTGAAAGGGTATTGAAATGAACTGTTAAACAAACTGCCCCCGATCGGAACAAATTGAGACGCCTGAACATTACCACATAACCTGATTGAATCGAATATGCCGATCCGATTGCCAGCGTATCCTCAAAAAAAAATAGCTTCGCTGAAACCCTTTGGGCAGAGCGCGTTATTTCAGAGAACCTTCCAAGACCACAGAACGCGCATTCCATCCAGAGCCATCGAACCATTTTGTTGGGGTCACATCATCAAGGTCGCGCCGTCCTCGCGCTTCGTACTGAAATTGGGCAAATGATTTTCTGCCTTTGCCGTGAGTTTTGTTTGGCTTGGATGGCAACCAGTTGGTGTAGCTCACGGGTTCTCCGCTGAACCATCGCCATCCGATGATGGCACCGTCTTCTTTGGGGTCCTTTCTGAACCCGAAATAGGGTCCGGCCTTGTAGCTGATTTTCGTTTTGCTGTCGTATCCCAATTCAAAGAAAGCCGGGTCACTTGAAATCATCCGGACGATGAACGCATTCTCTGCAGCCGATGTTATTGCGGCCAAATCCAAGCCACATTTTTGCGCCTCGCTGCGCGCACTCTGCACACTGCCTGAATAAACCAGCGCAATATATAGGTTTCCGCGAAACGTACCATAGACGCTTTTACGCAGGCCCAAACAGCCAAGAATTTGCGTGACCTCTTCGGATTCACCTAACACTTCCAGTTCGGATATATCCTGTCGGACAGCAAAGGGATTGCTGATAAAACTCGCGCCATCATCCGCCAGCGGTCTGATCCCCAAACCGGACAGGACAGCAAGATCGGCATATCCGGTTGGTTCTAACCCGAAGTTGGCCTGAAGCGCCTTGATGCCTGATCGGGTCCGCGGTCCGAAAACTCCGTCAGGTGTACCAACGTCGAAGCCTGAGTTGTTAAGACTTTGTTGTACTTCCTTCTTCTGAGCAGGGCCCGGCAAGAGCGCGGCTTCTATCTCATCGAGCCGCCCGCTTTTTCTGGTCCAGGCAGGTGTGATCTGGGCCATCCGCTTCAGTATTTCGGGCTCGGATAACGTTGCAGCGCGATAGGATCTGGCGACCAAATCCCACCCCCTGACTGTGTTCACCTTCATAGCTGCGGCCAGCGCGTTTTTCTGAGTTACCTGCGGCCGCAAGACTGGTTCGTCAGACTCCTGAAGGTCAGGGAAGGGTAATGCAGCCTGTTCTACCTTGGGGACCAAAAAAATGTCCTCGCCCGGTAGTGAGCCATAGACAAAAGGCTCCTGATACCCGTCGGTCAGTGCGACCACGCGGTCGCGCACCTTGCGGAACAGTTTACCAAGTTCCACTCCCGGTTCTTCAACATGTTCCAGAAACGCCTGCGCGTAAGGGCTGTTCCGGCCGTCGCCATCCTGCGCCAGAGTCCCACCTCGGGCCGCGTATCCGACCACGACTCCTCTTGGTTCAACTGCGGCCAGACCGCGCCCGATTGAACGAGTGCTCGAGGCCTTTTTCATCTGGGCCAAAAACGGGTTGTTTCGGCATGCGTCAACAATCACGATACTTAGAGCCGACGAGCCAGCAATGGCATTCACGATAGCGTCCAGACGAATGGCTTCAAATTCTACATCCCGATCACTTTTTAGCGCGGCATTCACGGGTATCAGATAGTTTGTGTTCTCAATTTCGATTCCGTGGCCCGCGAAATACGCAAGCGCCACTTCCGCATCGGCTGCGGCTTCGGCAAAGTCGCGCAATGCAATGCGCATATCGGTGTAACTCACGTTTTGATGCTGTGTAACCTCAAACCCAATGCGCTGTAACGCCTTAGATATGTCCTCAGCATCATTGGCCGGATTGCGCAGGTCCGGGACGTATTGATAGGCGGAGTTACCTATTACAAGCGCGACGCGCTTGCCCTTAGCCTCTGCCGCAAGCGGCAAGATCAAGAGCAAACAAACCACCAACAAACACGAGGCGCCGCTTCGCCATTTGCTTTCAGGAACCATGAGCACAGACTCGACTCTGAACCGAACAGATCCTTATTTTAGCATAAAATTGCCTGACCACCGAGCTTAGGATCAGCTGAAGCGAGACAGAGCAGGAACTGGACTCAACGTAGTTTCAAGCCTACGCTAAACCTTCAAAAAGCGGATACACTTGCAGTTTTCTTCGAGAGGCGTCTTGTGTCGTGGAATTGGGTATCAATAGCTGTTTCTGTCTTCGTACTCGCTGCAGGCCTTTTTCTCAGCGGTTTTGCGCTAGCTTCCGGCGATGAGAAAAACACCGACACGTCCGCAGAAATTGTGTTTGTTCCTCCCAAAATAGGTACGCCAAAAGATCGAATGGGCGCAGGCACCCGGAATATACCTTCGGATGCCGCTTCTGACCTATTGCTACTGGTTCCAGCAGACGGTGGGCTAACAACTCAAGCCTTTCCGCCGTTGATCTGGCGGCTAACTCGCGGCCATCGAGGAAATGTAATCGTCAAACTGGGCCCATCCGGGATGACTGCAACAGAGTTACACATCAGTGGCCCTTTCCCACCCGGCGATTACGGTCTGGACCTCAGTAGGTCAAATATTGTGCTGGACACCGACCGAGTTTATCTTTTGCAACTCGAGTTGCTCGATCCAAACACCGACGCGGTGGTCGAACGAACATCAGGATTGATCGAGCGTTTGCCGGAAGAATTTAGATCCGACACCCCGGCCGCAGCTGGTCTGTGGTTCGATGCGCTCTCTGAACTTGTGGATATAGGCCTCAGCGGCCGTGTGCAGGCGACGAACCCAGCCGAACTCGAACAATTGCTGAACTCAGCTGGCGTAGGTCAGTGACATCGAAGCGTCAAAAGCATGCATGGCAGAGAACGTCATCGCTCATGCCGGTTTGGCAACGCTGGGTGTTGGTCTGTGTCATTACACTGATTGTCGGCATGCCTCTGGTCGAACTCCGGAAAAAAGGCATGCTCGAGTCACTTGAGCTTCTCCAATACGATTGGACAATATCGGCCTTTGCGGCGGATGAACCTATAGCAGACGTTTATCTGGTTGCCATCACCGACCGAGATTTGAGCGAATGGGGTTGGCCTGTCCCCGATCGGCAATTGGCACAGATTGTAAACACCTTGCTCGCCTCTGGTGCAACTACGGTGGGCGTCGACATTTACAGGGACGTTCCGGCAGGTGAAGGTCGGGACGCCTTACTTGAGGTGCTGAGCGATCCCAGAGTTTTCGTGATCTCGAAATTGCAGGATAGCGAGACTGCTGGCATTTCAGCGCCGCCGGGCACGCACACTGGGTTCGCTGATATTCCAATTGACCCTGATGGCGTTGCCCGACGCGCCTTGTTGTTAGTAAATACGCACGATGGTATTTCCCTGTCACTGCCTATGCATCTGGCCGCGACCCATACCGGGCAACCCGCATTGAAAAGCGCTCCCGACAATCCGCGCTATTTGATGTTTGGCGATACAGTTGTAGAACCCTTGGCCCCGGGTGCAAACCTGTTCCGCAACGTGGATACGTCAGGCTATCAAATCGTCATTGATTACAAAAATGCATTGCCGATCACGCGCAGTGTTCCCGCCGCAGAGATTCTGACTCAAACTGGGCTGGATCGCTTTGAGGGAAATGCCGTGATAATCGGCGTTACCAGTCATTCCGTAAAAGATTACTTTTCAACACCACTCAACCGATCAACCGGGTCAGATTTTACCTTTGGTGCCGAAATTCATGCCGCCATCGTTCAACAGTTGATTGACTACTTCAACGGCCAAGCCTCTCCGCTGCGCGCGTTGGACGGTCAGTTCCCTGCGTTCATCATCCTCGCTTCGGTCTTCTTAGGTGCCTGCGTGTCTGTTTTCGTCAGGGTCACCGGCAATGCGGTGTTGCTGGCTGGGATAGGTGGCGTCCTGCTAACGATTACGTTGTCCATGTTTCAACAGTTCGCGTTGTTAATGCCTGTCGCGCCTTCTCTGCTGGGCTGGACTTTCGGGTTTCTTTTCGGCTTTGGGATCATCTCAGGCTTTTCGCGCAACCAAAGACGCGCGATCGCACAGGTTTTTTCATCTCATCTGTCCGAAGAGTTGTCAGCTGAGATCTGGAAGCAGCGCAAAAATCTAATGTCGGGTGGAAAGCCCCGATCTCGACAGCTGTATGTTACGGCGCTGCTTGCGGATATTGAAGGGTCGACCCTCGCCGGGAATGCGATGGATGCAGACGAGTTTATGACGTGGATCGCGCGAATTCTTGATCGGCTGGGTGAAATCGCTCGCGCGCATGGTGGGTTTGTCGAGAAATATACAGGAGACGGCATACTGGTTGTGTTTGGCGCGCCAATTCCAAGCGAAACACACGAGCAAAGGCAATCGGACGCGCAGGCCGGACTACGTTGTGCCAACGCCATGCGCGAAGCCGTGGCATCACTTAATAACACTTTTCGAAATCAACGTGCATACAAGCTACGGATTGCGCTGAACAGCGGAGAAGCAATCGGTGGCACACTGGGTGTCAGCGGATCCATGCATTATAACGTCATCGGTGATACGATAAATGTCGCTGCACGCCTGGAAAGCTGGATCAAGACCCTAGCACCGGATGCCGATGGGTTTCGTCCCATTTATATGACCATGGCGACGGCAAAAACTGTGGACGCTGAACGACGATGGCCAGTGGCTGCGAGTTTCATTCACGATGATGGCGAGACAGAAATTCAAGTAGTTGAACTCAACAGGCGCGTACCCGAGTAGCTGCGAATACTTCGTGTTGTGAGTTTCAACGTTTTGTTATCGTCACATCCATGAAAAAGGCTTTGTCGAACTGGCCTTGGTTGGAGTGGAGGGTTTGCCCCTTGGAAAAGTCTGCAGGAATTCTCTGAGTAATCGAGAAGGGGACAATTCTTACTTTACCAAACAGGTACCCTGTATTTCCCGAAATACGCAACCGCCCCTTTTCTGATAACGATGCGCGAAATCGTTTTGGTCGATTTTCACCACCTTCCGTCAGATCCTGAGCGCTGATCATCTGAAACCCGGCGGACGACTTCCGGTACACCATCTGCAACACTATTTTGGGCCGATCCTTAGCAAGCTCAGGGTCATTGTAGTTTGGATTGGGTCGTCTTCTGACCACGATTGAGTAATCCCCATGGTAGCTGTTCGCTACTGCGCCGGTTTGGGTCGTCTTCGGCAAGGCAGCAAGCGTTTCGCCGCTCGTTTGTTCCTCGCTGTGCGCCGAGGGTGGCGGCTTTGCGACGTTCTTTAACACAGCAAGGCTTTGCGCTGTCAGATACCCCGTTCTGGTCGAACCGCTTTTGCTCTGAAATTGCTTTAGTGCCGCACGAGAGCGCGTACCGAATATCCCATCAACAGGCCCGGCTGAATACCCTAGGAAATTCAGGCCACGTTGAATGTTGCGATAGTCGTTTTGGCTGAGATTAAGATCCTTTTCTGCCACAAGGGCTGGATCTGGTTGTTGCCCCGCGACGTTTTCCTGGTTCGTCGTGTTGATCGGGCTTTGGGACGCGGCAGCAGACTCTGTAGGCACGCTGGCGTTGTTCTTAATCGGTTGTGAACGGCTGAGCACATCGGCTACGTCAGCCGCATATTGACCAGCGCGTGTATTTGGATAGAGCTGCGCGATCATCTTCAAAGCGCCCAACTTGACCGTTTGATCATCCAACTTTAACGCTTCGCGCAGAACGCGTTGGGCAGATTTTTCACGCTCATCTTCAGGCGAGGACTCGGCAACAGGCGCAGGCGTTTCTTTTAAAATGGAAGGTACCTTGGCCGCTGCAGGGACAAGGAATATATCCCGCCCTGGCAATGAGCCATAAGTGAAGGGCTCTTGGTACCCATCGGTAAGTTTAAAGACTGAATCCCGGACTTTGCGAAACAATTTCCCAAGTTCCAGCCCGGGAACCTCAATATGTTCAAGCAGCGCTTCGGCATATGGGCTGTTGCGACCTTTTCCATCCAAAGCCAAAGTTCCACCGCGTGCAGAATAGCCGACCAGAACACCTCCGGGGTCAATACTGCTCAATCCGCGCCCGATCGACCGCGTCGCGGTTGTGCGCTCCATATCAGAAAGGAACGGATTGTTTCGGCAGGCGTCAATAAGAACAAGTTTGAGACCTTTCGCCGTCGATACCGAATTTAGTACCGAGTCCAGCCGTATAGCCTCGAATTCCACATCCTTGTCGCTTTTGAGTTCCGCGTTGGTGGGAATCAGGTAATTAGTGTTGTCTATTTCGATGCCATGACCCGCAAAATAGACCAATACCACGTCGGCCGTCGCAGCCTTGTCGGAAAAATCCCGAAGGGCCAGCCGCATTTGGCGATAGTCGAGATCGTATAATTCGGTCACATTAAAACTTATCCGACCAAGCGCTGCTGCTATATCCCGGGCGTCATTTGCCGAGTTCGGAATATTCGAAACGTACTCATACTGCGAATTTCCTATGACAAGCGCCGTACGTCTGACATCAGATACGTCCGCCAGTACAATAGCAGGTCCGAACATCACAATAGCGATGAGGCTAGACCTAAGCCGCAAAAAACCTAGAAAAACAAGGTGTACTAGCATAATAACTTCGTCCACGAAAGCCGCAGTTACTTTAACATAATCCACATCGAATCGCGATAAGGCTACAAAGAATTTGCCAGGTGTGCCGCCAACTTTTTCGTATGAACCGCGCTAAAACTTCCCGTTTCATCAAACGAAGGATCAGGCCTACGCTGGGATTCAAGTCGTTCACTTCAGCAGCATCTGCCTTGGCTGGTATCGAACTGGTCAACATGATCCGCAAAGGTCAGTTCACGCCTGGACTCTCTCCATTTCAACAGTTTGCCAGATTGGCTGGATAATCGGCTCGTCAGCACTGACAATGCTAATCTCATTTAAGTTTGCGACACGTGTAGACGCCCAAAACACAAGAGGTAATTTTGACCGGTAATTGCATCGGTTCGGGTACTGACATGTGTTCGGCCTGTTGCGCGGCGTTTGCACATGCCGCTGGCCCCTATGGTGTTAGCGGATCCGGTCCAATTCAGAACCACGTGCTCAAAGCACTCTGTCGCAAGCTGGTTTTTCCGACCCGGTCTCACGATCCTTATGCCATACCGTCCATTGTCCTCTTCCGTTTCCGCCGCCTCGCGGCCACAGACGCCTTACGCGTTGGCAGCCGGAGCCCGGTAGACTTCCCCTGTGTTCATCAAGGCCCAAACGATCCTCGCCATCATGTTCGCAAGGGCCACGCGAACCAGCAGTGGCGGCTTGCGTTCGATCATGCGGGCAAGCCAGGGATCGGTTTCCGTTCTCTTACGTGAACGCCACATAACAACGCTGTTGGCACCGTTGATCAGTAACCGCCTGAGCGAACGTTCTCCCATCTTTGTCGTTGCGCCGAGGCGCTGCTTGCCCCCTGTTGAATGCTGTCTTGGAACCAGCCCGAGCCAAGCCGCGAAGTCGCGCCCTCGCGGGAACGTTTCCGGCGGCGGGGCGAGGGCCACCAGCGCAGTCGCGATGAGCGGACCAATTCCAGGCACCGTCATAAGGCGGCGTGCCGTTTCATTTGACCGCGCGCGGCGGGCAATCTCGGCATCCAGTTCTTTGATCTGACCCTCCAGCTGGTTCAACATGCTGATCAGCCTTTCTAAGCACTGGCGCAGGCCTCCATTCAGGTTGTTTGCAAACCCACAATGGCACACCGAGGCCAGCGGGGGCCTCTACACCTTCAGAACCGTACAGGATTTCTCAAATGGAGCGATTTCTTTGCCGACCCCGGTTGCAGAACTGGTCGATATGGAACTTAGAACGCTCTGTGGCGGGATCGTCCGGTGGTCCGGCAGATCTCACGAATTGATCGCATTTGAAGAAGGCGGACTTGTACGAAGCCTCGATAGCTTCCAATCGGGTCAGGTCGAAGACTTGGTTACGGAATTTGGCCTCAACCCAGCTGAAGTTACCGAAGTGCGCGGAGATTCAGACGATCAAGCCCTTTGGATCAGATATCTGAAATAATGAATCGTCTGCACCCGCTACACTTGCGTTCCCCAGCAATCCACTTATGAAAGTGCCATCAATTGACCTCGGGGAAAGCTTACGATGCGCATGCGCGATACGTTCATCAAACCGATGCACCCTGAAGGCATTCGGTTTGTCGCGATCTTTGCCGCCATCACGGTCGGTCTGTTTCTCCTGTCCGACATTCTGGGCTGGATTGGCGTCGGCCTTACGGTCTGGTGCTACTATTTCTTTCGCGACCCCGAACGCGTATCACCGACAGGGGAAGGCTTGATTGTCAGCCCGGCGGATGGGGTGGTTTCGCTAATCGAAGCGGCAGTGCCGCCGAGTGAGCTTGGGATGCCAAACACGCCCCTCACTCGTGTCAGTGTATTCATGAGCGTCTTCAATTGCCATGTGAACCGCACGCCCATTGAAGGTGAGATCACCGCCGTTGCCTACCGCCCCGGCAAATTTTTCAACGCATCCCTAGATAAGGCCAGTGCCGATAACGAGCGCAACAGCCTGCGTATTCGAATGAGGAATGGTCAGGACCTGGCTGTGGTCCAGATTGCCGGCCTAGTGGCCAGACGGATCGTCTGCTTTGTGAAACCTGGCAACGCGCTTCAAACCGGAGAGCGATTTGGATTGATCCGTTTCGGTTCCCGTCTGGATGTTTATCTTCCAGATGGCGTGGAGCCGCAGGTGCGTGTCGGGCAAACGATGATTGCCGGCGAAACTATCCTTGCCAGTTTGCACACACCCAATGAAAAGTAGGTGGCTGGATCAGTGACAGAACCATCCGAACAGGAAGAGACCGGGTTTGCGCTGATTCATTTGCTGCCCAATGCACTGACAATAACAGCCATTTGCGCGGGCCTGTCGGCAATCAGATTTGGCGTTCAGGGCAACTACGAGCTTGCGGTGCAGTTGATTATAGCCGCTTGTGTGCTGGATGGGTTGGACGGGCGCATTGCGCGCTTGCTCAGCAGTGACAGCAAAATCGGGGCAGAACTGGATTCGCTTGCGGATTTCTTGAACTTCGGTGTTGCCCCGCCGCTTGTTCTCTATTTCTGGGCTTTGCAGGATGTACCCAGTGCTGCATGGCTCGCCGTGCTGTTTTTTGCGGTGTGCTGCGTTATGCGCCTTGCTCGGTTCAATGTGGGCAGCAAGTCCGAGACCTGCGAACATGACAGCGCTTATTTCGAGGGGGTTCCGGCCCCTGCAGGGGCGCTGCTGGTCATGTTGCCAATGTATCTGTCCTTCGCTTTCGCGGATGCGCCCGCGCTGCCCAGTATATTGATTTGCCTCTTCATCGTGATCATTGGTCTTTTGCTTATCAGTCGCATACCGACCTGGTCTTTTAAAACCACGCGGATTTCACGCGAGAACGCGAAGTTTTTTCTCATCGGTGTCGCTGTTGTTGGCGCCGCGCTGCTGACCTTTGCCTGGGCCACGCTGATCGCGCTTTGTGTCGGATATGTGGGAATGGTCGCCTGGGCGTGGATTGACAGGGAAGCACCTTCTAACCGTTAAGGATACGATATGGACATCAAAGCCGTTCAAACCTCTTACGCTCGCTGGGCACCCGTCTATGACAAGACGTTTGGGGCCGTCACCAATGTCGGGCGGCAGCATGCGGTTGACTATATCAACAGACGTCCTGGCAAGGTTCTGGAGGTTGGCGTGGGCACCGGGCTGTCACTGGAACATTACGGACCCAGGACTCAGGTGACCGGAATCGACTTCAGCGAGGACATGCTGCAAAAAGCACGCGGCAAGGTAAGAGATTTATCCCTGAGCCACGTTGCGGAGCTAAGGCAAATGGATGCCCGCGCGCTTGATTTCCCAGACAACCATTTCGATACGGTTGCAGCGATGCATGTGCTGTCCGTCGTTCCAGAACCGGAAAAGGTAATGGCGGAAATTGTGAGGGTCTGTAAACCCGGCGGCAGTGTGGTGATTACGAACCATTTCAAACGAGAGCGAGGTCTGCTGGCAACCTTGGAACGCGCGTTTGCGCCAGTCGCTAACACAATCGGTTGGCATTCTGACTTCGAAATCGACACGGTATTACAAGAGCAAGCGCTAACTGTCGAAGAGCAAAGAGCCCTACCACCGATCGGGATGATGACCTTTCTGGTTTTGAGAAAATCAGGGGTTGCATAGGGTTCTAATAAAAAATTAGCGCCGCCGAAAACAGGAAGCCGAGCAGAATGACAGGTATTGCCAAGTTGATGACCCGAGCATGTGAGGTATTGGCGAAGACAGGATCAAGCGGTCATTTCCGCAGTGTACTCGTCCCAGAGGCTGAATGCGTCCGTGCGAGCGTGGTGGTATGAGTTTGCGGTGAGTTGATATCGGCTGGGGCGGAAGACCAGGTTGATTTGGTCATGCGCTGAGAGAAATCTCTGAACCTGTAGGTGAGACTTGAACTGGCCCATGATCTTTTCTCGTTTGCGGGTTGGTTGGTGCGACACTTCGATGGCGTTATTCAGACCTTTGTGGGCATGATGGTCAGCGTCCGGTGCCAGTACTTTGATTGGTTTGATATAGCTGCGCAATTTGCGGCGATCGCCCGCCACAACCAGTGTTTGTTGCCACGGATCATGATTACGACTTCGTCCATGTGCCACTTGTCATTCGGCCATGGACGATCCCGTCTGATACAATCTACAAAGTGTCAACCGAAGCGATTGACCCATAGCCGAACTGCTTCCCGGCTTACGATCACGCCCCGAGCAGCCAACAGATCCTCAACGTCAGCTGTGCTCAACCCAAAGCGATGGTAAGCCCAGACCGCGTAAGCAATGATCTCACGAGGAAAGCGAAAACCTTTCAGGAGTGGCATGATCGTTGGGATGTTCATTAGCGCGACATAGCTGGATCATTCAACGTGAACAACTTGGCAATACCGTCGAGTTAGGTTCTTTCGCAAACTTCTCTGAGATCTGCATACATGAAGCTGGAGGGACGATTGTCCAGCCAGTTGGCTGAACTGCTGAAAAAGACGGAATATGGGCTTGAATTGACCTTTGCTGATCTTCTTGAAGACTGTTCGGAAACTACTCGATGGGACCGAACATGAGATCACGTACGTTCGACAATTGGGCAACAAGGCCGAAGACAGTTACTCAGCTGCGTCCACGCGAACCGTCCTGATGCTGGGATCAATACGGCTGTAGGCGGCCAGAAGTCGCGCCGACCACTTCTGCGAAATATAATCGGCCATGAATCGTGACGGTGCGATAAGGACAACACGCCCCCCTGCCCTTTCAGCTTCGGACAGATGTTGAAACCAGCTTGCCCACAGTTCCGGATCGCGACCGTGTAGAATCGCCTGTACCTGCGACCACACATCCCCAGCTGGGCTGTCAGGGGTACTGGGTTTGGTTGCAAAGGGTACGACATTCGTTTCGGGTTCCGGCACGTCAGTCATCCGGGCTTGAAAGTCCGATCCGATAACAGACCACACCTCTTCGGTGTCAATCAGGATTTGTTTCAGATCGATCTCGTACACGGCTACACGACCCCGCGCAGCGGGCCGTTTTACCGTTACCCAACCTAATGTGCGAAATCTGGACATTTCGCGCTTTACGGTTCTTTCGTTCACTGCCCACAGGCGCGAAATTTCTTCCCGTCCAATGGATAATTCGTTGTTGCGCCAGTTATACCGGGTCGTAATCAACGAAATGATACGCAAAATACTTCGTTGTCGGTGCTTGTCGCCTGACAGCGCATGAACGGTCAGAGCAGATAGTATATCATATTTCAAAGCCGGCGCATTTCGCCCGACCGGTTTCGCAAGCTGCATATCCGTTCTCACCGCTCAGTCTGCCTCTGGCGGGTGTGTCCCGCCAATCTCGCGCCGTTTGCCAACGCTTTTCGTCATCTTGGCCTAATTAGCGTCCAAAGCTTCGATTCTGTCAAGCCAAGACTGGAACATCGCGAGATCTTGCGCAGATCAAACTCAAAAACCGAAAAGAAATTTGGTGAAATATTGGTGATGGGGGACATTCTGTGTGTCCCTTTATTGGGTCTTTGTGTCCCCCTATATGTGGTTATTTCCTTCGGTCCGTCCCCCTAAATACTGGCTGGATAGGGCTGTCTTGATCTTTTTGTTCCAACTGGGGCGGTCGAATCGCTTCGGGTGTTTTTACGCCTTGTTTTCTTACCCGTGGGTAAGATCGTACTCTCATCATAATTTCTTTTGCGTAAAGTGCAAATCAAGCGTAAATAGGAAACGAGCAGAAATTTACGTTCCAAACTAAGAGACCCGAGGCATGTACACGCACGAAGACCTGAACGCATTGCGCAATCAGTCCCTCAAGTTGCAGGGGTGGATTCGCCAGCAGACCTTTAGCCCTGAGATGGAGAAAACGCTCCGCCGGTTTTCCAGCTGGGAAGTGTCCGAACTGATCTTCCGGGTGAACCAGTCAACCTTTCGCGGAAAGCTTGCAGCCGATCCTTCCCTACCTGGTGGAGAAGTTGAGCCCGACGGGCGTCAGCGCTGGTTCAGCCTGGAAGAGGTGAACGAGCTTCGGCGACGGCTCAAGATTAATCGCAAGTCACTGATGCCCCCTCGCCCTGAAGGCAAGCGCGCCATTCGTGCGGCTGTCGCAAACTTCAAGGGTGGCGCGGGAAAGTCGACCGTGGCGCTGCATCTTGCCCATGCAGCCGCCCTGGATGGGTATCGGGTCCTTGTGGTGGATTTCGACCCTCAGGCAACACTAAGCCATTCGATGGGGCTGACGGATGTGGCCGAAGATTATACGGTCTGGGGGATCATGGCGCGTGACCTCATTCGTGAAACAGAACGCATGAATAACCGCCCCGCCGCTGCAGAATCGGGAACCGCTCTGCCCCGCCGGGAGTTGCCGCCCGCGATAACAGATATGGGCCTGGGCGATCTGCGAATTGCTGATTTCATCAAGAAGACCTCCTGGTCGACGATCGATGCGATACCTTCCTGTGCGAACGCAGCCTTTGTTGAATTTGCGTCGGCCCAGTACCGGCACCTGAATCCCGAATGGTCCTTCTTTGCGGCGGTGTCCCGGTATCTGGATCAGATTCCGGATGACGCCTATGACCTTATCCTGTTCGATTGTCCGCCCGCAATCGGGTACCAGTCTATGAACGCGGTCTTTGCCGCAGACATGCTTTATATCCCTTCTGGGCCCGGATATTGGGAGTATGACTCGACCACATCGTTCATCGGCCAATTGGCAGAAGCGTTGGAAGATCTGGCCTATGGGTTCGACAAGACCTTACCCACGGGTAAGATTGGGTTGCCCAAAACCTTCTGTGAGTTGCGGTTCCTGTTGACGCGGTATGAACCGGGCAATGCGCTGCATCTGGCGATGTTTGATGCCTTTAAGAAGGTATTTGGCGAGCACGTCGCACAGCACCCGGTGGAAATGACCCGTGCGGTGGAGCAGTCTGGACGTTTTCTGAGCTCGGTCTACGAAATGGACTACCGCGAAATGACTCGCGAAACCTGGCGGCGCGCCCGCTCAACTTTCGACAATGTGTATGAGGAATTCCGGGGCGTAATGTTATCGGCCTGGGACAAGGTGGAGGATGACGCATGAGCCGCAAGCGGAGAATGTTCGATATTGATTTACCGGCTATGGATGACATTCCTGTTGGTAAGGTGCCGGATAAAGTTTTCGAAAAACGACGTGGCCCAATGGCCGCTGCAATTTCGGAAAATGCCGACGCTTTGCGTGATCAACAATCGACAGAGCAATCCATCCGTGCAGAAAACGATCGTCTTGCACACGAACTGGTTCGGCTGAGAGCCGAAGGTTTGGTGACAGAACGAGTGGTGCTGAACGACGTTGTAACGGAAAAGCTGACACGAGATCGCAAACCCGGTCCCGATCCAGAACTGGATGAACTAAAGGACTCTATTAGGGAGATCGGCTTGTCCAACCCGATCCGCCTGGAGCGCAGGTCGGACGGGCTGTATGAATTGATCCAGGGCATGCGCCGTTTGTCTGCCTATCGTGCCTTGTACGATGAGACCGGTGACGAAACCTATGCCAGAATTCCAGCGGGGATTTCTGATGCGGGTGATCTGGACAACAGTTATCGGCGTATGGTCGACGAGAACCTGATCCGAAAGGATATCTCATTTGCGGAAATGGGCGCCCTCGCCCGTGCATATTCCGAAGACCCTGCGAATGACTGTCCGGATGTCGACAAGGCGGTGTCCACGCTGTTCAAATCTGCCAGCTACACAAAGCGCAGCTATATCCGGTCTTTTGCCAGTTTGCTGCTAATGTTGGACAAAGTTCTGACCCACCCGAACGACATTCCGCGAAACGTGGGTGTTGAGCTAAAGCGCAAATTTGACGCGACGCCAGGTCTGGTTCGCCAGGTAAGCGAGGCACTGAAGAGTGAGCCTGATCGGGATGGCGCGCGTGAAGTCGCAATTCTTAGGTCATTTCTAGGTGAGCCAGAAGCTGTGTCCTCGAAGAAGACGGAGGCCGCCAGTGCAGGTAAACCACGCCGCGCGAAAACAACTTTTCAGGTTTCGGGCAGGGCAGGGATCGCGAAATGTGCTGCTTCTAGTGGAAGGATCGAGGTGCGGTATGATCTGGATTTTACCCGCGTTGATCGAAGCAAACTGGAGGCAGCAATTGCTGCGCTGCTCGATGCGCTTCCCGAGGAAGATGATCTTACCCACGGGTAAGATCACGACCTGGCAAGTCAGGTGAAGGCGTCGGAAAGGTTTCGGCGCCTTTTTTGTTTTGCCGCGCAAAGGGTAGGGGCCTTAAGTGACATTGTCGGGTACATCTACTGTCCAAGCTGAACCGGAGGGCGCGGGCCATGGCGTGAACAGGGTAACCGGCATATCAAAGCTTGCTGTGAAACCAAGTATGAAGTTTCTCAAAATATCGATTATGGACATAATCTGCTTAGGCATGTATCTCCGTTCTGTCGAAAACAGGCGGCGCCGGGAGCGTCGCGCTTACCCCGCCGACCCGCCGAACGTCAAACTTACCTAGTGCGCAGGCATCGTTGCGATGTTTACAGTCGAAGATCAGTCGGTTGTGATTTGAGGCACATGTAGTGTTAGCCACTTGCAAAAACTACAATATATGCCAACAGCGCTGGCTTAGCACCCAAAAAGATGTGTCGCGAACTCTGGGGTCTGGTTGACGCGCATGTGTGATCTGAGGTTTGTACTCGTCGAACAGTTTTGAACAGGTTGTTTGAGCATGATCTCATTGAAGGGCTGTCATTTCCCCAAGGATGCTGTTTTGTACGCTGTGTACTTCTACCTGCGTTACACGGTGTCGTATCGGGACTTAGAAGAAATCCTGGCAGAACGCGGCGTTCAGGTGGACCATGCCGCTCTCATCAGGTGGGTCGTGAGGTATTCACCGATGATCGCAGCAAGATCGCAATCGAAGAAACGCCCAACGCCGAGCTCTTGGCGCATGGACGAGACATATGTTCGTGTTCGCAGCAATTGGATGTACCTTTACAGGGCTGTCGACAAGGCAGCAGATACTCTTGATTTTATGCTGTCTGAGCGGAGGAACCGTCCAGCGGCAGCTAGGTTCTTTGCCAAAGCGCTGTCTTCAAATGGAATCCCGAGCAAGATCGTCATCGACAAAAGCGGAACCAACGCAGCGGGCATTCGAGAGGTGAACAAAATGCTTAATCGGTTTGGTTGCCCTGCCAAAATTCAAACAGTCAGGTCAAAGTATTTGAATAACCTGACCGAGCAGGATTATCGGTTTATCAAGCGTTGCGTGCGGCACATGTGCGGGTTCAAATCGTTCAGGTCCGCATCGGCTATTCTGGACGGCATCGAGGTCGCAAACATGATCCGAAAGCAGCAGTTCCCCAACGCTACGACGTCGGGATTTCAGATATTTGCGGAGATCGCAGGATAGGTGTGTCCGGTTAGTTGCTACTCTAGTCATTCCAAAAGTTTGCAACAGATCCAATTACATGCGCCCGGTGAGTATCTTAGCCAGATCGGGTTCAACCTTTCGGGTTTGTTCCAGATCCAGACTGTTTTTTACGTGAAGGAGATGGTGTTGGATGTTGTCTTCCGCGGATTTTGGATCACCACTCAAGATCGCATTAATGATCGAAGCGTGCTCATCATCGGGGCACGAAGAGTCTCTGTTGGTTCCGAACAATGCCACGATCAGAGACGACCGGGTTACCAGCTCGCGGACAATGCGTGTGAGTACCGTATTGTTGTGGCATTTGGCCAGCTCCACATGAAACTCACCTGAGAGCCGAATAATCTCGGTTCGATCATTAGCTGCCCGAGCCTTATCTTCTTCTTTGACATGTGTCCGTAATGCGTCGATTCCCAGGCTGCCGTTTTCATGTGCTAGTGTACGTACGATGCCAGACTCAATCATCAAGCGGGCCTCAAAAACCTCTCGAGCTTCGTCAGGGCTTGGACAGGCTATAAAGGCACCGCGGTTGGAATGAAGTTCAACAATGCCTTGGCTGCTCAATAACAACAACGCGCGGCGGACGCGCATGCGACCAACGCCAAAGGTCTCACATAAGGTTTGTTCACTCAATTTGGTTCGTGGAGCCAGCTTCTGTTCCATAACCGCGGAATAAATTCGATCGACGATCAATTGCTCATCCGGATCAGATTGGACGGTGTCGAGTTTTTGTTGGGCGTCTGTCATCTTGTTCCGATTTGGCTGGAATTCATGTTCGTTTTTATTAGACGCACGGCTTCCGAATGACAATATATTGAGCATTTGTTCACAATATCAACACTGCCGTTGATTAAAAATGTTGACATAGATTGTTAACAATGCTGAGTTTAACAACATCACCGGGATTCGACCTGTGACTCAATAACCTTTGCAAGCGCACAAAAGAGGCGCCCAAACCTCAATAGGGAGGAAACAATGAAACGCAGAAATCTGATGAAATCATCGGCGGCCCTGGCGATGGCCATATCCGTTCTGGGCTCCACCGCCTGGGCGGAAAACCCGGTTCTTAAGATTGGCTTTGTTGGTGTGACTTCAGGTCCGGCAGCGGCCTGGGGCATCTCGAACCAGCGCTCGATGGAGGCGCGGGCTGACTGGATCAACGAATCCGGGGGCTACAAGATTGGCGATACCACATACGACATCGAAATCGTCTCGTTCGATGACCAGAAAGACCCCAAGCGCGCAATCGCAGGCATGGAGAAGATGGCGCAGGAAGGGATCCACTATGTGGTTGGTCCGAATGTGGATGACGGCGCAGCCGCCGTGCGCCCAGTTGCCGAAGCAAAAGGGATCATGTATTTCCCATATGCCTTCCCGAAAGAGCTTTATACCGCTCCGGCGTCCAATGCGGTTTTGGGCATGGTTGCGAACTATCAATCCGGCCCGGCGATTTACGAATACCTGCGCGACGAAAAAGGAGTAAAGAGCGTGGCCTTTGTTGCTGCCAACGAGTCTGATCCGCTGAGCCAGCGGGATGGAGGGATCGCAGCGGCAAATGCGCTGGGTCTTGAAGTTGTGTCTGACAACGTGACGTATCAGGTGGACACGACAGATTTTACCCCGGTTCTGACGCCTGTAATGCGCACGCAGCCTGATTTGCTGGTTCTGTCCGGCGTCTCGCCGGCCAATGCACCTCAGTTGATCCGGTCTGCGCGCGAACTGGGGTATCAGGGCATCATCTCGACCGAGACCGCGCAGGATGCGACGGTTCTGCGCGAAGGTGCGGGCGATCTGGCCAACGGGTTCATCTCGGTCGGCGGTGCATCGACGCCTGAAATCGCATCGGACGACATGAAGGAATTCGTCAAGCGTTACACTGATATGTTCGGCGAATATAACGATGAATCGAATACCAAGGTCTATGCGCTGGAGTATATTCTGGCGACTTTGAACGCCAACCCGGCGGGCATTGACGACGTCAAGGCGTTCCAGACCACGATGGACACGTTCGAAGCACCGAACCCTTTCATGAAAGGCGACGCCGTAATGCGGTACGTCGGAACAACCTCCTTCGGACAAAAGCGTCAGATTGCGGTCCCGCTGGTAGTGAATGTCTACCAGGACGGACAGTTTGAAACACTCTTTGTCGCTGAAGTCGACTGAGGCAGAACTCCCCACGACAAGGCGAAAGCCTAACGAGCCACTCAAACTCCCGGGCTGATGATCGGCCCGGGAAACCCGAACCTAACGCGGGACTATCATGGAACAGATACTAGCAAACGGCATCTATCTGGGCGCGCAATATGCGATGATCGCCTTGGGTCTGACGCTGATCTTTGCCCTGATGAACGTACTGAATTTTGCTCACGGACAGATGTACGTTCTCGGCGGCTTTGTGACCTACACCTTCTACGGACAACTTGGCTGGCCTTTCATCCTTGCGCTGCTGGCGTCCTGTATCACTCTGGCCGTGCTCGGCGCACTGATAGAACGGTTTCTGTTCGCCCCAGTCATACGACGGTCATCGCGCGAAGAAAGCACAATGCTGTTGGCGGCGGGACTGGCGTTTCTGTTTGACGCGGTCATCCTGCTGGTCTTTGGAGAAAAACAGCGCGGTGTGCCCAAGATCGTCAACGGGGTTTTCAACTGGGATTTCAAGTTGATCATGCCATATGACCGTATTTTGATCTGCGTGCTGGCTATTCTGTCGATCGTCACTTTCATCCTGTTTATGCAGTATTCCAAAACCGGCCGCGCCCTGCGTGCGCTGGCGCAGGACAGAACCGCGGCCCAACTGATGGGAGTCAATGTTGCTCGCTACTCCATGATTGGATTTGCATTGGGCGCAATGCTGGCTGGTCTGGTCGGCGGTCTGCTCGTGACTATTACCGGCGTCAATCTGGGTATGGGCGGACCGACCTCAATCAAGGCTTTCATGATGGTCATGATCGGCGGCGCAGGTGTGATTTCCGGCGCAATCGCAGGCGGTATCATCCTTGGCTTCATGGAAGCCATCGGTTTAGCGGTGCTCTCGCAATATGGCGATATCACCTATCTGCTGATCTTCGTCTCGCTGATGATTTTCCTGGCCATCCGCCCGCAGGGCCTGATGGGCAAACCGTGGGGATAACGCAGTGCCAAAATTTTCAATGATCCAATGGGCCGGTGTGGCGGTCTTCCTGCTGGCCATCTTCATCGCGGTTCCCGGCTTTGTCGCCGCCTCCGGACGGTCTGACCTGTACTACACGCTGACCTCGGTAGCGCTGCTGTCGATCGCCAGTGCCGGTGTCTGGCTGACCTTCTATATCGGCCGCATTAACATAGGGCAGGGCGCCTTTGCCCTGATCGGAGCTTATGTCTCGGCCATTCTGGTGACCAAGGCTGGCATTTCGTTCTGGCTGTCCCTGCCGCTTGCGGGCCTCTTTGCAGCCGGTGTGGCGGTTCTGATCGGTCTGCCGATCCTGCGGCTGCGGGGCGTGTATTTTGCAATGATCTCGCTGGTGCTGACACAGGTCGTCACCCTGACTGCGCTTGCCTTGCCTGTCACGAATGGTGCCAAGGGCATCACCTCGATCCCGCTTCCGGGCGGGGTGTCGATCCTGGGTATCCCTCTGATACCCGATTTCGGAACACTGGAGAACCCAAGACTGGCCTTCTACTACACCGCCTGTGTTCTGATGGTCCTGACCTTTGCCGCCATGTACCGGCTGGTGAATTCGCGCCTTGGCCACCTTTGCCGCTCGATGCAGCAGAATGAGGAACTGGCCAGCTCCATAGGTGTGAACATCTCGTATATCCGGGTCATCGTCTTTGCCATCTCGTCCTTTCTGGGCGGCATTGGCGGTGCGATGTTCGGATCGATCGCGCAATCGGTTTATCCGTCCAGCTTTCAGGTCGCCGACAGTGTGAACTTCATGCTGAATTGCTTCCTCGGTGGTCTGGGATATGTGTTTGGCCCGATGTTGGGCACGCTGGTCCTGTATTTTGGCTGGGACCTGTTGTTCGAGTTGGGCCGCTTCCAGCTGCTGGCCTATTCCAGCTTGCTGATCATCCTGATGCTGTTCCTGCCCAACGGGCTGCTCAGCCTGCGTCTGCCTGGCAAGAAAGGAGAGGACAAATGAGCCATCTTCTGGAAGTCCGCCATGTCACCAAGAAATTCGGTGGCCTGACCGCGAACAGCAACATCTCGTTCAACGTCAATGAAAACGAGATCCTGTCGGTGATCGGACCGAACGGTGCGGGTAAAAGCACGCTGTTCAAGATGATTTCGTCCTTCCTGCCGACCACGACCGGAGAGGTGCTGTTCAAGGGCGAGAGGATTTCAAACCTGAAACCACACGCAGTGGCGCGCAAAGGTGTTGTCCGCACGTTTCAGGAAACGACGATCTTCAAATCCATGACAGTGCGCGAAAGCATCATTGTCGCTCAGCACTTACGGGCCCGTGCTTCGTTGGCCGGGTATTTCTGGGGCACAAAAACGGCGCATGAAGATGTCGACAGTTTCGGGCAATATGCCGACGATCTGATCGAATTCCTCGGCATGACCGAGATCGCAAACGAACAGGCCTCAAACCTGCCACAGGGCAACCTGCGGGCGTTGGGGATCGCGATTGGTCTGGCAACCGATCCCAAGGTGTTGCTGCTGGATGAACCCTTCGCCGGGATGAACCATGACGAGACCATGAAGATGGTCAATCTGGTGCGCAAGGTGCGAGATGACCGGGGGGTGACCGTTCTACTGGTAGAACATGACATGCCTGCGGTGATGAATATCTCGGACCGGATCGTTGTGCTGAATTTCGGTGAGATGATCGCCGAGGGCACACCGGTAGAAATCCAGAACAACGAAAAAGTTATCGAAGCCTATCTGGGCAGCGCCGACGACGAGATTGGGATCTGAGCCATGACCAAAATGTTAGATTTCAAGGATGTCGAGCTTTACTACGATCACGTCTATGCCCTTAAAGGGGTATCAATAGATCTTGAGCAAGGCGAAACGGTTGCTCTGATCGGTGCCAATGGGGCAGGCAAAAGCTCGATCCTGCGGGCGATCACTGGGCTGGCGAAGATCAAATCCGGTTCGGTTGCGTTCGAGGGCGAACAGATTGCCGGAACCAATCCGGCCGAGATCGTCTCGAAAGGCATCGCTATGGTGCCCGAAGGGCGGCGCGTCTTCCCGTACATGTCGGTAAAAGACAATCTTCTGATGGGGGCGTTTACCCGCTCGGACAAAGCGGATGTTCAGCGGACTCTGGATTCGGTTCTGGCACGGTTTCCGCGTCTGAAAGAGCGCTACAGCCAGTCGGCAGGAACCTTGTCGGGTGGCGAGCAGCAGATGATGGTGATCGGGCGCGCTCTGATGGCAAAGCCACGCCTTCTGTTGCTGGATGAGCCGTCGTTGGGAATTGCGCCCAAGCTGGTGCAAGACATTGCGCGGTCTATTGTAGCTATCAACCGGGACGAAGGTGTGTCTGTGCTGCTGGTCGAACAGAACTCGCGCATGGCGCTTTCGATTTCGCACCGTGCCTATGCACTAACCACAGGAAATGTGGTGATCTCGGGCAATTCCAAAGAGCTGTTGACTGATCCCCGGATCAAAGCCGCCTATCTGGGCGGAGAAATGTGAGGACGTTGTGAAACTTCTAGTCGTCAATCCCAACACCACCAGTTCCATGACGCGAAAGATAGAAGAGGCAGCGCGGGCGGCTGCGCATCCTGAAACCATGATTATTGCTGCCACTTCGCAAGACGGTCCCGCCAGCATACAGGGCTATCTGGATGTCTCTACTTGTGTTCCGGGCTTGTTGGATGTGGTCAAGCAGCATCCGGATGTGGATGGCATCGTAGTGGCCTGTTTCGATGACACAGGCGTCGACGCTGTACGTTGCATCACCTCGGCTCCGGTCGTTGGTGTTGGTGAGGCCGCCTATCACGCGGCCTCCATGATCAGTCCAAAATTCAGCGTCATTACTACGCTGTCCCGATCTCTGGCTGGGTTGGAAACCAATTTGCTGAAATATGGCCTGGATCGCAGATGTGCCCGGGTTCGGGCATCGGACGTGCCGGTTCTGAAGCTTGAGGAAAACGATCCGGCGACAATAGATAAGATACGGGCTGAAATTCGCGCCGCCATTGACGAGGACAAAGCTGAAGCCATCGTTCTGGGTTGTGCCGGAATGACAGACTTGATGTCACAATTATCCGAGGAGTTTGGTTTACCAGTTGTTGATGGTGTTGCCTGTGCCGTCACCTTTGCCGAAGCCTTGGTCAAATCCAGATTGACGACGTCGAAGCTGTGTTCTTACGCCTAGCCGGGGTCTTCGACTTGCTCTCTACGGCCAACTATTCCACCACTTTTGGGCAAAATCAGAGTTTTTCAACACTATCGGCCGGGCCTCATCGTCAGCTAACGCAATCTGCCGCTTTCCGGCTGACCGTATTCCTCGATGAAGTCCGCCATCACGGTGCTCCAAGCCTCCTGTCCACAACATCGTCTAAGTGTTCCAGGAGGATCGTCAGCAGATAGTTGTTGCCGAAACGCCATTCGCTGGTCAGATCGCGAAGCCGTTGGTATTCTGCTTCGGACATGCCGAGGATGTGTCGCAAACTCTGGAATCTAGTTGACGCGCATGCTCCCAGGTCTGCTACGAACCCAGAACGAACGTGTCTGGAAACTCAGACCGATGTTCCAGCCACTGTCTTGCCAAGCGTTGGGTCGAACAGTCCTCCCCCTAAGTGCAAGTGCCCCCAGTTCATGATCCCCAACAAGGTTGGCTCTAACGCTCGCCCCCGGTCGGTAAGCATGTAACGATAGCGCACAGGCCTGACCTGATAGGCCTCCCGCTCCACAAGCCCCCACTCCATCAACCGCTTTAGTCGTTGAGACAGAAGGTTTGGGGGCAGGTGTTCCTCACTGTTCTGCAATTCCTGGAATGTATGTTTTCCGTGCCACAACAGGTCTCGCACCACCAGCAGGGTCCATTTGTCACCAAGGATCTCAAGGCTGCGCGCAATCGAGCATCGGGAACGAAACTCATGCTCTGTTTGGGTCATTCCGTCCTCATGTTAGCTGTCAATTTGTTGAACTTAGTGCAGTTACTTAAAAAATGGAAGTTTGACTCGGATTGTGACTTAATTTATGGAAGCCGCTGGTGATGACAGTCCGCGAAAGGCTCCAAAATGACCACCATCGGCAATACCCCACTCATCAAACTGTCCCATCTGACAGGACCCGATCACGCCGACATCTATGTGAAGTGGGAAGGGGCCAACCCAACGGGCAGTATGAAAGACCGCATGGCCTTGTCGATGATCGAAGGGGCCGAACGGCGCGGAGAGTTGAAGCCCGGTGGGCGCGTTGTCGAGTACACTGGTGGCAGCACCGGAAGCTCGCTGGCGATGGTCTGTGCCACTCGCGGGTATAAGGCCCACTTTGTGTCTTCAAACGGGTTCTCCGAGGAAAAGCTACAAACGATGAGAGCGTTCGGCGCGGAAGTGGAAATTGTCCACGCTGAGGGCGGCGTGCTGACTGCGGATGTACTCGACCGGATGATCGTGCGCGCAAAAGAACTGGCCGGTGAACCAGGCACGTTTTGGCCGGATCAGGTGAACAACATAGATAACAAGCTGGGGTATCACGATATGGCTCAGGAAATTCTGAGCCAAGTAAACACTCCCGTACATGCCTTCGTCATGGCTGCGGGCGGTGGCGGTTGCATTTCGGGCAATGCTGAGGTCTTGAAGACGCACAATCCCAACACCGAAATTGTCGCCGTGGAGCCCTACTACGTGCGCAACCTCTCAGGAGGTGACACCAGTGGTACGCACAAGCTCGAGGGGATAGGCTTATCCTTCGTGCCGAAGATCCTGCGCAGGGACCTCATTGATGATGTTATTCCAGTGAAGGATGAAGACGCCTATTGGGGGGCCCGGGCGCTCGCTGGCCAGGAAGGTTTGCTTGGCGGTGTGACGTCAGGTGCAAACATCTGGGCGGCCCTGAAAAAGGCCAAGGAACTTGGACCGGGCAAAACCGTAGTGACCGTGATCATCGACACCGGTCTGCGATACTTGAACGGAGACTTGCATCGGTAGTGGATCTCAAACACGAATTGTCGATGCCAGCTTTGTTCGCGCTGCTGACCTTGCGGTGATCCTACCTTTCGTGCCTGCAGCGAATGTCTGAATTTCGGGCAGCGACCGTAGAGTATGGGGTTGCGCTGAGAGATTGGTTTGGGCCGTCCTCGATGGCTCCACAGATCTCTCTTAATTCAGATGCTGCTCCGCCTTCGATGACCGCCCAGAGCCCAGTTTGACAGATACCGCACTCTGCACGAATGCCAGCTTTTCAAAAGTCGCTATTGACTTAGAGTGGCTCTAACTCGCTACCCAGAGATCAGAGGAACATTTGCGAAGATGAGAATTGCTGAAGCGGCGGAAGCCTGTGGGCTATCCGCACATACTATAAGGTTCTACGAGAAGTCGGGAATGCTGCCAGAGATCGAGCGTGGCACCGATGGACATCGTCGGTTTACGCCTCGTTTGGTCGAGTGGCTGACTCTGCTCTATTGGCTGCGCGAAACCGGCATGCCACTCAAGCAAATGCGTCGGTTTACGACTCTTGCCAAAGCGGGCGATGCAGGTATCGAAGAACGGCGACAAATCCTGTTGGGCCACGCGTCAACGCTAAAAGCCAAACGCGCTACTCTCGAAAAATGCGAAAGTATCCTCGCCATCAAGATCGCCAGCTATGGCCCGGACACCAAAGAGGATGACCCATGAAGTTTGCCTACCTGATCGAACCGCCGTTCAATTACGTCGATGCAACAGGCCTCGTCACGGGCTGTGACGTTGAACTCGCGCGGTATGTATTGGCGCAACTTGGCATTGCCGGTTTTGAAATGGTAGAAACGGAATTTGCTGAACTCTTGCCCGGGGTCGGGGATGGCCGATGGCGCATGACGACCGGTCTTTTTGGAACGGAAGAACGCAGGAAGAGCGCATTGTTCAGCCGCCCGATCTGGGCGCTACCCGACGGGCTCCTGGTGGCTGGGGGCAATCAGATGGGTTTGAGCGGATATCGATCGGTTGCCGACAATTCTGATATCCGTTTGGCGGTTATCCGGGACCAGTTTCAGCATCGCTCGGCGATTGAATTTGGCGTCAGCGCAGAGCGCATCATGATTTTCGAAACATATGCCGAGGCCGCACAAGCTGTTTGTGAAGGCACCGCCGATGCCTATGCCAGCGTGGGTCGAGCGCATGGTGGATTTATCGAGCAGAACCCGGAATGGGACCTGGAACTGATCCTTGTGCCAGACTCAGAAAAACCTCCTGCGTTCGGGTCGTTCGCGTTTGGTTTGAACGACACAGACCTGCGGAACGAAGTCGATGCAGTTCTTTTGCAATTCCTTGGGACCGATGCACATCGGAACATGGTCGCTTCTTTTGGTTTCTCGGCTGCCGAAGTTGATATGGTGGCTGCCTGATACGTCGAAAGCTGACCTTGGCCGCGGCGCGCAAAGTCCGATACCGCCCAAGTGCCTTGCAGCGAGCCAGAGTGGCCGAAGCTGCGCGATGCGAGAATGGCGGCTTTGTGAGAGTTTCTGCAGAAGTTGCTTGACCTGAAGTAGCTTCAGGTAGGTAGGGACTTGGGCGAGAGGATCAGAACGCATGATGATTTCAGAAGTTGCAGAACGCACCGGACTCAGCGTTTCAACAATTCGTTTCTATGAGAAATCGGGGTTGTGTCCATTCGTCCAACGCGGCACGGATGGCAAGCGCAAATTCTCGAAGACAGATGCCGACTGGTTAGAGTTACTGGCGTCCCTTCGTTCGACAGGTATGCCTTTGGCAGAAATGCGGGCTTTTGCGGAGCTTTACGCATCCGGCGACGGCAAAGTCTCTGAGCGCAAAGCTGCCCTTTTGGCACATAGCCGCCGCCTGGAAGATCGACAGGCCGATCTGGACCGATGCCGCGTGATCCTAAATCGAAAACTGAAACGCTATGATGAGATATTGAAGGATCAGGCATGAGAATTATCGTAGTCGGAGCAGGTGGTGATATTGGACAAGCTGCCTGCAAGGAGCTTCGGCAAAGGCATGAAATCGTCACAGTGGGACGTTCAAGTGGGGACCATCGGGTCGATTCAAGTGACTTAAACGCGGTGAAATCACTGTATGAAAGCCTCGGCAATTTCGATGCTGTGGTGTCCTGTGCAGGCGACGCGACCTTTGCCCCGTTGCCGCAGATGACCCAAGTGACCTTCATGGTGGGTCTTCAGCAAAAGGTTATGGCGCAAGTGAACCTTGTCCTGGCTGGGCTGGACGTCATTTCGGATGCAGGTTCCTTCACTCTGACAAGCGGTGTTCTTGATCGCGATCCGATCAGAATGGGTTCAAATGCGGCAACCGCTAACGGAGCATTGGCAGGCTTCGTAAAGAGCGCTGCAATCGAGATGCCGCGCGGGTTGAGAGTCAATGTTGTCAGTCCGGGCATGTTGGACGTGTCCGCGCCACGTTACGGCGCATGGTTTCACGGCCACAAACCGGTTTCATCCCATCATGTTGGATTGGCATATGCGAAATGTGTCGAGAGTGCTCTCACAGGGCAGGTGGTGATCGTTGACTAGAAACCCGTCGTGCGACCGGACGTTGGTGCAACCGCAGCGAAATAGGACTCTCGTCCGCGACTCGTAAATTGGGTGTCCGAAAATTGCTGCGCAGTCGATGAATGGCCGGTCTCCGCGCTGCACCGCGGCGCCGAAATTTCCGTCCCTGCGGCATACAGGTGCTGTGAGCGCGCGCAACACGAAATCGCTCAGAGTGTCATTTCGCCCCGTCCCGCAATGGCGTCATTGTTTTCTTAGCGTTGGATTCCACACTCTTCCGCAATTGACCCCTACAACTTTGCCCTCAGACTGAAGACGCTCAGCGGTCTCGCACCATATGAATACATCTGCAAAATCTGGACATCAAAACCAGATCGATCCATCCTAAATCCAATCCACCAGATGCCGAAACTGAACACCTAACCCCGGCCGATGTCTACTTCGGACGCGGGCAGACCATACTAAGACAACGAGGAAGGACCAAACAAAAGACAATCGAAACCCGGCGCTTGCTCCACCTCGAATCCGCCGCATAATCAAAACAACCAGGTGAGCCTGATCCTCTCTTAGTTCAGGCGGCCAACTGTCCCAAATTCCCTGACGACAGGCAGCATGTCGCACTTTACGCAACTGGCGACATTTGAAGACGGTCGCTACGAAATGCGATTCTGTGGCGCAGTACTGAAATCGACCCAAGTAAATCGCTGGGTCGATTTAGCCGAGATTTCAGATTGATGCAGTGAAACCTGGCAGTCCAGCGTTTTGGCAAAACACCTGCGTGCAGCGGAACGGTTCCTGCGATTGAACAGTGTGCTCATATTCTCTGTCAGCATGATTATTTTACTATCAGGAAAGCTTGGTGCTATTGTGGTCCGAATTGGATGGGCTATTGCACCGCGCCTGGTTGCAGAACCGGTTTGGACAAGTGTAGCAAGACGTTGAAAGAGTGAAATTGAAAAAAAAAGACAAAGACATGGCGATAAATCTGAGTCAGGACCCGCATTCGGTTCGTTCGGGTGACAGGGAAAAAGTTCTCGAAGTCGCCATTGGTCGCGAGGTTCGAGCGTTTCGTAAACAGCAGAACATCACGGTTGCAGACCTGGCTCAGCTAACTGGGTTGTCAATCGGCATGTTGTCGAAGATCGAAAACGGCAACACGTCACCTTCTCTGACAACCCTGCAATTGCTGGCGGATGCGCTCTCGGTTCCTCTGACTAGCTTTTTCCGTCAGTTTGAAGAACGCCGCGAGGCGGTTCATACGAAAGCTGGTGAAGGGGTCGAACTGGAGCGCGAGGGAACTCGCGCCAACCATCAGTACAACCTGCTTGGGCATATCGGCGCCAATGGATCAGGTGTAATCGTGGAACCTTACCTGATCACACTGACTGCTGAATCCGATGTGTTCCCAACGTTCCAACATGGCGGAATTGAGACGATTTACATGCTTGAAGGCGAGGTAGACTATCGCCACGGGGACCAGATTTATCCCCTGAAGCCCGGCGATACCCTGTTCTTTGACGCCGACGCACCCCACGGCCCGGAACGGTTGGTCAATCTGCCGGCACGCTATCTTTCAGTGATCAGCTATCCGCAGACAAACTGATCGGCTTGCGCAGCAGGAAATCTGTGGGTCTGTCATACCCCTCATGGCTGCCCGTGCTGACAATCGTGAACCCAAGCCTGGAAAATATGCGATGGTTTTCAGTGAGCTCCACGCGCGTTTGCAGTTCCAGCGCGGGCAGGCCAAGCTGCGCTGCGCGGATTGCAGCATGATCCACCAAGGACCGGCAAATACCCTGTCCTCGCAATCCGTCCTTCACTGCCAGCTTTCCAAGGTACAAGCTGTCGGGCTTGGGCGTTAGAAACATGCAGGCGAAAAGCGGTCGGCCGATGGCCCAGATTTCTCCGCCACTTTGACAATGCGCAAGCATTCCGTCCACGTTCAGACGATGGATGGACGACGGAGGGTCGATCCGAGCATCCATGTACCGAAAGGACTCGCGCAGCAGCGCCAGAGCGTCATACAGAGCGAAGTCATCGCTCGGGATGAGCCACGGTGTTCTGTCTGGATCAGTCATAACAGCCAAGACACCTGACATTGCCGGTTTACTTTGACAAGGGGGGTTCCGTTTCCAGATCCGGCCAGATCCCGGGCGAGGTGGGCAACCCGTCGTCGAACTGGCTGAGATAGTCCAGCATCAGCGGCCGGTTGTCGATGAACCCTTTGTAGGTTGCCAGTTCCACTGGCAGATCACGAACAACACGATGCAGGCGACGACCCCATTTCGGTACAGTCATCAGATCCTGAAAACTACACAGATAACAGCGGATTGGGAATAACAGCGCGTTTGAACGCGGTAGTCGGAAGAATGTCTGCAACTCGACCCGAAGATGTTGTTTTTGGCCAATATTCTCCGGTGTCAGTGTGGTTTTCTGAATACCCCATTTATGGTAGTTCTCCGGGCTGGTATCCAAAAGCGGGTTGACCGTCATGGTCCAGTTCAGGCGGCGTGCGGGTGCGCCCTGCTGAATACTCAGCAAGAATTTCAGCGCACGCTGAAAGATACCCATCTCGTGGGCCAGTGGTACCGGGGCGTGCCATTCGAAAAAGTTCATGCCAATGTCGAAATCCAGGCTCCAGTCGGCCTGGGTGGTCACCATTCCGGCATCCATCCACAGCATGTCGTCACGTTGATCAAGCACCGCATAGTCACCCTGGGCCTGACGGGTGATATATTCCATCGGCCCGCAGGGCAGGGTGGTTTCATCCATGAAGGTAAAGCTGTGATCAATCCCCAATGGTTTGTTGATCCAGCGCCACTGGTTGCCGTTGCGGTGCAGTTCAAACAGATCCGGGTAATCCTCGGACTTGCAAACCATAATCAGTTCCAGAATGTCCCAACCCGCCAATGTCATGTGTGGCAAAGACTGGCAACGCAGCGGGTCCTGATCCAGAACGATGGCGCGGTCTTTCATTTCCGAAACGTAATGTTCGTCCACATCGAACCGCTTTTCATAGACTGACCCTTCGGGCCCGCCGCGATGCTGTTCCATGTTGACCGAATACATGTAGCTGTCTTCGTGGAACGGAAACGGAAAGCGATTTATCGCCCAGTCCGAGTTATGAAACGTATAATCGTCGCGGAAGGACTCGTCGTTGAATTGAATGGTCATGTTGGGCCTCCTCTCAGCGGTCCAGCACGAGGGACTTGCCCTCGAAACGCGATACACAGGGCATGATTTTCTTGCCCGCTGCCTTTTCCTCATCGGTCAGCCAGTGGTCGCGGTGAACGAAATTGCCATCATGATCCAGCACAACTGTTTCGCATTGGCCACAGGCCCCGCCGCGGCACAGATACGGTGCATCCACCCCTTCACGTTCGATCGCCTCCAGCAGGCTTTCATTCTCGCCCACATGAATAACCTTGTCCGATGTGGCCAACCGCACTTCGAACGGTTTGCCGGGTCGCGGTGCCAGAAACTCTTCGTAATGGACGCAATCCTCGGGCCAGCCTTCGGCAGCGGCGGTGTTGCGCACCCAATCAATCATGCCCTTGGGACCGCAGACATAAACATGCGTTCCCAAGGGTTGCCCGCTCAGCAGGTTTTTCAGATCAATCTGCTGGTTTTGGTCGTCGTAATACAGATGGGTTTCATTCGGATGCCTGTCTGTCAGTTGCTCGGCATAAGACGCCAATGCCGTGTTGCGGCACGCGTAATGCAGTTCCCAGTGCCCGTGCAGCAGTTCGAGTTGCTTGATCTGCGCCAGAAATGGCGTGATGCCAATGCCACCGGCCAGAAACAGGTGTTTGCGGGCGCGCAAGTCAAGCGAGAACAAGTTGACCGGGTAGCTGATGGTCATTTCATCACCCAGCTTGACCTGACGGTGCATGAACAACGAACCGCCCCTGCCTTCATCATCACGCCGGACCGAGATCGTATAGGATGACTGATCAAACGGGTCGGACATCAGGGAATAAGGATTAAGCCGTGTGATGCCGCCATCCTTCATTTCGACAACGGTATGCGCTCCGCCCGAAAATGTTGGCAACTGACCGCCGTCGATGCGTTCGAACCGGAACCGCGTCACCAGTTCATTCAGCGGGGTGATTTCGGTCACTTTGACCTGAATTTTCTCGGCACCGCTCATTCGTAAATCCCTTTCGGCTCGGGCACGTTGCCATGATCTTCGGCGTCGACGCGGACACCCTGATAGGCGGCAAGCCGGCGGGAGTAGTGATCGCGCACGAACAGATTCAGCCCGCAATGCGAGCAGACAAATGGATCAACCTCGACATCTTCGGTGATGCCTTTGCAGTGCACACATTGCATCCGGCGTGCAACCGAACCGCGATGCTCGGTCTGTATTGCCGTGTGTGGCAGGCCGACTGCTGTCACCTCGTTCATGGCCTGTCCCATCATGCCCTCAGTACCGCTCAGATAGACCTGCAGTCCCATATGCGCGTCCTCCAGTACGCGGCGGATGCGTTGCAGCGCGGCCGCATAGGATGGACCTTCGTAGAATTGGGCGGGGTTCAGCGCCTGCAACCTTTCCGAGTAGTCCGTCCCTTTAGGGATGTAGATCAGATGCGTTTTGGCCATCAGATCAGGCGTCGCGATGTCGAGAACGGCTTCTGCGCCTTCGGCTTCGGCGATCATGAGATGATGGTCACCCTTGCGAGCTTCCAGCGTGCCCCAGATCGGTCGGCTTGTGATTGACTTGGGAAATTCGAACTTTGACATTGTACCCTCAAATAGGAAAAGGGCGCCACGGTATGCCCGTTGCGCCCCCTGAAACTCAGCCCTTTGCGGTTCTGATCGATTTATCCTGATCGTAGAACGGCATCTCTTCCGCAGTCGCCGCTATTTCCGTTCCATCTCCGTTGCGCACCGTCAGCTTGGTTCCGGGCGATGCGCAGGCAACCGGCATCCGCGCGATACCCACATTATGCCCGTTGATTTCGGAATACATGCCAAAGGTGACAACACCGACCTTTTCACCATTCTGCAGCAGGTCCGCGCCCTCATTCGCCGGTGTCGTGCCTTCCAACTTGACGCCATAGATCTTGAACCGTTCCTTGCCTTTCGAGGCATAATGGTTCTCGGCGCCGATAAAGCCGGTCTTGCCGGGCGAGACAGTGAAATCCAGACCCAGTTCCCACAGCGTATCGCCACATGTCTCACCATCGAACGGATAGGTTTCCGAATTATCGCCCGGATAGAACAGCAGGTAACTTTCGGTGCGCAGCAGATCGAGTGTCGAGAACTGGACTGGTACGATGCCCATGTCCTTGCCGTCAGCCAGAATGCTGTCCCACAGATGCACAGCATGTTTGGCCTGACAGAAAATCTCGTACCCACGCTCACCGGTATACCCGGTCCGCGAAACCATCACCGGGCACCCATAAAGCTTGGTCTGCATGATGCCGAAATAAGCCAGGTCACGAATGCCGGGGATATGCTTTGCCAGGAAATCAACGGCGACTGGCCCTTGCAGCGACATATCATGCATGTCGTCGTCAAAAATGACCGAGCAGTTCTTGCCTGCCGCCACGGATGTCAGCTGCTCCATGCCTGTTCCGGTGCCATGCACCACCAACCACGTGTTCACCGACAGACGATAGATGATGCAGTCATCAACAAACTTGCCTTCGGCATTCAGGATCGAGGCATAGGTCGATCGGCCAGGCATGATTTTTTCCACATTCCGCGTGGTGACGCGATCAATAACATAGGCGGCATCCTCGCCAACCACATGAACCTTTTTCAGGCCGGATACATCCATAAGACCAGCTTTGGTGCGGATGGCTTCGTAGTCCGCTTTGGCACGTTCAGGGCTGTGGTCATAGAACCAAGCGGTCCCCATTCCGTTCCAGTCCTCAAGCTCGCCGCCGATCTCGGCATGGCGCTGCGCAAGGGCCGACGTCCTCCAAAGAATGGCCATGGTTCAGGTCTCCCGTTGATCGTTTTTGTTGGCCACATTGAGGCCGATGTTGGATTGAAAATCAACACCTGAGTGCAGAAAATTTTCCTGCTGGGAATATTTGCCTGCAATTTTTGCACCCTGAAAGCATTCCTGAGAAGGGAATTTGTTAGTTGTTTGTCAGATGTTTAGGTCCGTTTTTGGTGTGCCAAAGCTTAGGTTACGGACAGGCCTAAAAGGTGTTTGCCCCACATATCTATTGACAGGTCGCAAATGAAAATGTCCTCTGAGTAGATAAATATTCCCAGCAGGAAATTCTGCGCGGGCGGACCTCCTGCTGCAACAACAGGGAGACTACGAAGTGGATGGTAATCTAAACGCACTCACGACGGTCTTTACCGAGTTTTATTACTGGGTAACGGTCGTCTTCATGTTCCTCATCCATGTGGGCTTTTGTATGTACGAGGTCGGCGCCAGCCGAGCGCGTAACCACATGCACACATTGATGAAAAACATCATGATCATCCCGCTGGTGACGGTCACGTTCTTCTTCTTTGGATGGTGGATCTATTGGGCCTTTCCGAACTTTCCGTTCTGGGGCGGTCTGGATGCAGAAGCGGGTGCCGCGAATCTGCCTTGGGCCGACACAATGGCCACCAACCTTGGCGACAGAATCACAGGGGTCTTCTGGGCCGCATTCTTGCTGTTTTCGTGGACCGCGGCCTCGATCGTTTCCGGCTCGGTGATCGAGCGGATCAGATCTTCGGCCCTTTGGGTACATGCGGTGCTGATCGGGTCGGTCTTCTGGATCATCGATGCCGCATGGGGTTGGCACTATGCCGGCTGGATGGTGCGTGTTCTGGGGTATCATGATGCCTATGCATCCGGCGTTATTCACGCGATCGCGGGGGGGTATGCGCTTGGTGTGATCATGGTTCTGGGTCCGCGCCTTGGCAAGTTTGCTAAGGACGGAACGCCTCGGGATATTCCACCTCACAATCCGTGGATGCTGACGATCGGGATTTTCCTGATCTACACCGGCTTCTGGGGTTTCTACGCTGCCTGCAACGTTCCGGTGATCTCTCCCGAGGCGATTGACGGGCAGATCACTGGCGTGACCTGGACGGCAACAAACATCTATCTGGCTCCGACGACTCTCTCGGCGATTACCTTCAATTTCCTGATGTCTCTGTCTGGTGGGTTGATGGCGGCGTATGTGGTTTCAAAAGGCGATGCCTTCTGGACGTTCTCGGGCGGGCTGGCCGGTGTTATCACAGCATCCGCAGGGAATGACCTGTACCACCCGATCCAGGCGATGATCATCGGCGCGATCGGTGTCGTGATTGTGTACAAGCTGCACTACTGGGTCGAACGCCGGTTCAAGCTGGATGATGCTGTCGGGGCGGTTGCAGTGCACGGGTACTCAGGTGTTATTGGCCTCATCATTGCTGGGTTTGTCCTGTGGGGTGTCCCGTCTTCGCCTTACGAAGGATATGCGACGATCAATCCGGTCGGACAGGTCACCGGTGCAGTCATCATGTTCTTTGTTCTGGGTTTCATGCCTGGTTGGATCGTGGCCAAGTTGCAAGCGGCTGCCGGTGTTCTTCGCATACCGGAAGAGGTTGAGCTTCAGGGCCTCGATTACGCCGAACACCATGCCTACGAAGATGCCAAAGCAGCGATTATCGCGGCTGACAAAGAAGAGCTGGCCGCCCGCGGCGCAGCCGCGAAATAGAGGAGAACGTTATGTCTACAATCGGATATACAAGTTGGGCCGTTGATCTTGCAGAAGTCGGCCCGGTCTATCCCTTCCAGGGGTACGAAATTCTGATGGTCATCATTGGCGTCGTCTTCTGGATCGGCTGGCACCGTATCCAATTTGTCCGCGAGGGCGAGCATCTTGAAAAAGCCCGCCACGCAGGAGACGAAGACAGAGTAAAAGCACAGCTGGATCGTTATTGATCCGGTTTTGAGAACCGGCAATGGGCGCAAGATCAATGGATGCGTCCATTGCCTGACAGGAAAAAAACTTTCCTACCGTTATTGATATCCTGCAGAATAATTGGTACCGTCGAATCATAACGAAACACACAAGGAGATCTGCCAGCCATGTGCGGAATTGTTGGATTATTCCTCAAAGATCAGTCCCTTGCTCCTCAACTGGGCAATATGCTGACAGACATGCTGATCACGATGACAGATCGTGGCCCCGACAGTGCCGGTATTGCGATTTATGGCGCAGAATCGGCGGGTATAACCAAGATTACGGTTCAGTCCCCCAACCCCGAAACCGATTTTGTCGACCTTGCGGACGAGTTGGGCAAAAGCCTGGGTACGTCTGTTGGTCAAAGAAACAACGACACACATGCCGTTTTGGAAATTCCTGCCGGTCAGTTCGAAGCTGCACGCGCCGCGCTGGCTGAGATCCGCCCGTCGGTCCGGGTGATGAGCCGTGGTGACAGCCTTGAAATCTACAAGGAAGTCGGCCTGCCGAAGGATGTTGCCGAGCGTTTTAACCTCAGCGGAATGAGCGGCACGCATGGCATCGGACACACCCGCATGGCGACGGAATCTGCGGTGACCACAATGGGTGCCCACCCGTTCAATACAGGGTCCGACCAATGTCTGGTCCATAACGGGTCGCTGTCCAACCATAACTCGTTGCGCCGCAAACTGCGCCGCGCGGGTGTAACGATCCAGACAGAGAACGACACCGAAGTTGGCGCAGCCTACCTGACCTGGAAGATGATGAATGGTGCCACCTTGGGCGAGGCTCTGGAATCCAGCATCGATGATCTGGACGGTTTCTTCACTTTTGTCGTGGGAACCAAGGACGGCTTTGGCGTCGTGCGTGATCCGATCGCGTGTAAACCAGCCGTGATGGCTGAAACCGATCAGTATGTGGCTTTTGGCAGCGAGTATCGCGCCCTAGTGAACCTGCCCGGCATCGAAGATGCACGAGTTTGGGAACCTGAACCGTCCACCGTTTATTTCTGGTCGCACAACGACAGCCCCACAACCCACGAAAAGGCCGCCTGATATGCAGACCTATGATCTAGAGGCAGACGGGCTGCGCGGATTGAACTCTTGCTTGCAGGCACAAAATTCCGAGACCAACCAGACCCGTTGGGAAATTGTAAATCCCAAGGGCAGCCATGCGATTGCCGTTGGGCTGGATGCGCCGATCGAAGTGACGGTCAAGGGATCGACTGGGTATTACTGCGCGGGGATGAACCAGCAGGCAACTATCAAGGTAGAAGGGTCCGTCGGGCCGGGTGTTGCAGAGAACATGATGTCCGGTCAGGTCATCGTCGATGGTGACGCCAGCCAATATGCCGGCGCGACCGGCCATGGCGGATTGCTGGTGATCAAGGGCAATGCAAGCTCGCGCTGCGGCATTTCGATGAAAGGCATCGACATCGTCGTGCACGGCAATATCGGCCACATGTCCGCCTTCATGGCGCAAGCCGGAAACCTGGTGGTCTGCGGAAACGCAGGCGATGCGCTGGGGGATTCACTCTACGAGGCGCGGCTGTTCGTGCGTGGCTCGGTCAAAAGTCTTGGTGCCGATTGTATCGAGAAGGAAATGCGTCCCGAACATCTGGAGATACTGAAAGACCTGCTGGGCCGGGCGGGCTGTGATGCCAAACCGGAAGAGTTCAAACGCTACGGCTCGGCACGGCAGCTGTACAATTTCGACATCGACAACGCCGCCGCATACTGAGGAAGAAGGGTATGAAAGATATGGACGATCAGATCCCCCGCACCCTGCCGATCCAGTCGGCGACGTTCTCCAACCCCATCAATGCCGAGATCCGACGCGCAGCCGCGACAGGCATCTATGATATTCGAGGAGGTGGCGCCAAGCGCAGGGTCCCTCATTTCGACGATCTGCTGTTTTTGGGCGCATCCATCTCGCGCTATCCGCTGGAAGGATATCGCGAACGCTGCGATACCTCGGTAACGCTAGGCACACGTTTTGCGAAAAATCCGATCAAGTTGGACATTCCGATCACCATCGCGGGTATGAGTTTCGGCGCGTTGTCTGGTCCCGCCAAAGAGGCTTTGGGCCGTGGCGCATCTGCTGCGGGCACATCGACCACAACCGGTGATGGCGGCATGACCCCGGAAGAACGGGGCCACTCGACCAAGCTGGTCTACCAGTATCTGCCCTCGCGCTACGGCATGAACCCGAATGATTTGCGCAAGGCGGATGCGATTGAAGTCGTGGTCGGGCAAGGCGCTAAACCCGGAGGTGGTGGGATGCTTCTGGGTCAGAAGATCAGCGACCGTGTGGCCGAAATGCGGACCCTGCCCAAAGGCATCGACCAGCGTTCGGCCTGTCGCCATCCGGACTGGACCGGGCCGGACGATCTGGAGATCAAGATCCTTGAGCTGCGCGAAATCACCGGTTGGCAGGTGCCGATCTATGTCAAGGTCGGCGCGACGCGCCCCTATTATGATACTGCACTGGCGGTAAAGGCCGGGGCTGATGTCGTGGTCATGGACGGGATGCAGGGTGGCACAGCCGCCACGCAGGATGTGTTCATCGAACATGTTGGCTTGCCCACACTGGCCTGTATCCGCCCCGCCGTGCAGGCGTTGCAGGATCTAGGTGTGCATCGTGAAGTTCAGTTGGTCATTTCGGGTGGCATACGAACAGGTGCAGATGTGGCCAAAGCATTGGCGCTTGGGGCCGATGCGGTCGCCATTGGCACCGCCGCTCTGGTGGCCCTTGGCGACAACGATCCCAAATGGGAATCCGAGTATCAGAAACTGGGCACGACCACAGGGGCCTATGATGACTGGCACGAAGGGCGCGACCCCGCTGGCATCACAACGCAGGACCCAGAGCTTGCCGCGCGCTTGAACCCCGTCGAAGCGGGTCGCAGGCTGCGCAACTACCTGAAGGTCATGACGTTAGAGGCGCAGACCATTGCGCGCGCCTGCGGTCACAACCACCTGCACAACCTCGAGCCGGAGGACCTGTGTGCCCTGACTATGGAGGCCGCCGCGATGGCGCGGGTGCCCTTAGCGGGAACCAGTTGGTACCCGGGCAAGGAAGGGTTCTGAACATATGCGACGCGGCCTCCTGAATGGGGGCCGCGTTCTTGCTTTGAAAACCGAAAATTCAACAGGGAAAGGAAAGCAATCGTGACGATAGATCTCGCAGCTTTCGCAAAAGAAAAAGGCGTCAAATACTTCATGATCTCGTTCACCGATCTGTTTGGTGGACAGCGGGCCAAACTGGTGCCAGCGCAGGCCATTGCCGAGATGCAGGAAGATGGCGCTGGTTTTGCCGGTTTCGCTACCTGGCTCGACATGACACCGGCGCATCCCGACATGCTGGCGGTTCCGGACCCGACTTCCGTCATCCAACTGCCCTGGAAACCAGAGGTGGCATGGGTTGCGGGCAACTGTGTGATGGAAGGCAAGGACGTCGCGCAAGCCCCGCGCAATGTTCTGCGCCGCCTGATCGACGAAGCGGCAAGCGAGGGCATGCATGTCAAAACCGGGATCGAGGCCGAGTTCTTTTTGATGACCCCGGATGGCGAACAGATCAGTGATCCGTTCGATACAGCCGAAAAGCCCTGCTATGACCAACAGGCCGTGATGCGCCGTTATGATGTGGTGCGCGAAATTTGCGACTACATGCTGGAACTGGGCTGGGGCCCGTACCAGAACGACCACGAGGATGCCAACGGCCAGTTCGAGATGAACTGGGAATTCGATGATGTCCTGCGCACAGCAGACAAGCATTCCTTCTTCAAGTTCATGGCAAAATCGATCGCGGAAAAACACGGGCTACGGGCAACATTCATGCCGAAACCGGTCGAAGGGCTGACCGGCAATGGCTGCCACGCCCATATCTCGGTCTGGGATGCGCCGGGTGATGCCGCTAAAACCAATGTATTCGCAGGAGAGGGTGACGGCCCCACCGGCGAGGTTGGTCTGGGAGAACGCGGCAAGCACTTCCTCGGCGGGATCATGAAGCACGCCTCGGCACTGGCGGCGATCACCAACCCCACAGTGAACAGCTACAAACGCATCAACGCGCCGCGGACGATGTCCGGTGCAACCTGGGCGCCAAACACGGTGACGTGGACCGGCAACAACCGCACGCACATGGTGCGCGTTCCCGGCCCCGGACGTTTCGAGTTGCGCTTGCCCGATGGCGCAACCAACCCCTACCTGCTACAGGCCGTCATCATCGCGGCCGGGCTGTCAGGTATCCGGTCCAAGGCCGATCCCGGCAAGCGCTGGGACATCGATATGTATGCCGAAGGCCATAAGGTACGCGGTGCACCGAAACTGCCCCTGAACATGCTTGATGCGCTGCGCGAATACGACAAGGACAAAGAGCTGAAGGCGATGATGGGTGCCGAATTCTCGTCAGCTTTCCTGAAAATGAAGCATCAGGAATGGAACTCTTTTGTTTCCCATTTCTCGCGCTGGGAAAAAGACAACACGCTCGATATCTAAGTCGGATTGCAGGATTGCATATCGGGGCCGCGCCATAGGCGGCCCTGTTTCTGCGATGGCCACGCGAAGTTAGTCGCTCTTTTCACGCTGTGTGTCACGGGCATCTGCGCCCGCATCCGCCTCCAGCCGCCAGTCAGGTACGTCATTGACCAGCATGAGCGCCGCCCTGCGCAACGTCACGCGCATCCTGTCGACAACCGGACCGGACATGCCGCAATCCGCCAGCGCGGCGTCAAACGTCTCCAGCCAAAGCTCGGCATCAGCTTCGCGGATAGGGACATGCGCATGAATTTCACGCAGGTCCATGTGACCAAATCGTTCGCGGTAATAGGCCCGCCCTCCCAGAAAACCGCTGAGAAATTCGAACTGGGCCTGTCTGGTATGGTTCAGCCCATGGCCGCGAAAGTGTAGCCTGTGCAAGGAATAAACTGCCGGATCCGTTTCCATCCGATCATAGAAACGCTCAACCAGACTGCGCAGCCGGCTCTCACCGCCAAGTTGCTCTAATGCAGACGTCATGTGCTGCCTCTTATTGCCTTTGGCTTCAATATTATTGCATAGCAGGAAAATAAGTTTAACACCAGTGACAGTTTGACGTATGCATGGTCTCAAGCGGATTCAAACGAAGCCGATGATGGTGATGACAAAATGACTGCTCTGGCGCTTGGCCTGGTCGCGGCACTTTGCTGGGGGATACACGATCTGGCAGTACGTTATGTCAGCCAGTCTGTCAGCGTGATCGCATCGCTGATGGTCGTGCTGATATCGGGCGCGGTGCTTCAGTTTGGTCTGACGGTGACGCTGGGTACATTTGACTCGATTTCTGGTGCCGCAGTGTTCACCGCTGTCGCCGCGGGCGGGTTTTATCTGTTGGCGGGTATCAGCATGTATGCCGCTTTTCAGCGTGGCCCGGTTCGGTTGGTTGCGCCACTTGTCGCGAGTTACCCGGTCTTGTCCGTGTTGCTGGCCATATGGCGGGGTGCAACTATCAGCCCGCTGCATTGGCTTGCCGTCATTGCGATTGGCATCGGGGTTTCCGTGGTCGCAGCCAAGTCCGAACGGGATGCGGTGGTGTATCCGGCAACAGGCCCAACAATACTGCTGTCGCTGGTTGCGGCCGTCGGCTTCGCGGCGGCCTTTGCCCTAGGACAATATGCAACCGAGCTTAGCAACGAGTACTCGGTCTCGCTGGTCAGCCGATTGGCGGCAATCCTGACTCTGGGGATGGTTGCTGTGGCATCTGGAAAAGCAATCTGGCCCGGACCCCAAGCGATGCCCCTGTTATGTGTGATGGGTGTTCTGGATGCAGTTGCCATCCTTTGCGTGGTCTCAGCGGGTGGTTTGCCCAATGCACAATTTGCCTCGGTCTCGGCATCCGTTTTTGGGTTGTTAACCGTAGTTCTGGCCTGGGCCATATTGAAGGAAAAAATGGCTCTTCAGCAGTGGCTTGGATGTTGTGTTGCATTTGCAGGTATAGGGTACCTTGCACTCTGAAACGCCCCGCTCCGGCCCCCGTGTTTATCAGGCGGTCAGGCCTTCTGGTTCTGGGAGTTTGTTTGCGCGGCAGCAGGCGGTGAGGGTGTTGGCCAGC